>JBCBTQ010000168.1:0-13536 GCA_039818605.1 Cyanobacteria bacterium J06639_14 | reverse complement strand
GGCAATGGGGGCATCTCATGGGCTAAAAGCTATGCAGTATAAAAATTCTAGCTACCACCCTTTAGAAAACCAGTGCCGACTTTGGGATAGTGCATCTGGCGTACGTCAGCTTTCCTTGGACAATCATCAAGGTCCCATCCGTTCTTTAGCCGTAAGTCCTGACAGTCAATTTTTAGCCAGTAATGCCGATGGTGTTATCAAATTGTGGAACTTGGCGACAGGACAATTGATTCGCACCATTGAGACCAGCGGCGAGCCCAGTTTCAGTATGAATGGACAAATACTGATAGTGCAGCAACACGATCAGGCAGAACTTTGGAATTGGCGATCGCCCACCCTCCTCAGCACATTAGACAGTTCCGATGTCACCCTCAATGCTGACAATACCCTTGCCCTGAGCTCCCGGAATGAAACCCTAGAGGTTTGGTATTGTTGCCAGTAGGAATCTGGTCTCTGCGTCAAAATAGCAAAATGCGACTGTTCTTATCTGAGAAACCCGGTTCCTAGATAATCGGATCCTGGATACAGGTATTAGCTCTCTACCAACCCCTTCAAATTCTGCAGGCCAGTCTCATACTCTGGGCCCAGCATGGCATCCATAGCAAATCCAAAATACGTGCTGATGGGCTGTTGCCAGAGGGGTAATCCTTCCCGCATATCAGTGTCGAGCGACCAGACGACGCGAGTCTTGCCATCTTCAGACACAAGATTAAACGTCGCATCAGCCATACCTTGGCTACCAAAGTCCAAGTGAGTTTTGAGTAAGTTCGGAGCTGCCAAACTTACAATCACCTGAGATCCTTGTCCTACCTGAGGATTCTCACTAGACCACGTCATGGTTTGGTTTAACCCTTGACCTGTAATCTGCATGGTTGCATCCGGATCAAGCTGCGCCCAAGGCGACCAAGCATCCCAAGCATTAAAATCACTGATCAAAGCAAAAATATCGGCTGGTTCAGCATCCATTAAGAGATCACGCTCCACATGGACAGAACTTGGCAACAGAAACCCTGCCCCAACTGCCAACACAACGAGCATCAGGAAAGCTCCGAGAATTTTTTTAAGGAGTGACATATTTTGCAATTCTTAGAAACGACTAGATTCCATAGACCTCTGACCGCCCCTGCAGTTGCTTCAGGAACGAACACCCAGCGTTCAATCACACTCTATTCCCTGCACCCTACGCCTGTCGTGATTAAGGCACTTGACTGACACACCCATCGCCAAACTCGTTAGAGACTTGAGGCGGTATCAACTTCTCTAAAGGTTTCCGTAATCGTTTGAAGTTCCGATTTATAGGCATTGTATTGTGATGGCGTTGTCCAGGCCACAATTTGGTAGTAGCGGCTTTCGGTAACCACAGTTGTATGTAAGTAGATAACAGGCGTATCGGTATCAACCTGTCCTCGGATTTCATACTGACTGGCAAAATTATCGCCGACAAAAGCAACATCAGTTGGCGACTGTCCTTGCAAAGACTGTAATTGGTTTGTCAGCAAGCGACGATAATTGGAAGCATTTTCTCGCAGCCCCAGACGACTCAGTGTTTTATCTTCTTCGGCCACAACGACAATGTAGAGCTGGTTACTGATATCAGATGCCTGCAACTCAGCTGAGTCATGCAAGCGCGAATCTTGCGACCAAGCAGCGGGTAAAGTCAGTTCAATCCCAGCTTCGGCATTCAGCAATACTTTGCTATCACCATCCGTATTTTGGGCCTGACTCGCAACTGGCTCATCTTCATCATCCACTAGGGGATCTTCAATAGCGATACCTGTTTCCGCTGGAATACCGAGCGTCCGTTGAAAGGTTTCGCACCCCGTTGTCCCTAACACTAGTAACCCTAGAGGGACTAGTGAATATGCTCTCCATGTTGTTTTCATAACACCTGAGGGCCAATGGCTAACAAAGCATAACATCGCTCGCTCATCATGGATTAGGGGCAACACCCCGAATTAGTTCGGCATGGCGGAAGCAATCGACGGTGTGGTCATTGACCATGCCGATCGCTTGCATGAAGGCATAGCAAATAACTGACCCCACAAACTTAAAGCCTCGCTTTTTCAAGTCTTTGCTGAGAGCATCCGACAGGTCAGTGCGGGCAGGCACTTCATCTAAGGTTTGCCATTGATTTTGCAGAGGTTCTCCCTCCACCCAACGCCACACATACGCATCAAAGCTCCCGAATTCGGCTTGTACTTTCAGAAACGCCTGGGCATTAGTCGTCGCCTTTTGAATTTTCAAGCGATTCCGGATAATGCCAGCATCGGCCAGCAAAGCTTCCTGTTTCGCCGCATCGTAGCCAGCAACCACCTCAGGATCGAACTGATCAAAAGCAGCCCGAAAGTTATCGCGTTTACGCAGAATCGTGATCCAACTTAAGCCTGCTTGAAAGCCTTCTAAAATCAAAAATTCGAAAAGCGCCTGATCATCATGCAGGGGGGTACCCCACTCCTGGTCATGGTATGCCATCTCAAGGGGATCATCGTGGACCCAGCCACATCGGCACAATGCTGCTGGCTTCATGTGGGTGTTCCAACGACGACGGCAGCCGGTTCGTAGAGGTATTCAAACCAATTACCGTCAGGATCCTTGCCGTAAAAAGAAGCTGTCCCATCGCGATGCTCGTGAATTTGGGTGACATATACCCCCTCTGCTTTGAGGCGATCATAGGCCGCATCCACCTCAGCGCGATCGCTAAACACAAAACCAAAATGAGGCCCAGCCTGCTCATATCCAGGGCTTAGCAGGGCTAGCCCATCATCACCAGCCTTCACATAGGCCCAATCTTGGTCATGCCAAGCAACCTCCATCCCGAGATTTTTATAAAACTCAACGGCTTTGTCAATATTTTGAACACAGATAGCAACGTGTCCCAGGCGCTTGGGTTTCATGGATTACAAATGCTTTGCACAACCAACCTTTTTATTTTAAGACAGCTATCTTGGGCATGAGTGTGTAGAACTTCATAACGCTTTTCATAACGGCGCACATCCGCTGACTAACCACTGCTCTCAGTAAGGTTTAGCTAACCGCTCGTCATGGTTGTGAGTTAATCACTCCCTTAGCAGTACCCGCTGCACAGACTCTAGCTTTTCATCCCCCAACCCATAATGTTCAGCCTGACTAATCTGCCATATTGGATTTTCTTAGGAGCAGGGATTACTTTATTTCTCTTCGTTATCTTGTCCGGCGGCAGCGATGATGACCTGGATATCGATGCTGATGTTGACGCCGACCTCGATCTGGACATTGATGCCGATGCGGACCTGGATGCCGATACCGATGTCAACCTAGACGTCGATACCGACTTCGATAGTGATGGCGAAACCTTAGGTCCTGTACAAGTCCTGGCTTGGTTTGGCATCGGTCGCACGCCCTTGCTCCTGCTACTTGCCATGGACTTTACCCTATGGGGGCTGACTGGGTGGATATTCAATGTCGCCCTTGGCGAAATTTTGCGCCAACCCCCAGTCGGCTTGATTGCAGGGGGTGTCTTCTGTGGATCACTGGCATTTGCCCTCTTTGTGGGCAGCCTTCTCTCACGTCCGATTGGACGGATGTTTGCAGCCTTTGGGGAAGACGCGAGCAGCGATCGCCTCATTGGTTGCCTAGGAACAGTCACCTCTGCGTTTGTTCCCTTCAACCACTCTGGCAAAATCGGCCAGGTGGATGTCAAAGATGCCGCTGCCAATTTAGTCACCATCAGTGCCAAACTCCCCGACTGGGCCACGATTACCCTGCGGCGAGGAGCCAAAGTGCTGGTGATTGAGCGCTTAGGCGGCTATTACTTGGTTATCGCGCAAAATAGTCCTGACCAGGAGCGCTGGTTAAACAGCGATAAACCCGTTTGATAGGCATTTTCACCAATTTGTGACAATTGGGTTCTTGAAATTTGTTGAGGCTTCTATGTTGTACTGGCTCACCTTGATTCAATCATTACCAACCCTTCCCAAAACTGCCCCCTGGGAACAGCCATCCCAGCCAGAACAAAGATTCACCCTGGAGGAAATTCCGGTCAGCCCGCCCCCAGTTGTTGGTCAGCTTGGGGGCTTAGGAATTGGCGTCTTTGCCGCGAGTGGATTCGTCGCCTTCTTCCTACTGTTGTTAATTGCAGTATGGTCTTACACGCGGGTTTATATCATCACCCCGACCAACGAAGCCTTTGTGAAAACTGGCGGCGTTATCCGTAAGCGGAAGAAAGTCATTCTCAATGGTGGGTGTGTCGTCCTGCCAGGGTTCCATGAGCTAACCCGTGTCCCCCTACGCGAACTTTCCATTGATGTGGAACGGACGGGCAAGCTAGCCGTAAGAACCCAGGACTATCTGCGGGCCGACATGCGCGTCACGTTTTACGTCTGCATCAATGCCTCCGAAGAGGATGTGCTGACTGCGGCCGCACGGCTCTCGCGCAGTGGCAAAATTACCCCCGACGATATCAAAAATGCGCTTGAGAAACGGGCTGACGATGGAATTCGAGCAGCCGCCAAATCCAAAAACCTCGCCGAAATTGATTCTGACAAACTAGGCTTTGCCCAAGAGGTTTTGAATTTGGTCGAGCCCGATTTGAAAAAAGTAGGACTCACCCTCAACAACATTGCTATATCGGAAATTGAGGAAAGCGATACCTACGACACCAACAACTTCTTCGATGCTCAAGGGGTACGCTTGCGAACTGAGACGATTCAGCGATCCATTCAGCAAAAGCGCGAAGTTGAGCTTGCTACCCGCGTTGCCATTGAGCAGAAGGAACTGGATGCTGAAAAGCGATCGCTCGAAATCACTAAGGATCAAGAAGATGCCAAACTCTCCCAAACACTAGAGATCGAGTCTCTGAAGGCAAAACGAGAACGGGAGATTCAAGAAAAGCGCGATCAGGAAGCGGCCACGGCCCAACGCACCAAGATCTTGCAGGAAAAATCAGTTGAAGAAGAGGAAATTCAACGCAAGTTAGGCATTCAGCAGAAACAAATTGAGGCCGATATTGAACTCGAAGAACGTCAAAAGGCGCTTGAACGATTCAAGATCCAGCAAGAGAAATCAGTTGAAGAAGAAGAAATTGGACGTAAGTTGAGTGTCCAACAAAAACAAATTGAGGCCGATATCGAACTCGAAGAACGCCAAAAAGCCCTGAAAGTTGCCCAAGCCCTGCAACGAGAAGAGGCCGATGTCGCTGAAGTGAATCGCCAGAAGGCGGTCGATTCAGCACAATATTTAGCACTCGTAGAGGTCGCGGAGGCTGAGAAAGAGTCGAAGGTAGCCAAGGAAGATGCCGCCATCGCGATCGCGGAACGGGAGCGCAATCGTTTCCAAGCCGAAGCCGACCGGGCTCAAGCCGAGGCCGCCGTCCAAACGGCAACGGCTGTGGAACAGGCAGAACGAGAACAGCGCCTCTCAGTCATCGCAGCCGAACGAGAAGCCCAAGAGCGGCGTATTGCCGATGAAAACGTCGTTGAAATCGACGTCTTCCGTAAACGGCGACAAGCAGAAATTGCCCGCCAAACGGCTGAACTCGAAGCTGAAGCTATCCGCACCCTAGCCCAAGCACAGTTAGACAAAGCCCTGGCCGAAGCACAAGGTACGGAGTCCAATATCCAAGCTCGCAATGCCATTAGTAACGCCAACTTAACGGCTGATGTGATTGCCCAAATCTGGCCGCAGCTAGCTGATCGGCTACCCGAAGTCTTGCGCGCCTTAGCGCCCCAACCAGGCGTCATCGGCGATGCCAGAATCTATGCGTTCCCTGGCGCAGGTGAAAACGGCAATGGCAATAGCACAGGTGATATTAATAAATTGCTGCTTTCTACCAGTGGCCTTGCACTGATCAACAGCCTTTTAGAAGACGGCAAACTTGGAACAGTTTTAGGGCAGGTTAAGGAATTAATTCAGGGCGAACCAAACGCCGCCTCAGCCCAGAATACACAAATAGAACCGACTTCCCTCACCATTGCAGAGGAAGACTCTGCAAGTTAAGCCCTAGAATTTCGGATTCTCTTGGCACATAAAAGCCTTCTCTACCAAGAGAATCCTGGTTACCTGTCTGTAGAAAAATTGAAAATATGGCCCTATTCAGGGAAGTCTAATATATTGGAAGTAAGACAAGGTCGAGAATTATGTTTAATCAACTTAAATACCGTTATATAAGACTTTTCATATATGCAAGTCACGAAAATCTAGCTCTCAGCAATCGTAAAAATCAAACTCATACTAAACCGGTTTTCCTACCCCCTAAATGAGAGACACGACATGTTGCATCTCTACAGGTATCACTTATCGTCCAGAATGGAGATTAGCCATTCGGATTCGGTATCAACTATTTTCACAAGTGATTAGTAGCATTCTCAGGAACTGAGACTATAGAAAAGTTACTTGAAATTTAAAGATCTATCCTGACAAGGATAAAAGCAACATGATGAATGGCCATTTTATGCCAATCATCCTTTAGGGAACAACGCCTTAAATTGAACATCTTTGATTAATCTGGAATTTCAATCTATTCTTTGAAGTTCATTAATAAGTTCCCTAAAGCTAGATATCACCATCGCCGATTGACAGCTCTAACACACACACTATTCAGCCACGTTGGTGAACATCGGAAGCACTCTAAGGATATCTATCGATAATGCCCCTATCACTTTCTTCTAAAGAACAGCATACCTTTCCGAAAATCAGCCCCTTACAGCCCTTGCAAGCCCCCAATGATCTGTTGACACGATCGCAGATGCTCCAAATTGGGAACGCCTCTCTAGAAACCCATATCGGCAGCGTGCTAGTCCTTACTGAGGATTACAAAGTTCTTTACGCTACCGCCAGCCTGCAAACTCACCTTGAAGAACTCACTGAATCAGCTGCCGATGGATCAGTGGTCACGCAGGAAATTATCCTGATTTGTCAGGTTCTGAAGCAGTGTCGCGATCGTTTTCCCAACCAAAACTGGGCCATTGAATTTGATATCTTCACCAAAAAAGGAACAGCTCTGCACATTCGGAGCCACTGGCTCAAGCTAGAGGGGATCGACAGGCCTTGCATTTTGCTGGTTGTCGAAAATCGTCTGCAGCTCGTTCAAGACATCGTCCGCAACGAGACTGAGGATTGGGGCCTCACCGCCCGTGAGCGGGAAGTCTGGCTGTTACATCAAGAAGGTTATACCTACCGACAAATTGCTGAAAAGCTGCATATCACCATCAACACAGTAAAGAAACACATGCGTAGCGCCCACAGCAAACGCAAAAGCCAAGTCATCAATTCAGAGGCTCAGACAACACATCCACAGCGGGATAAACCGCTGCCATCCTTCACTGAACGTAAAGCCTTGAGAGCATAAGGGCTAATCCCATTCGCCCCTCCCAATTTGCGAATGGGGAGGGGCGAATGGGGATGGGCAGATGTAGACATCACACTACTTTCAGCCCAAACATCTGTAGCTGCCCCTGGAAGAATCGGTAGAACACATCGCCCATAGGCTATTCTGCGGTTACTGTGACATTTGCCTGCAGATGGTCCAGCATCAGTTGAAACACATCAGTCGCAGCGATCGCGTCTTGTTTCAAAAGGTCTGATTGACGGGTAATGAACACCGGACAGTCTTCTGATCGTTGCGTCAGATGGCCGTGGGAACCTTTAACCAGCGTGGCGTCAAGCGAAATCATATCCATCAGGTAGCGAAAACCTAGCTTTTTCTGCAGCAGCTTCGAAGCAATTTTCAGCTTGGGTGCTTTGAGCTGCGGATCAATAAACAATTCCACCGGGTCATAACCAGGCTTGCGATGGATATCAACCGTGCGGGCAAAATCCGGCGCATGACTGTCATCGAGCCAGTAATAGTAGGTAAACCAGGACTCTGGAGCAGCCACCGCCACCAGTTCACCAGCGCGATCGTGGTTGAGATGATGGGCCTGCTTACCCACCTCATCCAGCACCAACTCAATACCATCAGCTTTTTCCAATAACCGCTTGACCGTTGGGAGGGCAGCTGAGTCATTCACATATACATGGGCCAACTGATGATCCGCCACAGCAAACGCCTGACTAGCCCCAGCATCCAAGAGTTCTAACCCCAGCTCTTCACGCACTTGCAGCAGACCTGCCTCGCGCAGCAAACGATTGATGTGAACAGGTTTGCTAACAGGGGTAATGCCATATTCCGAGAGCACAATCACCTGCACACCGCGATTCTCATAGAAGTTGATCAAATCACCACAGAGGTCATCAATTTCTGTGAGATCTTGTGTCACCTGGTCCGGGTCACAGCCAATTTTCTGCAAACAGTAGTCCAAATGGGGTAAGTAAATCAGCGTCAGCGTCGGACTTTCGCGCATCTCAACCCACTTAGCTGAATTGGCAATCCACTGACTCGACTCGACTGACGTCGCAGGCCCCCAAAACTTAAACAGAGGGAACTGCCCTAGCTCAGCCTGAAGCTGAGGACGCAACTCTGCTGGTTGAGTATAAATATCGGGCAATTTACGACCATCGGCTGGATACATGGGGCGAGGCGTAACAGCATAGTCCACAGTGGAATACATGTTGTACCACCAGAACTGATTAGCACAGGTAAATGAGGGGTCTATCTGCCGAGCCACATCCCAAATTTTGGGAGCCTGCACAAGCTTGTTCGACTGTCGCCAAAACTTCACCTCACAGTCATCCCGAAAGTACCAGCCGTTCGCTACAATACCCGTTTGGCTGGGCCACTGTCCTGTCAAGTAGGTACTCTGAGCAGTACAGGTTACCGCTGGAAGCACGGGCTGAATCGTAGCCTGCTGACCTGCAGCCATCCAGCGTTTGAGTTTCGGGGTATGATCCCCAATTAGGCGGGAGCTGAGGCCCACAACGTTGATGACGACGGTTCTTTTCATAAAATATTTACCGGTTTTAGATTGCGGATTTTGGATTTTGCCAGCAGCGTTTAATCTGAACTTTCAACCCAATGCACATCGAAGTCTTATCAGCTGCAGGACAAGCAGTTCGCTCAGTCAACTTAAAGGGAGACAATACGGCAGCGTGTTGATCAATCGGGTATTGCGAGAAATCGCATCGTTACATCATGAGGGCATTGAAAGTGCCTAATACCCACTCATATTCACGCTGGATGGATGCCAGGATATCCAGTTTCATGTCTGACGGCAGGACATCCCAGGTATAGGTTTCAATTTCCAGGTGGGTACAATCTGGCACTTGGGGCAGTTGCTTCAAAATGGCAGTGATGTGATCTTGGGTGGAGGCAAACGGTGGGTATTCGTCAATGAAAATAGGCACATGGAAATGGGTGCGCCATTCAGTTGCGTCCGTAGTCATCAAAGCGGGTAATGCCTGGCTCAAATCCTCGTAATGATGCAAAGAACCGGGCGATCGCCGCTCAATCACTTGATGCAAGTAGGTTGATTCAGCAAAGGGTTGCAGATGTTGGCATAGGACTTCTCGCTGGGCCGTCGCTGCCGGAATTGGAATCCGAATCGCTGAACTGAGTTGGAACTTACCGATCGCAATCCCAGCCTTTTGGAACTTGGTTAGCGCATCCGCTGGGTCTTCAAACTCCACAGCAAAGTGACACGTGTCGTAGCAAACCCGAATATATCGGCGTATCCATGCCTCTGCCGTAGCCGTACTCAGACCCTGTTGCTGGAAATACCTTTGTCCAACTGGTAGCAACCAATCTTGAAAAAAGGTAATCACCTCGTCGGCATTTTCTAGTAAGGCATCAGGTTCAGGCTCTAAATCCAAATGCAGATGCTTGCCGGTTGCGGCTTCAACCTGAGCCATGGCATGCGCTATCTTGGCCAAGTGCAGGCTGCTGTCCTCAAAAATGCGAGATCTGTGGGTCAGTTGCGATCGCCACCAAGGTTTGTAAGAAAGCGGTACTGTCGAAATGCCTCCATCCATTCCGTCCGGTAATAGCGCTGCCAAAATCTTCACGAGATTTTGCGTGTAGTCCACACGGTCGCCCTGTGACCAATCTGGAGCATACACCTGATCTTTCACGACCTGATAATGAAACCCACCGTAGGGAAACCCATTCAGAGTAAACACATAGCAATCCTGATCCGTCAGCCAACCCTGCAGTTGTGCCAGGGCATCTCCCTGCAACAGCTCTGCACTGGCAGCACTGGATAATCGCAAACCAATCCCAAAGGCTCGATCGGCTGCAATCGGCTGCTTGAGCTGAGGAATATAGGTCTGCAGATTCTGAAAAACACTGGACCAATCTTCACCGGGATGAATGTTGGTGCAGTAGGTCAAGTGGTAGGTGCGATCGTTGTGAATACGCATGACCGAAATTTCTCACTAGGGTTAGACCAATTCGCGATCTTCGATTTTCGCTTTTGGCTTGGCAAATATAGACATCACAACGCTGACAGCCTCAACATCTGTAGTCAGGCGGTGTCACCACAGGCGGGACACCACAGCCGTATTTCTATGCCATAGGAATTCCACCATTTCTGCTATAGGGTCTGTAGGATAGCGATCGCATCCTTGTAGACCTCTAAATCCACTTGATGGACTTCTTTACCAGTCCCAATTCCCTGAAGCAGCATCAGTGTCAATTCACCACCCAAATGCTCCCGAAACTCAGTCAATCCTCGAAATAAAGAATCAGGGTGCTCAGGCTGATCCAGATAATTAGACAACTCGGGTACATAAAGGGCAAAGCCTAATGTCTGGAAAGTCGTACAAATGCGTTGCCAAGCTTCCCGTGAAAGTAATCCCGTCAAGTAGGAATAGGTACTATCCAGCGCAATCCCAATCGCAACAGCTTCCCCGTGGCGCAACTCATAGTTCGTCAAGTGCTCCAAACGATGTGCCGCCCAATGGCCAAAATCTAGGGGGCGCGAAGAGCCCATCTCAAACGGATCGCCATTGCCAGCAATATGAGCCATATGTAGCTCGGCACACCGATAGACAGAGTCCTGCATAGGAGCCATTTCCCGACGGGCGATCGCCCCTGCATTGGCGGCCATGGCTTCAAAGAAAACAGCGTCCTTGATCAGGGCTACTTTGAGCGCTTCAGCCATCCCGGCTCGCCAGTCGCGATCGTCCAGAGTCGTCAAAAACGCAAAGTCATTCAGGACAGCATAGGGCGGTGCAAAGGTACCCAAAAAGTTCTTTTTGCCAAAGGAATTAACACTGTTTTTGACGCCGACACCCGAATCATTTTGTGCCAGGACCGTAGTCGGGACCCGAATCAGGCGAATGCCACGATGTGCGGTTGCGGCAGCATAACCAATCATATCTAACACTGCACCGCCACCTATCCCAACCACATAGGAGTGGCGGCATAAGCCTACGGCATCCATTTGGCGCTGCAATCGCTCAATCAGCCCTGGATCATTTTTAGCGGCTTCACCCCCCGGCACCGGTATCGGAGCAGTCGTCAGGGTCAGTACATGGCTGTAATACTCGCCATAGGCCTTGATCTGAGTCAAAAGTTGAGGATGACAAGCCAACAAGCCATCATCCACAATCACCATAATTTTCTTCGGCCCTGTTTCACCATCAGCAGCAATCACGTCAGCTAACAGAGAATTGTCGATGTGAAATAGCTGCTCTGTGAAGTGAACATTGTATTGAAAAGCGACTGCAAAGCGCTGACGAATGGGCTGGTGAACAGATGATTTAACCGGATTCGGAAATGTAGCAACCACGAGAAACCTCTACGCAAATAAAACTACGCAAATAAAATTAAGTCACCGCAAACAAACGGGCTAATGCCATCGACAATGGCAACAGCAGCAATACCGCTAGGCCATAAAGCCACCCTGCAAAACCGGCTGCGATCGCCGCATCTAACACAATCAACGACAACACACCTGATTTCACGGCTTTTTGAATCGTGGCTGGGCTAGGGTCTCGCGTCGCCTGCCCAAAAGCTGGCAACACTAACCCCGCAAACAAAGCCGCAAACGGTAGCGACCACAACCAGTGATAGCTCGCCAACCATCCCAAACCCAGAACACTCGCCAGGACTAGCAAAACCAAGACAATAGCCAATACTCCTGTCTGTCGCTTACCCCCTTCAACTTCACCCTGACTCACGGCTGTGACAGCTGCTATGTACACAATCGGGATAAAAGCTAAAAACCAGCGATCGGCGAGCATCATAGGCATGACACTGACTCCCAGCAGCAGATTGCCCCCTCGGCATATCCCCATGTTCAGCGGCCCTAGAACGCCCTGGTGCTTACCTAAAGCGTCATAAATCAGCGCAGCAATCGCTACAGCCATTGCTAATCCAGCGCTCACTAGGGAAACCTGGACAGCAGCCAGAACACCGATCGCGAGTAACACACTGCCCAGTATGGTGGCCCCGGTCAGCGAAGCACGACCACTGGGCAGAGGCCGCTCAGGCCGTTCGACCTGATCCAGTTCAGCATCAAACACATCGTTGAAAACAACACCACCGCCATAGAGGCCACTGGTCGATAACAAGAGCCAGCCTAAAGCCGACAGTGCTGTCATACTCGCTTCTCCCCCGCCAACAGAGGCCCCAACAGCAAGGCCACCCGCTGCAGCATAGCCAACCAAAATATCGGCCCAAGCGGTCAGAATATTGGCTGGCCGCATGAGCTGTAAGTAAGCCCAAACAGGCTGCGATCGCACACTCAGCGTTTCCAAAGTGCCCCCTCAAATTTGAATACAAGAATTTGAATACAACAGTGATTAGCGAATAATCATGGACTCTTGGGCTGGGTCATACACAGTCGGCATCTGACCTCGCAAAACAGAGTTGCCGTCATAGAGCTGTCGTTGGTCAATCGCAGGCGGATTCAGCCAATCATCTTCTTTCATTTCACCGCTCTGGCTGTAAGCCTTCAGAGCATTGCCATAGCAAACGGCTGTCACCTGATCCTCAGGAATACCACTTTGCAACATAAGCTGGGCTGTTTTGGGCACTGCCAAGGGATCACTCATGCCCCAGTCAGCTGCACTGTCAATCATGATGCGATCGCTGCCATACTGCTTCACCAACTCCACCATGCGTTCATTCCCCATCTTGGTATTGGGGTAAATCGAGAAAGCACACCAAAAGCCCCGATCCACAACCTCGGCTACGGTCTCTTCATTCGCGTGGTCAATAATCACCTGGAGGGGATCAATGCCATGCTCCAGGCATATATCCATACTGCGGCTAGTGCCCTCCTTTTTATTCCGGTGGGGCGTATGAACTAGAATCAACTTATCCAGCTCTTTCGCGAGTTCTAACTGCAATCGAAAATACTTCTCTTCGGCTGCAGTCATATCATCAAAGCCAACTTCACCCAGAGCCACTACTCCTTCTTTACAGGCATATAAAGGGAGCAACTCCATCACTTGATCAGCTACGGCTTCGTTATTAGCTTCTTTGGGGTTGATCGAAACTGTGCAGTAATGACGAATGCCAAATTGCGCCGCTCGAAAACGCTCCCATCCAATCAGACTATTGAAATAGTCTTGAAATGTCCCCACATGGTTACGCGGCTGCCCTAGTACTCCCTGGCGGGAATACCCCTACCATTTTTCAAGCCTTCAAAGCCTTCCCTTGGTAAGTCCATTTGAACG
>JBCBTQ010000167.1:0-13622 GCA_039818605.1 Cyanobacteria bacterium J06639_14 | reverse complement strand
AGCGGCACTCAAACAAGCTCAAGAAGATGTCCGGTCGGCTGAAGAAGGGGTGCGATCGGCTGAGGCGTCGGTGCGAGCTTCATTTGCCCGCTTGGATGAAAGTTCGGTTGATTTAGAAGACACCCAATTGGTTTCTCCCATTGATGGCGTGGTGGCCTATATCAACATTCGCGAAGGCGAATATTGGAGCACTCAATACCTGAATACCAGCAGTACCCAAACGGTGATTGAGACCGCCCCGATTGTGGTGGTCGCTCCGCAATCCTTTGAAGTGGAACTCGAACTGCAGGCCGACCAGGCAGAAGCCATTCGCCCCGGTCTGCAGGCTTTTGTGGTGCTAGAAGAGGAGGTCAGTGCGGCCCAAGTAGCTGGTGCTGGCTCTCAAGGCTTGCTCGATATTGCGAGAGAACGCGGCAGCGGTGGCCGGGTGTTTGCGGTGAGCCCCTCCCAAACACCCGGGAGTCGCGGAACGCAAATTACAATTCGAGGCTTAGAACAGGTCCGTAATCTCAAGGTGGGGGGCCGAGTGTATGTCTGGATTGAAGTGGCCAGTAAACCCAATACGGTGATCTTGCCACTGGGGGCTTTAGTTTCCCGTGATCAGGAACCCTATGTTTTTGTGGTGAACGAAGCCGATGGGACCGTTCAGCGACGCCGGGTAACCCCTGGTATCGAAGGATTGTCGGGCATTGAAATTCTCGCCGGGGTTGAATCAGGTGAACAGGTTGTCATTGAAGGGCAAAACCTGCTGGTGGAAGGGACACCCGTTGAAGTTGTTGACCGGGAACAGAACTGATGCCAACCGAAGAGCCGACATCGGTAGGGGCACAGGATCTTGCATCTCTACCTGAAACCCGGACAGATACTGTACAGCCGCCTGCCTGGATGGAATTCTTTTTTACCCGGCAGATTTTTGCGATTCTCCTCTGCTTTATGCTCCTGATGGGGGGCCTGATGGGGTACTTCTCGATGGTGAAGGAGGGCGACCCTGAAATTAAAATTGCCCGTGCCATGATTACCACTAGTTGGGGCGGCACGGATGCGGAAACCATCGAAAACCAAGTCACCGACAAGCTAGAAGAGGAAATTAAAAGCCTCCAGGGGCTGGATGACTTTACCAGTGCCACTTTTAACTCATTTTCAATTATTAATGTCGCGTTCAAGGCAGAAGCTCCCGTTGCCGAATCGATTCAAGAATTACGGGGCAAAGTAGACGATGCTGAATCGGAACTCCCCGAAGAATCGACGGGGCGCGAAAAGCCTAACTTTGAGCAGCTATCGCAGCAAGATTCTCCGGTCTTAACGCTTGCCCTGAGTGGTGAGGCGCTGGATATTGCCCTGTTGAGCCAGGTGGCAGAAGCTTTGCAAGAACGGCTAGAGTCGGTCCCCAATGTCCGCGAGGTCAATTTGGGGGGGCAGCGCGATGAAGTTGTCCATGTTCAGATGATTCCTAGCCGATTAACCACGTTAGGCATTGCGGCTACCCAGGTGCGTAATGCCATCCAAGGCGGCAATAGTGATACCTCTTGGGACCTCGTGCGTGACGATGAAATCGGGGCCCAAGTCCGCTTGTATGGGCGCTTTCGCACTCTGGAAGATTTAAAAAATCTCCCTGTGACCCGTTTAGATGACAACCGGGTTGTGCGCCTGTCGGAAGTTGCCGAAGTCTACCAGGGGCTAGAGCGAGAAACTCAACGGGCGTTTTTAAGCTGGCAGGGGAGTGAGTTTAGTCCCACGATCAACCTGGAAGTGGTGAAGGTTGCCGGTAGTGACACCATTCAGGTGATCGAAAATGTCTTGGCTGATATGGAGTTGGCCAGCCAGGATCCCAGTATTTGGCCCTACGGCATGGAATACCGGGTGCTGAACAACGATGCCAAAACGATTCGGGATGATTTGGCCAACTTGGGGAGTAATGTCCTGCAGGCATCGTTGTTGGT
Source organism: Cyanobacteria bacterium J06639_14 (assembly GCA_039818605.1). Taxonomy (GTDB): domain Bacteria; phylum Cyanobacteriota; class Cyanobacteriia; order Phormidesmidales; family Phormidesmidaceae; genus SIO1E4. The sequence continues at coordinate 11,682 of JBCBTQ010000167.1, read as the reverse complement.
ATTTGCGATCCTGTTTGTGGCCCTCACCTGGCGTGAAGCCCTGATTGCGGGCTTAGCCATCCCCATGACATTTGCTGGCGTGCTGTTTGTTCTGTGGATGTTGGGCTACACGCTTAATACCATGGTCACCGTGGGGATGATCCTGGCCCTGGGACTTCTGGTGGATGTGTTTATCCTCATGTTGGAGGGGTTGCATGATGGCATTTTTGTCCAGGGTCTGAGCTTTTCCCAAGCTGCCATTAAGACGGTGCAGACCTATGCGGCACCAGCCTTTTCAGGGCAGCTCACCACGATTTTGGCCATGGCCCCGCTGATGGCGATCGCTGGGACTCTGGGCAAATATATTCGCTTGATTCCGATTAGTGCGATTACCTGTCTCGTGATGAGCTATATGTTGGCCCTGCTCGCAGTCGTGCCACTGTCGAAATTTCTGCTCGGGAATCAAGGCGGCAAGGAGTCCAAGACCTTTGTTGATCGCCTCACTGAGGTAGCCTCCGAACACTTTGCTCACTGGAGTTTACGCATGACGGTTCCCAATCGCCACGTGGCGCGTCTGTGGACCGCTGGGGCCATTGGTTTATTCGTGTGTGCAGTGATTTTATTTAGCCAACTGCCCAGTTCGCTATTTGCCGTCAGTGATGACAACAAACTCAGCCTTAATGTGGAGTTACCTCCCGCCGCGACCCTGGCCACCTCTCAGGAAATCGCCGATCGCATGGGTGAAGTGGTACGCAATTACAGTGACCCCAATGGCGACAAGGTGTTTGAAAGTGTGATTAAGCTGGTGGGGCAGCGCAGTAATTTAGTTGCTTCAAGTGAAATCAAACCCGGCAATGCTGATTACTTTGTGGGGTTATCGGCGGTCTTTGTGGATCGCAATCAGCGTGATCAGGACTCTTTTGTCTATGTCCGTCAGCTCCGGGAGGTGTTGACGCGAGACATTGTTCGGGATTACCCAGGCGCTGTGTTAAGCACCGCGTTCCCGCTTTCAGGGGGGGGCGACGATCCGATTCAAGTCGAAATTTTTGGGGATGATCTACAAACCCTCAGGGAAATTTCGACCCAGGTACAGCAGGCTTTACGAGAGATTCCCGGCACGATGGATGTCCGCGATGACTTGGGGAATCTGCGGGAAGATTACAAACTGGTCCCCAAGCGAGAAGCTCTCAATTTTTACGACATCAGCCAGGATGAGGTCGGTTTACAGGGCCGCTACTTGATGATTGACAATGATATTGGGGACTTCGCAGTTGGCAGTGGCGAAGAAGATTTGGAAATTCGCCTGAGTACGCTTTGGCCCTCACAGCAAGGCAACGTTGGTGGTCCCTCGCGGCTGGATGAATTTGCCACCATGCGTTTTATCACCTCTGATGGTGAGGCGCTCCCCGCGGCGGCATTGCTGGAGGAAGTGCCGGGGGCTGTACCCCTGGCAATCACGCATCGAAACACCCAGCGTAGTGTCACGGTGCTGGCCAAGGTGATTCCAGGGGAGGACTATTACGACACCGAAATCTTGGCTGAACTCACGCCCAAGCTGGAAGCCTTGCAATATGACTCGAACGTGAACGATGAAGCCAATGCCGATAGCTGGCCTCGGGGCTATACCTATCGTTTTGGGGGGGATGCGGATACGAGCAGTGAAACCTTTGGTTCGGCTGGACAAATGTTGGTCGTGGCTATTTTTCTTGTGTTTGCGGTGCTGGTGCTGCAGTTTGGCTCCTATACGCAGCCCTTGATCATTATTCTCACGATCCCTTTTGCCCTAATTGGTACTTTGTTCGGCTTTTTCTTGCTAGGACTTTCCTTCTCTTTCCCAGCCATGATTGGGGTGATTGCCCTGGTGGGGATTGTGGTGAATGACGCGATCGTCATGGTCGAAACGATGAATGAACGCCGGAAGCAGGGGTTGGATGTGCGTCATGCGGCAGCGGCGGGAGCCAGCGATCGCCTCCGCCCCATCCTCACCACCTCCATCACCACCATCATCGGCCTCATCCCCCTGGCATTAAGCGACGCTCAATGGTTTCCGCTGTGTATGGCGATTATTTTTGGCCTGTTGTCGGCAACGGTGATTGCGCTATTGGTCGTCCCCGGCCTCTATCTCCAACTCACCCCCAATCGTCCGCTCACTACCATGACTGAGACTCGTTGAGCAGCACCAGCACCATTAGAGAGTTGCAAGAACATATCTCCTTCTACCCTTCCACCCTTCTACCCTTCTACTGCAGTGGATAGTGCTATCTTGCCGAACGGCTATCACCTACGTCCCTGAGCCGCCAACTGTGCCACAAAGCTTTGGTGAGCTTCAGAGGCTAATCCTTGCTGCAATACCGCTAAAACCCTGGGCATATCCCCTGTTAGCATGGCCGTAACATCCAGCCAAAGCCCTGGAAACACTAGGCTTTTGATCACGCCGTCCTCAGCGTCCAAAGAAATATAGTCTTCATCCGTCAGGCTATACCAATCAATTTTTTGGTCAAACACCTGCCAAACGATATATTCCCTTATCCCATTACGGCGATAAGCCCGCTTTTTGCTACCTGAGTCAATAGCGGCACTGCTGGCTGCCACTTCGATCACAAGTTCTGGAGAACCTTCCACATAGCCGTCGCTGCCAATGTAAGCAGTTCCACCGCAGGCTTCATCAATCATGAGCAACACGTCTGGCTGCGGCTCATTATCCAAATCCATACGAATAGTGGGATTATCGCCCAGGCGCACTCCCGATGTTGTGACTTTGTAAGTCCACAACCAACCGATTAAATCGGCATGGGGTTCGGCATGGGGTTCAAATTTGAGTGGGGAGGCCATATAGACAGTACCTTCAATCAATTCGGCCTTCTTGACGTGGGGCATGGCGGTGTAGCGACGTTCGAATTCGGGACGCGTGAGGCGATCGCCGCTCTGCAGTGGCGGCAGCGAATTCGTGTTGGCCCGTAAGCGCGGATGCTGCGTATCGACCATGGTCACCTGAAAGTGAAATGCTTCTCTATTTTAGATTTGTAGCATCCCGTAGACCCGATGCCGCAAATAAAAGCAGACTCATACAACCCTCACGTTTGATGCCTGAGCAATAGACTCTACCAGAGGATCTATCTGCGAGATAAATTTCATAAATGCATCACATCGCTGTAATAGGCGTGTCACATCGGCTGTCTACAGTTAAATCATTCGACAAATAGAGTCCCCTCCGACAGCAGGATCACACACCCATGAAAGATCGTTCTAATCACAACCCTGTGAGCGTCTCCTCGCACCAGCCTGCCCGATGGGTGCATCGTACGGGGCAGGCTTTTTTCCTTATGTTAATTGGCGCTGGGATCGCCACTGCTGGCACGGGTGCCTTAGAGGCTATCCAGTCGCGCCCAGAATCATCACCTCGTACGGTGACGACTTCGCAGCTAGGCACCACAACGACCGCGATCGCGCCAACCGTTTCCCCCGCTTCTGATGCCCCCTCCGACGCACTTAACTCCTCTAGCTTTGTGGCCCAAATTGTGCAGGAGGTTGGCCCCGCCGTCGTACGTATTGATGCGACGCGCACTGTCGCGACCCAAGTTCCTGATGTGTTTCGCAGTCCCAACTTTCGACAATTCTTTGGCAATCTTCCTGAAGGCCAAGAGCGCACCGAGCAAGGATTAGGCTCCGGATTTATCCTGTCAGAAGACGGTCAAATTCTAACGAATGCCCATGTTGTTGATGGGGCTGATACGGTCCAAGTCACGCTCAAAGATGGGCGCACCTTTGAAGGTCAAGTAATAGGTGCCGATCCCTTTACCGATGTTGCTGTCATCGATATCGAAGCCGCTGATTTGCCCACCATTGAACTCAGCGATTCTGATCAGCTGTTACCTGGTGAATGGGCGATCGCAATTGGCAATCCCCTCGGCTTAGACAACACCGTTACAGTGGGCATCGTGAGTGCTACTGGTCGTTCTAGTGGTCAGGTAGGCGTTGCGGATAAGCGAGTCAACTTCATCCAGACTGATGCCGCCATTAACCCCGGTAACTCCGGTGGTCCTTTACTCAACGAACGTGGCGAAGTTATCGGCATGAACACTGCCATCATCCAAAATGCTCAGGGTATTGGCTTTGCGATTCCCATTAATTCTGTTGAACGGATTGCCGATCAACTCATTGCAACCGGCAAAGTCGACCATCCGTATCTCGGCATTCGCATGGTGGCGCTTGATACTCAAACGCGAACTGCGATTAACCGTGAAACTAATCTCAATGTTCAAGATGAAACCGGCATTTTGGTCGTGGAGGTGATGCCTAACTCACCTGCTAATCAAGCCGGATTGCGCCCTGGGGATATTCTGCTCAATGTCGGCGGTCAGGACGTCACCAAAGCTGACGAAGTGCAGCAACGGGTAGAAGCTGCCCCGATAGGTGAAGATCTCCCGATTCAGATCCGTCGTAATGGTCAGATTCAAACCATTACTGTACAGCCAGCGGCGTTACCGGTGAGTTAGGTGGGTGATGGGGGAATGGAGCTACCGTGTGTACATATCTCCACCCTTTACTCCATCTCCCCCCTAATGCCTACTGCAGATTAAATTTTTGAAATATTGGATAGATTTAACACCAACAGCACAAAGTAAGTCCACACTATAAAGATGTTCTGCTGCTATTAAAGAGTTCATGATTCGTCCGATTCGGGTTATTAAGTACTTGACCATAGGCGTCTTTGGTGTGCTTTTGGCAAGCATCCTCTCGTTTTCTATTAGTTCTTGGACTCACGCCCCTGCCCATGCACAGGCAGATAAGCCGAGTATCGAAGCAATTGAAGGCATCATTGAGGAGGGAATTGAAGATCTTAAGGACCCCGACGCATTACGTCCCTTCGATGAGCTGACGAAAGATCTTGAGAGACAAGAAGGGCTGTTTACGATTTACAGCAATTTAGAGAAAGACGAAGCTTATCTAGCTTTGCTCCCAGAACAGCTCAATCGCAATTTTTTATTGCTAGCAACGCTAGATTCCGGTGTTGGTGAAGCTGGACTGTTTCGCGGCTGGCCGATTAATGATCTGTTGGTGCAGTTTCGCGAGATGCCGGGCGATCGCTTACAGGTCGTTGTGCCGAACACCTATATTCGTAATCCTGAGGGACAGAACTGGCAGCAGCAGCTACTCGATAGTTCGTTCAGCGATTCGGTCATTTTTGCCGTAGATGTGATCAGCATCGATCCTGAGTCACAAGCCAAGCTTGTGGATTTATCAGCGCTGTTCATGGATGAGGATATTGCTAATCTGAACCAGGCATTGAGTTGGGCCGTTGGCGGCTATATCCAAAATTCGGAGATTTCACGCGTCAGTAGTCTTCAGAACTTCGAAAAAAATCTCGAGTTGGATGCCACTGTAGGTTTTTCGGGCGGTGGCAACAATGGCGATCCCTTTGCATCGCTTTTTGGCCTTTCCTTAGAGGGATTGGCCGATAGTCGCGGCTTTACCCTCGGCATTCACTACAGTTTGTCGTTGTTGCCAGAGCATAGTCGCTATCGACCCCGTGCGGCTGATGAGCGGGTTGGTTACTTTCTGTCAGTGTTTCGAGCACCACCGCGAGCAGGGCAAACCGATCCCTTTGTGCGCCACATCAATCGCTGGCATCTAGAAAAACAGAATCCCGAGGCCGAACTCTCGCCCCCGAAAGAACCCATTGTGTTCTGGATTGAAAACACGGTTCCTCCCGAATATCGTGAATCCCTGCGACAAGGCACCCTCATGTGGAACGAAGCCTTTGAGCAGGCCGGATTTGAGAATGCCATTGAAGTGAGGCAGATGCCGGATAATGCTGATTGGGATCCGGCAGACGTCCGCTATAACGTCATTCGTTGGTCTGATTCCCTTTCGCCTTGGGCTTTGGGATTAGGTCCCTCGCGTGTCAACCCCCTCACAGGCGAAATTCTGGATGCCGATGTTGTCATTGATGCCAATACGGTTCGATGGTTGCAACTGACTTACCAAACGGGCGGACTCGATTTAGCCTCTGAGGCACAAACCTACCTGCAGATGTGCGGCCAGCGATCGCAAGCCTGGTACCTTCAGTGGCAGGCTATTCAGCGGTTTGGTGAAGCTGGATTGACCATGGCCCAGAATCTGCCTGAAGCGTTGAGAGCACATTCCTCAAATCAGCTACCTGACGATCATTGTGCTGGGTTTACAGCGGGTCAACAAATGGCGTTTGGCGCGTTAGCCCTTTCTGTGTTGACGACTCCCGATTTCTCAACCGCTCAGCTAGACAGCTATATTCAGCAATATCTGGCCGCCCTCACCGCCCATGAAGTCGGCCATACGCTCGGCCTACGGCACAACTTTGCGGGCAGTCGCTTACTGGCTCCTGAAGAACTCAATAATCCTGATATCACACGGGCTCAAGGGTTAGTGAGTTCAGTCATGGACTATTTCCCGCCTAACATCTCACCCCCTGAAGTCGAACAAGGCGATTTCTTTCCTACTCGTTTGGGACCTTACGATGTTTGGGCGATTGAGTATGGTTATCGACCGGCCCCATCCAGGCTTCTGCAACGGAGCGAAAGGCAACTTCTGAACCAAATTATGGCTCGTAGCCATGCACCTGAGTTGGCCTACGCTACAGATGAAGATGTTTTTGGCTTTGTTGATCCAGAAACGAACGCTTGGGATTTGAGTAATAATCCACTGCAATTTGCTCAGTGGCAGTTAGAAAATTCACAAGCCGTATGGCAAAGGCTTAATCGCCTTTCGGTTAATCCAGGCGAAGGATACGGTAGCCTGCGACGGCGGGTGAATTTGGTATTCAGTCATTTCAGCCGCAATGCCTCGACGCTGGCGAACTATATTGGCGGCCAGCGATTTCGTCGGCTTGACCCCTGGGATACTCACACTCAAACTCCACTGGAACCTATTGCTGCAGACAAACAGCGGGAAGCCCTGGCAGCTCTTAACCAATATGTTTTTGCACCGGATGCGTTTGAGTTTTCCCCCCAGTTATTGAATCAGTTGGCACCTGATCGCTGGAATCATTGGGGTGCATCGCTTACGGCTTCACTCGACTATCCGATTTACGAGCAAGTCTTGGCTGTCCAAAGCAGGGCATTGAGCAACTTAATGTTGTCGGAACGTTTGGCGCGGGTACGCGATTTGGAGTTCAAGACAGAAACAGAGGATGTTCTAACCGTTGCTGAGTTATTCGAATCGCTCTATCAAGGTGTTTGGTCAGAGATTGCTGGATCCGAGGAAACTATACCGGATGTGTCCAGTTTACGACGAGGTTTACAACGGCATCACCTCAATATTTTGTCTAACTTGGTGCTCCGACGGACCTTCTGGGATGCCTTATCAGCCCAGAGCTTTACTGACTTTATGGCCTTGATATCTACTGTCGGAGCGCCTGAAGATGCGCGGGTGTTGGCTCGTTACCAACTCCGTCAGATTTCCCAGGATGTAGGAGATACGTTATCGCAGTATGAAGGTCAGATGGCAGTCACCACTCAAGCCCACTTCGAAGATGTCCGCGATCGCATCAATCAAGTTCTAGAAGCTCCTTTGCAAGCGTTTTAGACTGTTGACTCAAACGGCTAAGGTGATTTCTGAGAAAGAAATTACCCGCCAAGGTTGGCTGTGTAGTCTGGGTTGAACGAAGTCATCCCAAATCCGCATGGCTAATCCCCCTAAGGGGGAATCGGGGATACTTGTGAGAGACGCGATAGGTCGCGTCTCTCACCTACGTTGTTGATCAACACCCGTTCGACCACATCCTCTGGGTACGCTTACGCGCTACTCAATCATCACCCCAGGTGTATTTGGCCAGAATCGATACCAGTTCAGCGGAGTTAAAAGGTTTACTAATATAGTCCTGCATCCCAGCCTCAAAGCATCGTTCGCGATCGCGCGATCGGGCCAGGGCCGTTGTGGCAACAACGGGAATTGCTTCCCAGTCAGGGTTCTGGCGAATCTTACGAGTTACCTCAAAGCCATCCATACCTGGAAGATGAACATCCATCAGCACCATGATGGGACGATGGGATGACAGCCAGTCTAGCGCTGCCTGACCATTCGGTAGATGAATGGTTTCATATCCCCAATAATTGAGCATATGTTCTAGTAACAGCGCATTGATAGGATTATCTTCTACCAACAGAACTTGCCCGGTCGGTGTATCATCTGGCGGCGTTGGTACCTTGTCGTTAGTGTTAGCTGTAGGGACATCCGGTGCTGTTGCTTGACAATTCTGCTCAGTATCGATCCGACAGTCTAAAGGCAGTTGGATCGTAAACTTTGCCCCTCTTCCAGTGTCTGAGTCTAAGGTAATGTCACCGCCATGGAGACGAGCGAGTCTTTGCGTTAAAGCCAATCCAAGACCAGTCCCTTCGTATTTTCTGGCCAAGGTGCTATCGAGTTGCTGAAAGGGTTGGAACAGCAACGCTTGTTGTTCCTTAGGAATGCCAATTCCTTTATCCCAGACGGACAGGAAAAATGAGTCTCCTTCTTGTTCCACTTCTAAACCAATTGCGGTTCCTTTCTTCGTGAACTTAATCGCATTTGACAACAAATTCAGTAGCATCTGTCGGACCCTCACCTCATCAGCAAGTAAGGGGGGTAGGTCAGAAGGGACCACATGATGAACGGTGAGTTCCTTCATTTCAGCTTGGCTAGTCACCATCGCCAGCACATCTTGGCAGAGCGATTCAACCGATATGGACTGGACATGTAGATCCATCTGTCCAGCTTCCACTTTAGAAAGATCTAATACCTCGTTGATGAGGGCTAGCAAGTGCTCACCACTCTGGTGAATTTGAGTCACGTATAGGTGCTGACGCTCGTTCAAGTCCCCATAAACTTGCTGTTCCAATAGCGAGGAGAATCCCAAGATCGAGGTCATAGGGGTTCTCAACTCATGGGACATGTTGGCCAGAAACTCTGACTTCATCTTGTTAGCTCGGGCCAATTCTAGATTCTTCGATGCCAGCTCTGCTTGAATCTGCTGGTGTTGCGTCATGTCTCTCAGGATGATCGAGACACCTGTTGGGATGTCATTGTCCCCTTCGCAAACCTGACTAATCGATACTAAAGCCGTGAAGGTTTGCTGATCGTGTCGCTGGCAGACAATCTGACCGCTCCATCCTTCGCCAGTCGCTTGTTCTAGAAGCCAGCGAACCTGCTCTTCGTTTTGGAAAAAGATCTCAATGCTGGCGTTCGTTAGGTGAGCTTGAGGCCAACCGAAGATGCGCTCAGTTGCTGGGTTGGAATACAAAATCTTGCCATCCAAGTCAGCAATGAGGGCGCTGTCATGGGCAGCATCCAATGCTTTGGAAAATAATTTAAGTTGGCGTTCAAATCGCTTTCGCTCGGTGATATCTCGACCAATGCCCAGAGCCCCTACTAATTCGCCGTCGCGATAGAGCAAGCGCCCATTCACTTCGATAAAAACGCGATCGCCGGTTTGGGTCATCACCGCAAATTCATAATCACGCAGCTCTCCTGTTTGTAGCAGGCTGGTAAAAGCCTCCAGGGTCGGCATGTGATATTCCGGTGCGACGATATCCAGATAGGAGTGACCCACCACTTCCTCGTAGCGATCGGCCCCAATCAACCTTAAACCATAGGAATTGACGAACGTGAAAGTCCCGGTAAGGTCCAGGGTGTAAACAATATCGGAAGCAGCCTCTACGTAAGTCCGAAACAAGTCATCTGAGGTGTGATCAACCGGAGCAACTGTCATAGAGTAGGGAGCAGAAGGGGGATTCGCGCTTGACATAGCGTATAAGTTTACTCACGAGTTGCAGACAAGCAGCAGAGCGGCCCCTGATGATAACACTATAGACTTGCTGAGCGGATAGACCTTAACTGCCACCTTGTACTTTTCAGCACATAGCGGGTAAAATCAGGGTCTTTTATCTTGACGCGTGTGTTCCTTACAGACTGTTTACAAAGAGACTAGATGACTAGTAAGAATAGATGCAGTTGTAACAGTCTATGTTCCTGATCATGCCAATAGATGCTAGATTTTATCCCGATCGGCGCAACAAATTCACAGGGAATTAATCGAAACTCGTTGCTTTAGAGTATTAGATTTATATCAGCTTTTGAGGGCACTACAATAGTGCCCGACTAATATATCAATACCGGTAATTGCTGTACCAACTACAACACTGAATGCTCCTGACTTTAATGCTTGATAGGCTGTTTGGGGAGATGCAATCCCCCCTTCACAGATGCAGGGAATAGAGAATTCAGCAACCATGTCAGCCAGGAGGGCCAACCCAGGTGGCCGATAGTCTTTGGTATCTTCTGTGTAGCCATAGAGTGTTGTTCCAAGTAAATCAGCACCTGCAGCTGCGGCTGCTTTGGCAGCCATGAGCGTATCAACGTCTGCCATTACAGGCTTGCCCACTTCTTGATGGATACGATGAATCAAATCGGCTAAGGACTCATCTTCTGGGCGAGGACGTAGCGTAGCATCAATCGCAATAATATCAGCCCCGGCCTCAGCGACGGCTTGAGCATGACGAAATTGGGGGGTAATGTACACTGCCGAGTCAGGCGTCACCTGCTTCCAAAGACCAATAATGGGTGCCTTGACTCGCTGCCGAACCGCTGCAATATGAGCTGGAGTATCGATCCGAACGCCTACAGCCCCTTGCATGATTGCGGCCTCTGCCATTGCTGCGATTACTTCTGGGTCATGCAACGGCGATGTCGTCGGAGCCTGGCAAGAAACCACCAAGCCACCCTTTAAAGACTGAATAATTGCTTCACTAGACATGAAACTCGGTTCTAATTGTAAGGACGGTATCGCCATTATCCCTCCACCTACCCATCCATTCACCTACCCATCCACCCATCCACTCACCTACCCATCCACCCATCTACCCTGTGCTACCCAAACCCACTAAGGCTGAATTACAAGCTGCCTATAATCAAGAAGTTCCTGACTTGATTGCCTCCGAGCTAGAAGTTCTATTCTGTGGCATCAATGCCAGTATCTACAGTGCCGCTGTTGGGCACCATTTTGCTCGACCCGGTAATCGCTTCTGGAAAACGCTTTATCGAGCAGATTTTACTGACTGCTTACTGGATCCCTCAGAAGATTACAGATTGCTTCAACAAGGATATGGACTGACGAATATCGTGGCCAGAGCTACGACTCGTGCGGATGAGCTCGATCGCACTGAATTGCAACAGGGGTATCAAGACCTCTCAAGCAAGGTGGCTAAATTTCGCCCTAAATATTTGGCGATTCTCGGAATTACCGCCTACCGAACTGCGTTTCGGCAATCTAAAGCCAAAATGGGGCCACAGTCACAAAATCTACACAACACCAAGATTTGGGTTCTGCCGAACCCCAGCGGCTTAAATGCTCATTATCAACTCGATGATTTGGCGCGAGTGTATGGTGAGCTGCGGCAGAAGCTAAAGAGGGAATGAGATCTATTTATTAAGTTGGGAAATTTCGGTGTTGATAGGGGGCAGGAGTCAGGAGTCAGGAGTTAAGAGTCAGGAGTCAGGAGTCAGAAGGGCCGTGAATTTTAGCTCTTGGCCCTTATACAATTCGGACTCTAGTTTCAACGGATACTCGGGGTAATTACAAAAAAAAAGGGGACACTGTTGTCCCCTCGTCCACTCATATTGGTGTCAGTTACAGATATTAGCTAGTAGCTGCGTGGCTGCGATCGTACGTTGACTAGCTAATATCTGTAA
>JBCBTQ010000166.1:0-13702 GCA_039818605.1 Cyanobacteria bacterium J06639_14 | reverse complement strand
GCGGGTTTCTACTTGATTCCAAGGCATGATACTAGGATGATTGTGTCAACGATGGCGGGCTGTCATTGTTGAGTGGCTTCAGAGTCAAGTTATCAAGCGGCTACGATGCACATTTCATCGAGACCCAAAAACTAGGGCAATACCAGTCTCAATGGTTCTGAGACTGACTGAGGAGGCTGTCTTGCAAAGAGTTGTTATTACAACTGAACAAATTCAGGACCAAATACTCTCTCTATCGCGAGAACAGCAACATTATTTAATCCGAGTATTGCGGTTACAGGTAGGCGATCGCTTCCTGGCCTTGAATGGAGAAGGGAAATTATGGTTGGCAACATTGATGCCAACGGGGGCGCAGGCTAGTCTTGCTAACCCTGAGGATACTTCTGCTTTGGATCCCATATCTGCGCCTGCAAAACCTCGGATTACGTTGGCCGCTTGCTTGCCTAAACAAGGGTTTGATGAAGTCGTGCGACAGGTAACGGAATTAGGGATTGACCAGATTGTGCCCATCATTAGCGATCGCACACTGTTACGCCCTAGCCCCAGCAAATTACAGCGATGGCGTCGAATCGCAGCCGAAGCTGCGGAACAGTCAGAACGACTGATCGTCCCTAAAATTTATGACCCAATAGTTTGGTCTAAATGGTTAGTATATGAACCAGGTAGCTACCGATGTTTCTGTGTTGCCAGATACACTGCAGTGCCCTTGTTGTCGATATGCTTTTCGGCGGATAGGGAAAGGATTGTAGTTGCGATCGGCCCCGAAGGGGGATGGACAACGTCAGAAATTAGGGACGCAACATCGGTTGGTTATCAACCAGTCACTCTTGGAATGGGGATCCTAAGAGCGGTTACGGCATCTGTGGCTGCTATATCGATACTCCAGTCCGGATTTGAGTTCGCTAGTATAGAGCCACAAACAAACACAAAATTATGAACACCGTAACTGTTTTAGAGCCCAGTACAGAAACCTGTTTAGCGGGATTTCACGCCCTGTCTGATCCCCTCCGAGTCAGTGTTGTCGATAGCCTTAGAACACAGGAAATGTGCGTTTGTGATTTGTGCGATCAGTTGGAGGTTAGTCAATCTAAGTTGTCTTTCCACTTGCGCGTGCTCAAGGATGCTGGGCTAGTACGTGCAAGACCGCAGGGTCGCTGGACTTATTACAGTCTCAACTTGTCTCAATTTGTTTTGTTAGAGCAATACCTGGCCGAGTTTCGGCGCTTTAGTCCGATTGTGCCGGGCAAAATATGTGAGCCTGATAATTAGGGGAATTTCTGGTGCCGCAATTACGCGCTAGGGCAGGTTTTGAACGCAACATCCGGAATATTGACATTTGATTCTGGCTGAATCTGCCCTTAAAGCGTAATCACCCATGATGCTGGTGCAACGCTCCCAAGGATGAAAAGGCTGGGTTTTCGGGTGGGGTGCCGTGGGTCGTATCAGGACGGGTGGACGGTTCTGACGGACGGGTGGGGTGTTGACCCACGCCACGCAGGGTTTATTGTCATAACAAGTATATTTTTTCTGGAAATCACCTAAAGCGATCGCGACGTAAGGAATTGCTGATTGGAGCATTGATTCGTGTGCTTCAATCGTAAGCTGTTGCGGTTATTTGTTAAAAGTTATTAAGAGAGAGCACTTTATGAGAGAGTCGCACCCAATCTTAATGTCACTTGTTTTAGCTGCTGAAGCCGCACTTGGCCTCCTGTCTGAGGGCTGAGCTGAGTTTTTTTGGTTGCAGCTAGTACGGTAAAGAAGGTTACGAAGGAGTGCGGTGATAGAAGATTCTTTGGGTCAGGTTATCGATGCGCTGCAGTTTGCCGCACAAAAACATCGGCAGCAGCGTCGTAAGGATACGGAGGCAACCCCTTACATCAATCATCCCATTGGCCTATTGCACCTGCTGTATCACGAGGCCAATGTGGATGATTCTGTTGTGCTGATGGGGGCGTTACTCCACGATACTGTTGAAGATACAGACACAACACTGGCAGAAATTCGCACCCACTTTGGTGAACCGGTGGCTGCTGTTGTTGCTCAAGTTACTGACGATAAGTCTCTACCTCAAGCTACGCGCAAGCAGCTACAAATTGACCACGCAGCCACGCTGTGCGATCGCGCCAAACTAGTAAAACTCGCTGACAAGACTCATAATCTACGTGATGTTGCTCAATCACCGCCAGCAGGTTGGTCATCCGAACGTCTGACAACCTATTGTGATTGGTGCAAGCAAGTAGTGGGGCAACTGCGCGGTATTCACCCTCCGCTTGAAGCTTTGTTTGACCAAGCCTACGCTGCCGCTTATGCTGCTTGTTCGTCTGACATTGCCCAGTCTTGACAAAACAGGCGTTAAATCTTAGCGACGTTTTCTATACTCATAACAAGTACCCGAAAAAAAATTGAGAGGACTGCTTTTTATGCGACTCCTACATACCATGCTGCGCGTAGGCAATTTGGACGACTCTCTGAAGTTCTACTGCGATGTCTTAGGGATGAAACTTTTGCGTAAAAAGGATTATCCTGGCGGCGAATTTACACTGGCTTTCGTTGGTTATGGTGATGAAAGTGACCATACGGTATTAGAACTTACCTACAACTGGGGTACCGACAAGTACGATTTAGGAGAAGGTTATGGCCACATTGCCATTGGTGTTGACGATATCTACAGCACCTGCAGCTTGATCAAGGAGTTAGGGGGTAAAGTCGTCCGCGAACCTGGCCCTATGAAGCATGGTTCGACCGTTATTGCCTTTGTCCAAGATCCTGATGGCTATAAAGTCGAGCTGATTCAACTGGGTACTCAGGGTTCCGCTCAGAAGTCAGCGGAGCCGGTAGCTCAGGCGGTTTGACAAAGCGTTGATGGGTGGCGGGTAGTGGGTGATGGCTGGCGACGCAATGTGTTGTGTCGATACACTGCGATCACTTCTGTTCCTACTCGCCTCTATCCTCATCGCTCTCCACTCCTTTCCCAGCCAGCCTGATACACTGAACCCTTAGTTCCTTATACTCGCTTAGAGCGCTTGTTTTTCACCCAATCATGCAGCCCACTGATCCGGATAAGTTCACCACCAAAGCTTGGGGTGCCATTTTTGAAGCGCAATCTGTTACGCGTCGGTTTGCTCACCAATACATAGAAGTGGAGCATGTTTTGATTGCTTTGCTGGAGCAAGAAGAAGGGATTGGCCATAGCATTTTGAAAAAAGCCAGTCTCGACCCCGAACTGCTGCTCAAAGAACTGGAAACCTTCGCCAAGCGCCAAGCCCGAGTACGCGGTGCTGCTGATGGCAATTTATATCTGGGGCAAAGCCTCGATCTTATGCTGGACCAGGCCGAGGTCTCACGACAGGATCTGAAGGATAAATTTATTTCAGTAGAACATTTGCTGTTAGGGTTTGCCGAAGATGAACGGATTGGGCGTCGCTTATTAGGGGGATTTGAGGTTGGCTCTCCAGAATTGATGACCGCGATCAAAATGGTGCGCGGGGGGCAGACGGTTACCGACCAAAATCCAGAGAGTCGTTACCAAGCCCTGGAGAAATTTGGTCGCGATCTGACGGAAGCCGCTAGAGAAGGTCATCTTGATCCGGTTATTGGCCGCGATGAGGAAATTCGTCGCGTCATTCAAGTTTTGTCGCGTCGCACTAAAAACAACCCGGTGCTGATTGGCGAACCGGGCGTTGGCAAAACAGCGATCGCTGAAGCACTAGCGCAGCGCATTATCAATGGTGATGTTCCAGAATCCTTGAAAAATCGCCAATTGATTTCCCTCGATATCGGTGGCCTCATTGCTGGGGCTAAATACCGGGGTGAATTTGAGGATCGTCTACGCTCAGTGCTCAAGGAAGTTACTGAATCCGGTGGGCAAATTGTATTGTTTATCGACGAACTGCATACCGTCGTGGGTACAGGTGCAGGGCAGGGAACAATGGATGCGGGTAACTTGCTGAAGCCGATGCTGGCCCGAGGAGAACTCCGCTGCATTGGAGCGTCGACGCTTGACGAGTATCGCAAGAATATTGAAAAGGATGCTGCCCTCGAACGGCGTTTTCAGCAGATTTATGTCGATCAGCCGACGACTGAAGATACGATCTCGATCCTGCGCGGACTTAAGCAACGGTATGAAGTCCATCACGGGGTTAAAATTGCTGACTCGGCTCTAGTTGCGGCTGCGGTGTTGTCCGATCGCTACATCAGCGATCGCTTTTTACCAGACAAAGCGATCGATCTAGTCGACGAAGCGGCGGCCAAACTCAAAATGGAGATTACCTCTAAGCCAGAGGAGCTAGAAACGATTGATCGTCGCCTGATGCAGCTTGAGATGGAGAAGCTTTCCCTGGAGGGAGAAGATGCCTCTTCCGGGATGGCTTACCGTACAGCTCAAAGTCGCCTCGCCCGCATTAAGGAGGAAATTGCCATTCTGTCAGAGCGGCAGCAGGCATTTAACCAACAATGGCAAACTGAAAAACAAACGTTGGATGCAATCAATGCTCTGCAGGAAGAAGAAGATCAGCTACGGTTGCAGGTAGATCAGGCTGAGCGGGCCTACGACTTGAATAAAGCTGCACAGCTTAAATATGGCAAGTTGGAGGCTGTACAGCGCGATCGCGAAGCCCAAGAAGCCCAACTTTTAGAAATCCAGGCCCAGGGCAAAACACTGCTGCGTGAGCAGGTCATTGAAGCTGATATCGCTGAAATTGTTGCCAAATGGACCGGCATTCCAGTGAATCGGTTGATGGAGTCCGAGCGTCAAAAGCTTCTGCTACTGGAAGGACACCTCCACGAGCAAGTGATTGGACAAGATGAAGCGGTGTCAGCTGTTGCCGCCGCCATTCGCCGCGCTAGAGCTGGCATGAACGATCCCGGACGACCCATCGGTTCGTTCCTCTTTATGGGCCCAACAGGGGTGGGGAAAACCGAGTTGGCGAGAGCACTCGCAGCCTTCCTCTTTGATACGGAAGAATCCCTCATCCGGATTGATATGTCTGAGTATATGGAGAAGCATGCTGTCGCGCGCTTGGTGGGGGCTCCTCCTGGCTATGTGGGCTATGAGGAGGGAGGACAGCTCTCCGAGGCAGTACGGCGGCATCCCTATTCCGTTATTCTGCTGGATGAGGTCGAAAAAGCGCATCCTGATGTGTTCAATATTTTGCTGCAGGTTTTGGATGATGGTCGTATCACCGATGCTCAGGGCCATGTTGTGGACTTCAGTAACACCGTGGTGGTGATGACGAGCAATATCGGCAGTGACCACATTCTGGATGTTGCGGGTGATGATAGTCGCTATGACGAGATGCGCGATCGCGTCCTCAAAGCCCTCCGCAGTCATTTTCGTCCTGAGTTTCTTAACCGGGTGGATGACCTGATTCTCTTCCATGCGCTACGGCAGGCAGAACTACGGCAGATTGTGGCAATTCAAATGCGTCGTATTGAGAAGCGTTTGGCCGATCAGAAGCTGTCGCTATCGTTGTCGAAGGCGGCGATCGATCACATTGCCCAAGTCGGTTACGACCCCGTTTACGGAGCCCGCCCCCTCAAACGCGCTATTCAAAAAGAACTGGAAAACCCCATCGCTACCAAGATTTTGGAAGAAACCTTTGTGGAAGGCAGCACAATCCAAGTCAGTCTTAGGGATGGAGCCCTGGTTTTCCGGTCAGTAGCGACCGAGGAAAATGCCACAGAGGAAGCAGAACCTTCCCAAGAAGCTCAAACTGCTTAGCATCATCCAAGATGAAAATATTTCACCGGGGAACCCGATTGCTATGGCAAACCCTCAAATGGCCGCTGCTTTCATGGTAGAGACCCGGTTCCTGGATGCATCATACCGAATCCACATGGCTACCCCCCCATTATGGGAAATAGGTGATGCCTGTAGACGCGACAGGTCGTGTCTCTCAATTAGGAGGTAGGTAAACCGGATTCAGGATAGGATGACCTGGGCCTAAAATTTGGGTATGTTGGAGGACGACATGATGTAAATCAACTCCTGGGCCAAGACCATGTCCGAGTCTGAAGGGACCCAACGTTCACTAGACATTACCGTTGTCATTCCGACTTATAACGGTGCTGACCGGATTCCAGCAGTGCTGGATAAGCTGCGATCGCAGGGGGTGCCAGATAATTGGCAATGGGAAGTTCTTGTCGTTGACAATAACAGCCAGGACAATACAAGGGACGTCGTTAAACAGCACCAGGAAAATTGGCCTGCCGATGTTCCCTTACGGTATGTTTTTGAAGCTAGACAGGGCCTTGCTTTTGCTCGCCAGTGCGGGATTGAGAATGCTGGCGGTGACCTGATCGGCTTCCTTGATGATGACAATTTGCCAGAAGCTACCTGGGTTGCAGCCGCCTGCAGTTTTGCCCAAGACCATCCCCAGGCAGGCGCTTACGGGAGTGAAATTGAAGGCCAATTTGAAAGTCCTCCCCCAGCCGACTTGAAACCCATTTTGTTTTATCTCGCACTCAACAAGCGCGGTGATCAACCTCTTCAATACGATCCCCGAGTTACCGGGGTTCCTCCGGGTGCTGGTTTGGTCGTACGTCGTCATGCTTGGTTAACCCATGTGCCTGCAAACCTGCTTCTGGTTGGTCGAGTGGGGCAGTCGATGTTAGCGGGTGAAGATGCCGAAGCTCTGTTATACCTGCATCGAGCTGGGTGGGAAATTTGGTACGCTCCCACAATGAAAATTCAGCACTGTATCTCGGCCTCGCGCCTGACCCCAACCTATCTTCAGGACAACTTGTATGGCATTGGGCTCTGCCGACATCATCTGCGCATGTTAGCGTTGCCTGTTTGGCAGCGACCTATTATGTTTTGGATGTATTTATTAAGCGACCTACGGCGAGTCATTTTGCATTACTTTAAGCACCGATCTTCGCTAGGCACAAATGTTGTCGCCACCTGTGAAATGAAGCGCCTCCTTGGTACCTTCATTAGTCCTTTCTATCTCTTCACCTTGCGATGGAAAAGTTGATAAACAAAAAAGTTTTCACCGAATTTAAAATTCCAAAATCCTATTTGGGCAATTATTATTAAACTCCATGCCACCAATTTCTGTTATTATTCCCGTCCACAATGGGGCTAAAACGATCGCTGAAACTGTAGAGTCTGTTTTAGCACAAACCTTTGCTGATTTTGAGCTAATTGTCGTTGAAAGTGGTTCTACCGATAATACCGCAGAGATTTTAGCTACTATTCAAGCTCCACGCCTAAAGGTTCTGAGTTATGCCAAGGCTCCTGTCTCGATTAATCGCAATCGGGGTGTGAGCCAAGCTACAGGTGAATTTGTTTCCTTTTTAGATGCTGACGATCTCTGGACACCGGATAAGCTCGAAGCCCAACATGCTGCCTTGCTAGCAGCTCCTGAAGCTGCCTTAGCCTATAGCTGGACCAACTGCATTGATACGAAAGGCAAATTTCTGCGTCGTTGTAGCTACGTTCACTGGTCAGGAAATGTGCTCGAAAAACTGTTGTTAGACGATTTCATTG
Source organism: Cyanobacteria bacterium J06639_14 (assembly GCA_039818605.1). Lineage (GTDB taxonomy): Bacteria > Cyanobacteriota > Cyanobacteriia > Phormidesmidales > Phormidesmidaceae > SIO1E4. Next base: position 6,213 of record JBCBTQ010000166.1, on the reverse strand, counting down.
GCAATGGTTCCAATGTGATGATACGGCGGCAAGCTTTCCTCGATGTGGGTGGCTTTGATGAAGCGCTCACAAACGCTGAAGATACTGATCTTTGTTTACGGTTAGCGTTAAAGCATCCTTTTGCAGTTGTGCCTAAAGCCCAAGTCCTTTACCGCATCGCCCCAAATTCTAAATCTTCCAATATTCAACGGATGGAAACGTGTAACTTGCGCGTGATTGAAAAGGCTTATGAGCTAGCTCCTGAACAGTATCAATACCTCAAACCCTACAGCTTAGGAAACCTTTATAAGTACTTGCTGTATCGATCTTTGGAAGTTGAGCCGGGTAAACAGCAGACGGGATTAATTCTTAAATTTTTATACCGGGCTATTGCGACCGATGTAAGTCTGCTTCATAAGAAAGTTATTTACAAGGCTTTCATTAAGCTCTTGGTCCTGACCATGGTCCCAGAAAAGGGCGCGATCGCCCTGATGGATCGTTTTCATCAGGCATTTAACACCAGCACCTTTCTAGGCTATGAGATTACCAATTTAGACGCTGAAAGTTAGTGTGGCGAGATATCTGCTTACGCCACGCATCCCTAACTGGATGGCAAGTCAGAAGTATAAGCTAAAATCCAGTGTCCTCCTAACTCCTAACTTCTGCCTCCTAGATTCTCTCCCCCCCTACAATTTCCCACCTTAAGTGACGCCCCATAGTGAGCATTTAACATGGTACGTGCCTCAGTCGTTTTACCCGTTTTCAATGGTGCAGAGACGATTCAAGAGACGGTTGCATCCGTGCTGAGTCAAACCTGTGAAGATCTGGAGTTGATTATCATCAATGATGGTTCCACCGACAATACACTGACAATCTTGGCAAAGATTCGTGATGCGCGTCTTAAAATATTTTCTTTTCCGAATGCAGGTTTGTCGGCCAGTCGCAATCGCGGATTGAAGTTAGCCCAAGGAGAGTATATTTCATTCATCGATGCTGATGATTTGTGGGCTCCTCCAAAACTGCAAAGTCAGTTAGAAGCCATAGCGGCATCTGAAGGAGCGGCTGTCGCTTATAGCTGGACAGATTTCATCGATGAATCAGGCCAGTTTCTTCATGCCGGTATTCATAGTAAAGTTTCTGGTGACTTGTATGAGCGTTTGTTTCTTTCTAATTTCTTAGAAAGCGGTTCCAATGTATTAATTCGTCGCGATGCCTTAGTAGAAATTGGCGGGTTTGACGAGACTTTAAAGGCTGCCGAAGATTGGGATTGTTTTTTGAAGTTGGCGCGTCAGCATAGGTTTGCGGTTGTCCCAGAAGCCCATGTTTTTTACCGGCAACCGACAACTTCAATGTCGACGAACTTTATACGCCAAGAGCAAGAATGTTTGCGGGTTATGGAACGTGCCTTGCAGCAGTCGCCTGAGCGCTTGGAACCGTTGCGATCGCTAAGCCTGTCTAAGCTATATCTCTATTTGGTCACCAAGGCACTGCAGCCACCGCTGAATCGGGTCAAAGGATGGACGGCAATTCGGTTTCTGGCAACTGCGACCAGCGCTAATCCAGCGCTGCTTACTCAGCGCCAGAAGTTATTGGCGATTCTCGGTGTTAAAGCGATTGTCGGTCTCACAGTTCCTACTGCCTTTCCCTGGTTACAAAGGCGTTTTTCACTCAAATAGTGTCGAGGGGTTCTCACAGCAGATACGCTGTTTAGAGACGATTATTTTGTTGGCTAATGGCTCAAGCGGATGTGAATGCAGTGCTGCGAAGGATGCCCATTGCGGTGGGTATTATAGGGAGTTCACTTTTATTGGTCAATCGCTTTCTGACCCCTGCTCTGACAGATTCCCAAGCTCGATCGGATGTCATGGGCATTATTTTAAGTGCCGTCTTGGTCCTGACAGGCTTGCTCTGGCAACGAGTGCAGCCGCGATCGCCCGAAACGGTTCAACTTCAAGGGGAAGAAGGTTTTGAACTCGCAACAGACCTACCAGAGACGATCCAAACAGAGCTTGCTTGGGCCTCGCACTTACTGCTAACCAACACGGTGACGCGATCGCTGGTGGCCTACTATGACGGTCAGGTATTAATGCGTCGAGGTATCCTTGGTTCAACAACTGAGGTGTCTCCAGGTGCAATTCTGAAACGTGTTTTGGAGAAAGGAAAAGCAGTCTATTTAGTTGATCTAAAGTTATTTCCAGGGCGGGTAGAGTTTACCTACTTACCGGCAAATACCCAAGGAGTCATCTGTCAACCGATGGGAACAAAAGGGGTCCTGATTTTAGGTGCAAATGCTCCTCGGAGCTATACAAAACAAGACGAGATGTGGATTGCCGGGATTGCTGATAAGCTTGGTGAAACATTGGACTCAAGCAATCAAATCGTTGCCTGAATTTTGGCGACGTTGGGCTCAGGAAATTTCTCGCAATGAATATACCTTCGTAGGTTGGCGTCGAGGCACGAGACCCAACGTCTTGCTCTGGTAATTTCTTTTCCAGAGATCTCCTCAGCTTTCAATTTCATACCGTTTTGCTTTTTGACGGCTACAAAGGTTGATGCTGAACACATTACCGTCTAGGCATTCTTCAGTCGCAACCTCTCTGAGGCGGCTAAGCCAAGGATTAAACCTACGACGAATACTAAAATCGAAATGGCCAAATTACGAATTGGTATAAGCTTTTCAGTGGCAGATTTTGTACCCAAACCTGGATTCTCGATCCCTATTTCTACTTAAACCAGATTTTCTAGTTTGGCTAGATAACCGAAAATATACGCCCAAAGCAAGTTGTGTGATCGCGAACTTTGTCATTATGTTGGTTGTTTGAAGACTCTCTGATGGCAGGATACCTAACTGCTTCCATGGGCAAGATGGGATAAGTTTGGAATCGTGTGTTGAACGCTCTATGAATTTTTTGCAGTCTGACACAGAAATAGTCTTTGGTGCCTTACCTGAAGAGGCTCAAGAATGGCTAGAAGGATTGCCTTGGGTCCAGCGGCGTTATGTATTGTCGCTGTGTCATCTCTTGTCTGCGGCCACTCCTGAAACACAGGCAGAGTTTCTGGATGATTACACGGCTGATGGACTCGTATATCGTGTCATTCAAGACCAAGACACGCAGGACAAGGTTAGAGGATATCTACAGCAATTTCATATTAAAACAACTCTGTCCAAGACAGTGTTGAGAAGATATATTCGTCAGTTCTATATCCATTCCGCTCAAGATACGCAACAACAGACGGATCTTTATCTTCAATCGGCACTTAAGCTCATAATGAGCTCTCAAGAAAAAAGCAGTGTATTTAATTATGTGTTGGGATTTGAAATTCTCCAAATGATGTTTCAAATGAGCTGGTCACAGCATGAAAGACTATATCGGCTGCAGGTAAATCAAGAAACGTTCATTCGGGAATATATCAGACCCATTCAGCATACCCACCGCCTCAATGGCATCATTGTGCCTGATGGTGAAAGTCAGTTTTTTGCTCGCCGCAACTATTTTGTTGAACAACCGAAAATTTCTGGAAAACGATTAGCAGAGCTCGTAATGGCAACTTTCACAAACGAGAAGGTCATACAGCTTGGATTTTCGATTATTCGGACCGTCAATTTTTTTCAATTCGATTACAGCTACATCTATGACTGTGAGCCCGCCGGAGCCATTTTGGTTTAGCCGATCGCTGATGCGCTGATCACTCTGATTGAATACCGACCTAAACCAGAAAACTCTGGCTCGGTGGGGAGTCAGAGTTTTCTGGTTTAAGTTCATATCTTCCTTGAACGTCGTTACAAGGACTGTGCCGATGTCCAAGGTTATGGTTTGCTCGTCGACCTAGACAAAGGTCAACACTGCTTGTGTCTGTGTCTCATTGGTATCCTGCACCAGTGCAATGAACTCACCACTGACACTGCCATCGCCTAGCCAGAAAATGCCAGTCCCCGTTTGCCCATCAACCGTTGTGTTTCCTACCAGGGAGTAATCATTCAATTCTCCTGCTAGCTGAATCTGGTCTTGTCCTGTCAAACCCACAATCAGCGCATAGTCATTGAAGCCTGCATTGTTCGATGTGCCGTCGTCATAGAACACACCATCCGTGTCACCCAATACCAACAAGTCGGCACCATTGCCTCCTTCAAGCACATCGATTTCGCTGCGACCGCGCCGCAGGTTGGTGTCTACGCCAATGAGGGTATCGCCACCATTGCCACCTAGGAGGATGTCGGAACCATTGCCACCCACTAGGAGATCAATGTTTGCCTTACCCTTTAACTGGTCTGCGCCATTGCCGCCAAAGAGGGAATCAGGACCTTTGCCACCACCGAGGATGTCACTCCCCGCTTCGCCAAAGAGTTGGTCTGCACCCTCTTTGCCCAGGAGTTGGTCATTGCCATTACCACCAAAAAGTTGGTCCGCGCCTTTGTCGCCACTAAGGACGTCACTCCCTGTTTCGCCAAAGAGGGAATCTGGTCCCTCTAAACCTGAGATTTCATCGTTGCCGCCGCCACCAAAAAGCAGGTCTGGGCCACTCGTACCCAAGAGGCTGTCACTGCTATTGGAGCCACTCATTGCTTCGTCCGAATCGAACATTGTCAAGCTCGTGGGGAGGAAGTTGTCACTTCCCAGGTCATCGGCATCAACATTTTCGAGTTCAGCGACGATTTGGAGTTCGCCCTCAATCATGACCTGCACCAGGGTGGAGGTCCCTGATTGCTGCAGCATCAACATACTGCTATCGATGCCGGCAATGTTGCTAAGGTCGATGCGATCGCTAACCACCGAGAAATCTGTGATGATGTCGCCAAAGTGAGATACCGAGTTGTACTGGAAGGTATCTTGACCTTGTCCCCCTGTGAGGATGTCGCTGCCCTGACCGCCAATCAGGATGTCATTGCCACGTCCGCCATTGAGCACGTCGTCACCCTGACCGCCACGGAGGATATCGGCTCCTGCTGAGCCACGGAGACTGTCGTTATCCTGACCGCCTCGGAGGATATCATTGCCCTCACCACCATCGAGTAGGTCTTCACCTAAACCGCCGCGAACAACATCATTCCCCGTGCCGCCATTAGCAATATCGCTGCCTGTACCACCCGTAATGTCATCATTATCGGTACCACCATTGAGAATATCGTCGCCTGCACCGCCGATCACAATGTCGGCTTCGCTACCGCCGTTGATGATGTCATCGCCTGCGCCACCATCGAGGATGTCATTGTCACTGAGACCATTGAGAATGTCGTTGCCTGCACCGCCCGTGAGAATATCGGGTCCTCCTGTACCGGTTAATCCATTAACTGTCACGGTTACTGTCGCAGTACTGGTATCACCATTTCTATCGGTGATGGTGTAAGTGAAGGTATCAGTGCCAGTAAAGCCTGGATCTGGTGTGTAATTAATCGTGTCGTCGGTGGGGTCATCCGGTGTTCCACCATCATCGACAACCGCATTGCCATTGGTAGGAGGCGTTGCAATCTCGATGCTGCCAACGCTAGGACCGTCATCCCCAAAGTCATCATTGGCAAGGACATCGATAGAGACTGTGCTGTTCTCGGTTACGACAGCCGTATCATCCATCACCACCGGAACGGGCTCATCACCTGGGTTAACCGTCACTGTCACCGTAGCGGTACTGGTATCGCCGTTGCTGTCGATGATGGTGTAAGTGAAGGTATCGGTGCCCGTAAAGTCAGGGTCGGGCGTGTAGTCAATCGTGTCGTCAGTGGGGTCATCCGGTGTTCCACCATCATCGACAACTGCATTGCCATTGGTAGGAGGCGTTGCAACCTCGATGCTGCCAACGCTAGGACCGTCATCCCCAAAGTCATCATTGGCGAGGACATTAACATTGATAGTGTCATCTTCATTGACTGTGGCATTATCGTCAGTGGCAGTGGGGATCCCGCCATCAACAGGCGTCACCGTCACCGTAACGGTGGCAGTTTCGGTGTTGCCATCGGGTGTGGTCACCGTATAGGTGAAGGTATCGGTGCCGTTGAAATCGGGGTCCGGTTCGTAGGTAACGGTGCCATCGTCGTTGATGGTAACGGTGCCATTGGTGGGGTCCGAGACATCCGTGACCGATACATCGGGCCCAAAGCTGTCGTTGGCCAGCACCGGGATATCGACGGGAGTATCTTCTGGGGTGGTCTCTGCGTCATCGACGATGTCATCGACGGGGGTAACCGTGACGGTAACGGTGGCAGTTTCGGTGTTGCCATCGGGTGTGGTCACCGTATAG
>JBCBTQ010000165.1:0-13717 GCA_039818605.1 Cyanobacteria bacterium J06639_14 | reverse complement strand
TCTCCGGCCCCCCTTCTCCCAAATTTGGGAGAAGGGGCTGGGGGATGAGGGCCATTTGCAAAACTGGGATGCACTCGTGTAGGAACCATCTTTAGCCGTTTCTTACAAGTAGATGTTGCCACTGGCGTTATCTTTGGCCCCAGGATCATCACCTACTTCACGATCCTGGGGGGGCTTAAAGGAATTACTGGGACCCAGGTGGCTCAATACTGTGTGCTAATTGTTGCTTAGCTCATGCCAGCATTCGCCCTGTCAGCACGGCTAACCGGTATTTTTTCCCTTAGTTAGGCTTCATTTTGGGCGACACCGTCGCAAAGCTCAACGCAGTAGATGCCGCAACATTATTATGTTGGCAACCCCAAAAGTGGCTGGTTTGTCTTCCTGGGTGGCGGCCCTAGTCGCGGTCGGCGGGCGGGCTGCGGCGCTCTCGACAGCTTCAGGATTATGGCTGGTCATCTCTAGCTCGATCGCCCATGACCTGCACTTTAGGATGATTAACCCCAGGCTTCAGAAGATCAACGGCTGATATTTGGGCGTCTAATGGTGGGTTTCACCATGGCTATTGCGGGTTGTACACGAACTCCGCGACCCACATCACCCTGTTTTGTCTGCCCTAGCGGATATCGATGGGATTGAACTGGATTAACCAACCCAACAAATTCATCTATTTTCTGAGTGCTTATCTGAACACCAGAATTTAAATAAGGATGCCTTTTGCGCCCAAGGACCTGCACTTTGCGCGCAAAAGGCATCCTATCTTTGAGCCTGCTAAGGCTTGATTTGCGAGGTCCAGAGACTATTCGCGATAACGGCGATCGCGAATAGTCTCACGGCAAAATCCTCTTTCGAAAAGAAATGGCTGAAAGCATTTTGACAAACTGACTTTTTTGAGAAATTGTTTAACGGGGTCACTAACCTGATACATTGAGCGAGTATCAGCAAATTGTTTGATTGATTGATTGACATGAGAGTCTTAGTCATTGGCGGCGACGGTTATTGTGGTTGGGCAACAGCACTTCATTTGTCCAATCAGGGCTACGAAGTGGGTATTTTGGATAGCCTGGTTCGGCGTCATTGGGATGCTCAGATTTGCGTTAATACTCTGACTCCCATTGCACCTATCCAGACTCGACTACAACGCTGGAAAGATCTGACCGGCAAGCATATTGATCTTTTCGTGGGGGATCTCAACGACTATCCCTTCTTGGAAAAGGCGATGCTGCAGTTTCAGCCGGAAGCGGTCGTTCACTTCGGTGAACAGCGCTCGGCACCCTTCTCCATGATTGATCGTGAGCGGGCCGTCATGACCCAGGTCAATAATGTGGTTGGGACGCTAAATCTGCTCTATGTATTACGCGATCATTTCCCTGACTGCCACCTAGTGAAGCTAGGCACCATGGGCGAATACGGAACCCCCAATATTGATATTGAAGAGGGTTACATCACGATTGAGCACAATGGTCGTAAAGATACCCTGCCGTATCCTAAGCAGCCAGGTTCTTTCTACCATCTGTCGAAGGTGCATGATTCCCATAACATCCACTTTGCCTGCAAAATCTGGGGTCTTCGTGCCACTGATCTGAACCAGGGTGTGGTGTATGGGGTCTTGACTGAAGAGACGGGGATGGATGAGTTGCTCATCAACCGCCTTGACTATGACGGTGTATTTGGTACAGCGCTGAACCGTTTCTGTATTCAGGCGGCTGTGGGTCACCCTCTGACGGTCTACGGTAAAGGTGGACAAACTCGCGCCTTTTTAGACATCCGCGACACCGTACGATGCGTCGAGATTGCGCTTACAAATCCCGCAAACTCTGGTGAATTCCGCGTCTTCAACCAGTTCACTGAAATGTTTGGGGTTGCCGACCTCGCCCTCATGGTGAAAAAAGCTGCCACAACCATGGGACTGGACGTCGCAATCCAAAATCTCGAGAACCCTCGTGTTGAGTCTGAAGAGCACTATTTCAACGCGAAGAATACCAGTCTGTTGGATCTGGGATTGCAACCCCACTATCTATCAGAATCCTTACTTGACTCCCTCTTGAACTTTGCTGTGAAGTACAAGGACCGGGTCGATAAGGAATTGATTCTACCGAAGGTTAAGTGGCGTCGCTAACGTTCACCGCTAACCTTTTTGCAGGAGAGGGGGGGCAACTAGGAAATCAGATTTGTTTCCGAGCATCCCGTTTATTACTCAGTGGATCAGCCCTTCCTCATTTCTATCTGTCCATTAGACACTGAGCCCTACCGCCTTTTCTACACCAATGCGAATCGCCCTTTTCACTGAAACGTTTTTGCCCAAAGTCGACGGCATTGTCACTCGCCTTAAGCATACCGTTGAACATCTTCAGCGACTTGGCGATCAAGTTCTGGTGTTTTCTCCAGACGGTGGATTAACTGAATACAAAGGAGCCAGTATTCATGGGGTGTCAGGTATGGCATTCCCGCTTTATCCTGAACTCAAGCTGGCTTTGCCACGTCCTTCGATCGGCGAAGCTCTGGAAGAATTCCAGCCTGATTTAATCCATATCGTTAATCCGGCAGTCTTAGGATTAGCTGGGCTCTTCTACGCTAAAACTTTAGACATTCCCCTGATCGCCTCTTATCACACGCATCTGCCCAAATATCTCGAACACTACGGATTAGCGATGTTTGAGGGATTAATGTGGGAGTTGATTAAGGCTGTTCATAACCAAGCGCGCCTGAATTTGGTCACCTCCACAGCCATGCAGGAAGAACTGACAGAACATGGCGTTGAGCGCACCAGAGTATGGCAGCGAGGCGTTGATACTGAGCTATTTCGGCCCGAACTTGCCAGTCGCGACATGCGCGATCGCCTCTCTCAAGGTCACCCAGATGCCCCGTTGTTACTCTACATTGGTCGTCTGTCTGCCGAAAAAGAGATTGACCGCATTAAGCCTGTTCTACAGTCAATTCCCGATGCCCGCTTGGCCCTGGTGGGGGATGGCCCTCATCGCGAAGAACTGGAAAAGCATTTTGCGGACACCCACACCTATTTTGTGGGTTACTTAGCTGGTGAAGAATTGGCCTCGGCCTATGCTTCAGCGGATGCATTTATTTTCCCATCGCGTACGGAAACTCTCGGACTGGTCTTGCTGGAGGCGATGGCCGCAGGTTGTCCAGTGGTTGCCGCCAATTCGGGTGGTATCCCCGATATTGTTACGAATGGGGAAAATGGCTTCCTCTTCGAGCCCAAAGATGATCAAGGTGCGGTTGCTGCCACCCAGCGTATTTTTGACCGGAGCGCTGAGCGTGAATTGATGCGTCGTAATGCCCGTATCGAAGCTGAAAAGTGGGGCTGGAATGCGGCTACCCGCCAGCTACAGCAGTTCTATGATGAAGTTGTGTCGGCGACATCGATGCCGTTTGCGGCTTAGGATTTTGCCAGCTTAAGGCAATACCGCATCACCACATCACATTTTTTGCCTAAACGGTATCCAGAGTCGCGACAGATGGCGCGAAAAGTCGTTAGGCTGAAAGCAAAGTGTTGGATATTTTGAGTGAATAACCGCAAAACGTGGATGTTAGTGGCAATCTTAGCGGCAATTGCCCTGCCCTTGACACTCTTGGGCCGAAAACGTCTCCAGCAGCCAGTGCAACCATCCATTGCAGCGGATTCTTTGCCACCAGCTCTGGATCAGGAGGTTGCTAATCCTTCAGAGCCCTCGTTAAGTACTCAAGATTTAGCGGCTATTCAAGCCACAATTGACCAACAACTGGCAGCGTTTCAAGCAGAGGATGCCGAAACGGCTTTTAGCTTTGCGAGTCCCGATATCCAAGCGCAGTTTCAGACGCCTGATCAGTTTATGGCGATGGTCAAAGCGCAATATATCCCTGTGTATCGGCCCCAATCCATCACCTTTGAAGCGATCAAGGTGGTTCATGGTAGTCCAGTTCAGGCCGTGACTCTGTTAGGCCCGACCGGGCAGTGGGTGACCGCTTACTACCAAATGGAACAGCAAACCGACACCACCTGGCGCATTGCTGGGTGTGTATTGGTGCCTTTAGCAGGGGAAACGATTTAGAGCCCGGGTAATTTCGTTGCGGTCAGTCTAATACTCCATCCGCATGGTCAACCCCCGTTATGGATACGGGTAGAGACGCAACATGTCGCGTCTCTATTGCGCCAAAAGCATCCGTTCCTCGACGCCAACCTATGGCGGTATATTCATTTCGAGAAATCCTCTTAAGCGATCGCCAACGCTGCCAGATTTCCTGTAAAGCCAGTAATTTCAATCAGTGCGTCACTACTGACCTGGTAACCAGCGGTGCCATCATTGAGCGCCAGGAAGTCACGGGCATCGAAGCTAAACGTAGCTGCTCCGTTGGCGGCAAATGAACTCGCCTCCAACACAGCCTGCAGCCCAGCCTCATCTAAACTTGCGGCATTGCCCAACTGCAATACGTTGGATGCACTGACAGCATTGATACTCTCAATCCTATCGGTCCCAATTGCAAAATCGGTGATCCGATCAAAGGTGATGGCGATGCCGTTACTGAGCAAAGACTCGCCCAAATCTGCGTAGCGGAAGGTGTCACTACCGGCCCCACCCGTCAGTGTGTCAGCCTTGCGGCCTCCGGTGAGTGTGTCATTACCGGCCCCACCGTCCAAAGTATCAGTGCCTCTACCGCCATTGAGGGTATCATCCCCGAACCCGCCATTGAGTTGGTCACGGCCTCGCGCCCCAAAAAGATCGTCATCATCAGCCTCACCGTCTAAGGTATCGTTGCCATTACCGCCCCATAGTGTGTCATCGCCGCTGCCGCCCAGAAGCAAATCATCATCCCGTTTGCCTCTGAGGGTATCATCACCGTCTTCGCCCTCCAGAACATCGTTACCTTTGCCACCACCAAGCGTGTCATCGCCAGCACCCGCTTGGATAATGTCAACACCGGGTTTACCAAAGAGGCGATCGTCCCCGTCCCCACCCCTCAGGCGATCGCCACCAAAGCCCCCAACCAAGCGATCGCTGCCAGCCCCGCCTGCCAGGATGTCTTCACCAACCCCGCCAATCAAGAAATCATTATCTTCTCCTCCCTGCAATTGATCATCGCCATCATTCCCTTCTAAGGTGTCGTTGCCCGCATTACCAATAAGGGTGTCATTGCCCGTGCCCCCAATCAAAACATCATCAGTGTCACCACCAACCAAGGTATCGCCTGGTTCCGGTGGCTCGGGTGGCCCAACAGGTGGTTCGACGGGCGCAGTTGCATCCGCCTCACTAAAGAGCACGTATCCGGCTCCTGCTGAAGCATTGACAAATCCCAAAAGTTCAGCAGCAGGATTCCCAATAACCAGGTCTGGGACGCCATCACCATTGACATCGCCCCCACCATCCACGCGACCACTAGCACCGTCGAGGACGGGACTAATGTCCAAACCATCACCATCAAATGCTTCAATGCCGTTAAGGACAAAGCCATCACTGGCAGGAAGATTTCTGAGATCTAAAACCGCTGTCGTATTGTTGGGACGACCATAGACAACATATGTACGGCCCACATCTGCGATGTCTCCGTTATCCCCCCGAGGAGCTACGATCGCCACATCATCGGCACCATCCTGATTGAAATCGCCAATGCCACTAACGGCAGCCCCTGCCGTATCACCAAACAGATTCAGCCCTTGCTCACCTAACTCACCCACAATCGTGAGACCGTTGGTGCCATCTAACTCAGCCCGCGTCAGTTGGGCTGGTATCCCCGTGCTTTGACCAAAAATGATGTGAGCTTGGCCAGCGTCTTCGCGACCTTCTGCGTCGGCGGCACGGGAGCCAATAATCAAATCCGGTAAGCCGTCAGCGTTGAAATCACCCGCACCATCCAGCGAAGAGCCGACACGAGGACTATCCAGTAAGTTATCGTTTGCTTCAAAGACGAACCCATTGCTACCATCCAGGGCTGATAAATCGATCGCGGGAGCTAAATTTGAGTCGCCGTACACCACATAGACCCGCCCCCCCAAAACAATATTGGCAGGATCCGAACCGTCACCGACAGAGGCCGTAACGCGAGCACTCGGAGCAGCGATCGCGATATCGTCAAAGCCATCGCCATTAAAGTCGCCAATATCGCGCACGGTTGCCCCAGCAAAATCATCGGTAACGCCGGTCAGAACAACCCCTTGAGAACTTGTAAGCTGAGCCAGATCGATGCGACTGGGTTGAGGTCCGGTGCGACCGTAAATTAGATAGGCCCGGTTGTTGTCAGGAGCTCCGACGAGATAATCATCGACACCGTCACCATTGACATCGCCAGCCCCACTGACGGATGTCCCCGCGCGATCGCCCACAGCCCCATCGATAGCAAACCCGTTTGAGCCATCCAACTCATCCACATTCAGGATCCTGGGAAAGGGTTGAGTGCCAGAGCGCCCAAAGACGACAAAACTTTGACCCGAAATGGCAAATTCACCGGCTGGATTCGCCGCAGTATCGCCCACGATCAAATCATGAATGCCATCGCCGTTAACATCCCCAGCACCGCTAACGGCAAATCCAAGGTTGATATTGCCGGAGCCGCCAACAATGGTGAGCCTATTTGTGCCTGCATCGTCATTTGAAGGAAAGAGGCCGACGGGAAAGCCTCCTGCTTGCCCGAACACAATATGAACTGCGGGGTCGGCATTGCTAGCGACACTAGCAGGTGCGCCAAACGCGACATCATCAATGCCATCACCATTAATGTCTGACAAAATACTGACGGATGTCCCGACTAGCTCCTGACGCGTCACGCCGGTAAATCCAAATCCATTGGAGCCGTTGAGATTCTCTAAATTAAATTCAATTTCAGCCATGAGAATTCCTAAATCAAACCATTAGATAGGCAGGGGGTTTGCCCATGCATTGCGCCCAGGCCGTTGTACCTGGCTTCAGGTCGCATCATGGCTTTTTGATGAGCCGTAAATCAGTCGGGCAAGTGGGCAATAATAGTCAGAAAAGTCGGATCACCAAGCATGACCTTCGAAGATGCCTTGACCACCTTGGAATCCCTATGGCAGAAATCTTTTGAGAAATCATTCACCCCACTAGAGCAGAGCATCTTAGAATCGGCTTGGCATCAGGAGAGCTACACCAATCTGGCCCAGCGGCTGTACTTAACCGAGGGACATGTTAAAGACACCGCAGCCAACCTCTGGAAACAGATCTCACATCTTTTAGACATCAAGGTCACCAAACGAACGTTGCGGGGATTAATGGAGCACCCCCCGCATCGGGTTACCCTGGCCCCATTACCGGCTGCGTCTCGCCCATCCCCATCAATTCCTTTGCCGGCCTCGATTGACTGGGCCGATGCACCCGATATAGGGCTATTTTTAGGTCGCCAGATCGAACTCCAAATGCTTGAGCAGTGGATAATTCACGATCGCTGTCGCGTCATTACCTTGATGGGGATGGGTGGCATTGGCAAAACTGCCCTAGCGGCACAATTAGGAAGACGGATTCAGGAACAGTTTGAGTTTGTGATTTGGCGATCGCTGATCAACGCCCCTCCTTTATCCGATACTCTACGGACGCTCATCAGCTTGATCTCAAGACAGCAGGATACAGAAGTTGCCCCTTCGTTGGACGAACAACTCCTGAAACTCCTGGCCTATCTTCGCCAGCACCGCTGCTTGATTGTGTTAGACAACGTCGAAACGATTCTGGCAGAGGGAGCAGGGCAACCCTACCGATCTGGCTACGACAACTATGACCAACTGTTTCGAAGACTGGGAGAGACCTCCCACAAAAGTTGCTGCTTACTCACGAGCCGCGAGAAACCTCCGGCGATCGCCCGCCTCGAAGGTCCTTCCCGTCCAGTGCGATCGCAGCTACTCTCTGGCTTGGCGCAGGCAGAAGCTCGTCAGGTAATTGAGTCGTTTCAAGATTTTCAGGCGAGTCCAGCTACATGGCAAGCGCTGATTGACCTGTATGCGGGGCATCCCCTGGCCCTAGAACTGGTCGCCAAGCACATTGAAGATGTGTTTTTTGGCGATGTCGCCGCATTTTTACAGGCGGGTCAACCTGTTTTTGGCGATATTGGAGCCCTTTTAGACTGGCACTTTGAGCGGCTTTCAGAGGCAGAAATTGAGGTGCTGTACTGGCTAGGCATTCACCGGGAACCAGTCGCGTTGACAGAGCTGCAGACCTGCGTGTTGGAACAGTCCCCTCAACTCCCCTCAACTCTGCAGTCCCTAAAAAGACGATTACCCTTATTGCAGACGCAACAGCGTTTTACAGTGCAGCCCGTTTTGCTCGAGCATATTACCTATCGGTTTGTGCAGCAAATGAGTCAGGCGATCGTCGATGGCGAGTTGCGATCGCTGGATCGCTTTAGCCTCATGCAGATGTCAGCTCAAGATTATCTGCGCCGCACCCAAATCCGCGTTATCGTGCAGCCTATTCAACAGAACTGCGAGGCCAAACTCGATCCAAGCAAGTCTCTAGAATCCCATCTTTGGCATTTGTTGCAACAACTCCAAGCCACCTCCCTGACCGGGTATGCAGCGGGGAATATGATCAACCTACTGGTAGTTGCGGGCGCTAGTTTGAAGCACCAAGATCTTTCAGCGCTAACCGTCCGTGAAGCTGATTTACAAGGCTGTGAATTGTGGGATACCCGGTTTTCAGGGACTCATTTTGACCGAGTGGCATTTACTCAGTCGCTTAAAGGTGTGTTAGCTGTGGCTATCAGTGCCGAAGCGAGCCTCGTCGCCGCCAGTGACTCTGATGGTGTAATTCATCTTTATGAAGCAGATACTGGACAGTACCGCTTCAACCTTCGGGATCCTCATCAGTCCCCAACCTGGATTTATGCGATCGCCTTTACGCCTCAGGGCGATGCCCTCTTAAGCAGCGGTCTCGATAAAACACTGCGGCTTTGGGATAGTCAGACCGGTGAATTGCTAAGAGTGTGGCACTTGGGCAGCCCCACATTGGCAGTAGCCTGTCATCCCCAGGGTCAGTATTTTGCCTGTGCAGGTACAGACGCTAATCTCTACCTTTGGCAATCTGATGGTACGCAGCCGATCGCCGTTTTATCCGGACATGAGGGCTGGGTGTGGTCCGTGGCCTTTGGCCCCGACGGCACCTGGCTAGCCAGCAGTGGCAGTGACGGCACGATTCGCCTCTGGGACACGGCAACTGGAGCTACCTCTCACGTGTTACAAGGGCACCAGGGACGGGTTCAAGCCATTACGATCAGTCCTGATGGTTACCTCCTTGCCAGCGCTGGGGATGACCAGACCCTGAAGCTTTGGGATAGTCAGACTGGGGTATTACTGGCATCTTTAGAGGGCCATCAGAATATTGTGCGTTCTGTGGCTTTCCATGGAGACGGACAATGGTTGGCCAGTACTGGGTATGACGGCACAATCAAGCTCTGGGATGTGACCTGGCAGCGCTGTATTAAAACCCTACACAACGAGGGCACCAATCGTCTGGATGTCTTGGCGTTTGGCCGTCGGGGCGATCGCTTGATTGCTGGTAGCAAAGACCAAACCCTACAACTTTGGGATGTGGGTACGGGACAGTGTGTGCGGACCCTGCAAGGATTTGTCTGTGGCACAACATCACTGGCTTGCAGTACCGATGGACGCTACCTGGCCAGCAGTGGACTTGATCATTTTGTGTGGCTTTGGGATTTGGCCACGGGACGTTGTTTACACCAACTTAAGGGACACCAAAGCAATGTCTGGTCGGTTGCGATCAGCCCTGATGGCCGTACGCTGGCCAGCGGCAGCTATGACAACACCTTCAGACTCTGGGATATCGCCTCTGGCAAGTGCCTTAAAACTTGCCACGGACATCGCCACTTTGTTCGGTCGGTAGCCTTCGCGCCTACGGGTATGCACGTTGCCAGTGCCAGCAGCGACGGGACGCTGAAATTGTGGGATAGCTTTACAGGACAGTGCCTCAAGACTTTCTATGGTCATACCGATAAAGTTCAGCAAGTGCGGTTTATGGCTGACGGCAAACAGCTCGTGAGTTGTGGCAACGATCGGATGATTCACCGCTGGGATATTGCCACTGGAAGCCTTGTCCGATCGCTCACAGGCCATAACGAACCAGTCAGTGCGATCGCTCTACATCCTCATGCTCCTTACCTTGTCAGCAGCAGTAATGCCATTCTCAAACTGTGGAATCTGGACACAGGTGACTGTTTAGCAACTTGGGAAGGCCACGAAAATCTGATCTGGTCTGTAGCCTTCAGCCCCGACGGTGATTGTGTGGCAAGTAGCAGTAACGATAAAACCGTTAGACTCTGGGACGTTGCAACCGGCAAATGTCAGCATGTGCTTGAACATACAGTAGTTGTGGGAGCCGTAGCCTTCAGCCCCAACGGGAAAAATCTGATTTGTGGCTGTTTTAATGAACAGATCCCCTTGTACCGCTCTGATACCGGGGAGCGACTACAAGTGCTACGCATCCCTCGTCCCTATGAAGGGATGCAAATTCGAGGTATTACCGGGTTGCAGCCCGGTGAAATAGCCAATCTCCGCGATCTTGGCGCGATCGCCTAATTGCCCTAAAAATCCCCGTGCGTAGCGGGGGGCAAAACCCCACCCGTCATGATGCGACCCACGGCACCCAACCCGATAGGGGGCAACACTGATAGTCGCGATCGCGCTGGTCACAATCAGGCCAGAAATCCAAACGTCATCTTTACAAAAAGGCTCCTGAGTTTCACGGATTTTCCGTGTATCTGTACTTGATGCACTTCATGTTAATTATGTCAATCCCTTCATGAAGGCTTCTGCCTCAACGTTTTCAAATTTATGGATTTTGCTCTTCTAATGAGGAACTCACAATGTCTATAGAACAAATTGAAGGACTTTGGCTTGTTTTGATCATCTCATCCTCGATGATCTTGCTTAGCCCCCTTTCCTATTGGGCTCTAACCGTACGTGTCAATCCCTTTCTGAGCCATCAAACGGAGACACCTGAAGACAATCCTATGGTGATGTATAACACCATGGCTCCTCTGAACCCCGAACCCCACGGCTCGACTTTATAACGTATCGTTTCTGGCGTCCTGACGTCCTAGTAAGTTCTTAAACCGGCTTTATTCGTCAACCAAACTATCCATAAACAAACAATAAGGGCGCACAATCGTGCGCCCTTTCTAAATCAGCAGCTTTAGCCACTTTGCTCAAAACATCGAGTTATTTAGGCCACAAGCTTAGACGCCCACTCCTGGACAAATGTGATCGCAGTTTCCAACCAGCTACACCCTACAAAGTTGCAAATTTCGATAGTCGCCAGCAGCATAACAGTGTTCATAGTCAAGTCTCCCGAACTTCTAGCTACAGATACTGCCGGAGTTGACACTGCTCAGGTCAAGACTCATAAAGATCCGGTGAAATTGCTGCAAGCCTGACAAGACGTCTGTTTGCTACTTGTACAAGTTATTGCACGACCCCAAAATACGTCAGCACCAGCAACTCAGTGCCTGTATTCTTTACCTCATGAGTTTCACCAGGGGCAACAGCAATACAAATACCAGGGGTTAAAACCTGAGGCTCACCATCAATGGTCATTGTGCCCTGACCAGACTGAACAAAAAATACCTCATGCATGTCCGTATGCGCGTGAGCATCGGCCACTTGACCGGGTTCAAACTGGGCCTGGGCAAACTGAACCAGATGGGGCAGATCCCCTTTTTGCAACATCACCTGTTTGCGAATAGCTGTATTGTGAGAAACCCGTTGTTCAGGGATAGCATTGAGTGAAACTCGTTTCATAAACCTTATGATTTCTGCTATTCACCACGTTGCCATTATCTGCGCCGACTACGATCGCTCCAAACGCTTCTACACAGAAATTTTAGGCTTTGAAATATTGCACGAAACCTATCGGCGCGATCGCGACTCTTACAAACTTGACTTAAAAGTTAGCGATCGCGACACCATCGAGCTATTCTCCTTTCCTGATCCACCTAACCGCCCCAGCTACCCCGAAGCCTGCGGCCTCCGCCACTTGGCCTTCGCCGTCGAAGACCTTACTGCCCAAGTCGAAAAACTTGCCTCCCACGGCATCAAAACAGAGCCTATTCGTACCGACGAAATCACCGGCCAGCGATTTACCTTCTTTCAAGACCCGGATGGGTTGCCGTTGGAGCTTTATGAAGGGGGATGAATTCGGAGTTCCGAATTCATCCCCCTCACCTGGATTTCCTGGCTTAAACGGTCACCCTATTTTACTTAGTTGGGCTAAATGTTCAGAACTGATACCTAACCATTCCCGTGTTTGATCAAAGCTCCAGCTACGATAGCGAGCAATCAAATGAATTTGTTGGGGTGTAATTGTCGACCATGCCAAAGGTGATGAAACCCTTAGCCAATCATCAAGAACGGAGCGTGGAATGTCCAACTCTTCGGCCAATTTCTGAAGGTCGTTCTGGGTGGATGCTTGAGACTTGAGCCAATTCACTAGAGTCAGAATTTTCCAAGGATAATAATCGACCATTGTTAAATGATCTCCATTTTTTAAAATGTAAGGATGTACCATGAAAGCCTGTGAAGCACTCAAAAAGGTGTTGGGTCAATCATCTTGCGATACGTATACCCATTCTTCTAGGCGGGACTACAGATGCCACTAAGCTCTATTCCGGGCAGGCTACGCTAACGGGCAGGCTGAGTGAAAAGCACAGGCTATGCGAACGCCAAGACTCCATCACTCCTCCGCTACGATGTGTAGTGCTGTCTCGCAGAATTAGTCTTACTCTTTAGGCCCATTTTTTTGTGCAGTAAAAGAATTTTCTTTACTGCTGGCTTTCATCTCATCGTTGAATGTAATTGTGATACATCGTGTTTATATCGTCATGAGGTTTGTATGAAAATCCATTCATTATAATGAGTGGATTTTCATTGATTTGAATTTTATGTTGGATTCACTTCCTTAAAAGAAGTTGTCTATTGACATCCAGCAGGTGGACAGATATGGAATATCAAAAGGATTTAATTGCAACACTTCAAGCGATAACGTATGCTCTAAACTTTATCCAAGCGATCGCTTTACGTGTCTAAATACTCTTCCTGAAAAGGATTGGAGCACAATGTTCTAAACCCTACCCAAGTGACTACTTTGCTTGCTTAAATACTCGCTTGGCAGGATGGCTGGTAGCCAAAACTTTTAGGAGCAATCGGGGGGTAAAGAAGGCGGTTGGTGGCTTTAGCATATGGGCAACTTCTGTAAATCGAACGTGAATCCAGCCTTCTTCGGTCGATTTCTGGACAAGCCGTTCTACGTATTTCTGGAATAAGGTGGCGATCGCATTGCTAGAGACCTCACCCTCGGTTGTGGGGAACTGAGCGTCTGAGCCCGTTGCCATACCCCAGGGAAACTCTAAGCTCTTAGCTAATTGTTTTTGGAAGCTGGCAGTATCTAGTGATTTGCCAGCTTGAACCGGTTGCTTTAACCAGTCCCGTAGTATCAGGGCCGACAGGGCACTCACGGTCATCCCTTGGCCATAGACGGGGCACAGGGCACAGACGGCATCGCCAATCGCGGCAAACCCATGCGGCATTTGGATTTGCTCATAGTGATAAAACCGATTTGCCGTTGCTCGATGAGCCCTAATTGGGGTTACAGGCTGCGCGGCTTTAACAGCCTCATAAAAAGCTGGATGGGCTAAACTGTGCGCAAATTCGAGAAACCCTGCCTGCTCCAGAGGCGGATAGTCTTTGCCATATCCGCCCAGAGTTGCAATCCAT
>JBCBTQ010000164.1:0-13795 GCA_039818605.1 Cyanobacteria bacterium J06639_14 | reverse complement strand
GGCGATCGCTCGATGAGCTGGAGACGGGCTGGCTTTTCGGGACGCCCGATGCGTAAAGTCAGATTCTTAATTTTCATTAGCCGAATCTATATCAGGATCATGACTACCAAAGAACGGATTCAAAAGTATTGCACAAGAGAATCGCATTCGATTAGAGAAATCGAGATTCCTTACTGGCAGGAGAAACAAGACGGCGAGAAGGTTGCCCGGATGCAGCAACGACTAGAAGACATCGCTGCGGTACGGAGATTTTTAAGACGCTATCCCCATGATGAGCTGGATTTCCAGCGGTTTCCCTGCGCCAATGGGACAGAGGTGTTAGCAGCTATTTTGGGCTATCGAGACGCTTGGGATGCCGCTTTAGCGGCCCATCAAGTTGGGCAAACAGTCAGATTCTTAAAGGTCCATCACGCCATGAGTGCGGCCCTTAAGGACCAGGTCGGGAAAACCGGAGAAATCGTTGGCGAAGATAGCGTGGCTGGCCTGGAGAAGAAGTATCTAATTCGGTTTTCCAGTGCCAGTCCAGCCGCCAACCAATTCTGGATTAAGGCCCGGTATATAGCAGTTTAGGAAGGAGGTGAAGGGTCATGTATTCAGTCATGCTAGAAGTCCACAGCGACGACAATCTAAATGGTGTTTCGGTTCGAGCTGCTTTTGAGTTTTTGCCCAGACAAGGCGATCGCTTGCGGATTGAGGATGAAGTCGCACCAAAGGTCTATCAAGACTTTTCCCGATTATCTTCGACGCCTCTGACTGGATTACCCCTCTTTCTGGAGACGTTGTTTGTCGAGATTCCTGCCCACGACGAAGGGGCAAAACGGGAAGTTATTTCGGTTATTCATGTTCGGGTGGTTCCGGTAACTTTCCCTTCCTACAACTGGAAAAAAGGGGGTGGGGGTGATGAGTAAAATCTTGCCAGAGAGGGTTCGTCCATTCGATGCACTCAACCACGACCGAGGCCTCTACTTCATGTTCCTGGTGGAAGATGCGATCGCCATCTTGAAAGGTCAGGAGGTCGCGGTGTGACTACAGAAAGAATCAGGGTTATTGATGGTCGTTCAGTGCCTCACGTCTGGTTCAATTTCGAGGTGGATGACCTACCGTTAGACGCCTACGAGTTGCGGATGTATTTTCACATTGTTAGGCGTGGTAGTAAGAGTGGTTTGTGCAACGAATCGGTTGACAATATGGCTAAGCATTGTCGTATGTCGTCAGGGGTTGCCAAACGAGCGATCAGAACATTGATCAAGCTGGGCCTCATCCGAAGGGAGGCTCACGCGGGTCGGCCATCCGATTATGTCGTACAAGACATGAGCGACTGGAATACAGAGGAAATCAACGCTTTGAAGGAGGGGGGATCGGAGACGACCCAGGTTATCAGACGACCCAGGTTATCAGACGACCCAGGTTATCAGACGACCGAAACCCAGGTCGTCTCCGATCCAGGCCTGGGTCACGAGAGATCCACGCCTGGATCTGAGACGACCCACAAAGTAGATCAATTTAAGAAAGACAGTTTAAGTAATTCAATAGAAGGATTCTCAAATACCCCCCTAACCCCCCAAAGCGGGGGGAACGTAGTTGCGACTATCGACTCTTCGGAAGTGAGGGAGCCAGAATCCGAACCGCATACAGAGATACCGGCCACCCCAGCAATAGCCCCAAACAGCTCTACTGCTGAACAAAGTGGATTGGAAAAGGTCAAAGGTTCCGGGCGGCGGTCTAAATCCAAGACTGGCAAGACTAAAAAAGGGCGGCTAGCGAGGAATAGTGAGAAGACCCTTAAGGCTGAGGCGGCATTGCTTGAGCCAGAGCGTTTCGAGCGGTTTTGGACTGAGTACGGAAAGCTGGCAAATGAGGCTGGCAAGGTCAACCGGGGCGATCTAGCTAGCTCAATGCTTGCCTGGACTGAGTTGATTGAGTCGGGCGTGAATCTTGACGACGTGGCCAGGGGTTTCCGCCTGTTTTCTGGAAAGGTTCGAATGGCCAAGGGGTTCGGCTTTGTTCAGGCTCAGTTCTTCTTGGCCGGTAAGGCCAATCATGAGGTTCCTTACTGGCTTGAGTCTCTTTCTCTGGCCGGTTTGAGTCGTGAGCCTGAGTCGCCCAATGAATTTACTTCGCTAACCCCTGTAGAAGACAAAACTGAGCAGATGTTCAACACCATCATGGAGGCGATCGCATGATTACCAAGCAAGGCTTTGGTGTATGGATGACGATACTTTTGCAGCATTACGGACGTGAGCCAAGCAAGGCCCTAATGAATGCCTACCTAACAATTTTGAGCAAAAAAGCCGCCATGGATGATGAATGGTTGGAGCGGGGTGTCCTGGCGGCGATCGCGACCGAGCCCTTCTTTCCCCCACTCGGCAAGCTCTATGAGTTGGGCAAACCGAAAGACCATCGCCCGGAGCATAAAGTTTACGTGGGGATGTTGCCGGAACCGCGTGGCCTCAGTGCTGAGCAGCGTCAGGGGCTAGCCTCGGTGGCAGACATTGTCGCTGAGCTAAAGCAACGAAGGCATGAGGCGTTAGCTACAGATTGCTTTGGAGAGGCATCCCAAACAGTTATCCCAATGAATGCTGAGGTGGCTGAACTGTTTGAGTTGTTTCAGCAGGCTCACCCGTCATCGGAGGCTGATTCTGATGTGGCATAAAAAGGCCGACCACCAGAGCTGATGGTCGGTGCAAGTGAAATTCTTGAAGTGAAGTTTATCAGCTATGGAACTTACAGCGATTGATTTATTCTGCGGGGCTGGCGGTAGCTCTACGGGCTTAGCAAGGGCCGGGATTGAAGTTTTGCAGGCCGCGAATCATTGGGAATTGGCGATCGCTTCGCATTCGGCCAATCATCCCGAGACGTCACATGCCTGCGTGGATATCCATTTGGAGCATCCGGCGAGTTTTCGCCAAAGCGCGGTCGCATGGTTCTCGCCAGAGTGCCGAGTCCACAGTCCTGCTGGGGGGCGCAAGCGGAAAAATGTGGGGCAGCTTCATCTCTGGGAAAAGTCCGCGCCCCAGCCTGAAGATGTTCGTAGCCGGATGACCGCCTGGGACTGTCTTCGGTTCGTTGAGTTTCATCGGCAACCTTTTGTGATTGTCGAGAATGTCATTGAGTTCGCGGATTGGGAGCTATTCGATAATTGGCTGGGCTGCTTTCATAAGCTTGGCTATCAGCATCAGACGGTCTGCTTTAATTCGCAGTTTGCTGATCCCTCGCCCGTGGCTCAGAGTCGCGATCGCTTGTATATGGTTTTCCATCGTGAGGATTGCCCCAAGCCTAAGGTAGACTTTCAGCCTCCCGGTTATTGTCAGCACTGCCAAACTGAAACAACCTTCCGGCAATCTTGGAAGAATCCGCTGCGTCGTATAGGGCGCTATGGCAAGCGTCATCAATATGTTTATCGCTGTGATTCGTGCGGCCAGGAAGGGATTCCCTTTCGCAAGCCTGCGAAGGATGCCCTCGATTGGTCGTTGCCCACAGTGCGGATTGGCGATCGCCAAAAGCCTCTTAGCCCCAACACTTTGAAGCGGATTGAAAAAGGGTTGAAGCGCTTTTATCCCCAAGAATTTCTCCTGTCCAACCGAGCGGATAACATTCCGACCAGCATCGGTGAACCCGCGAAGACTGTGACATCGGGTGACCACCAGGGATGGATGGTTCAGCCTGAGCCCTTCATTTCGAGCTATTACGGGAACGGGGGCGAAGTGCAGGTTTCGGAGCCGTCGCCAACTATCAGGACGCATCAAGGCCATGCTTTGATCGAGCCAGACTGGTCGGCCCTCGTGCCAGATTGCCGTTACCGGATGCTGAAACCGCATGAGGCTAAGTCGTTGATGGGATTCCCCTCGGATTACGTTCTGCTGGGGAATCAGCGTCAGCAATTTAAGCAGGCGGGGAATGCGGTTACACCTGCGGTTGCTGAGATGCTTGGGCGGGCGATAAAAGATGCTATGTCTGAAATTAGGTGGGTCTGACAAATGATTATCAGCTTCGGCTATACTCGGCCCTACCTGCCGCCTCACGGTCCCAAAGATACGACGCGGCGGATCTGGAAACCTCGAACGCTGGCGGCTTGGCAGAAAGCCTTTGACCAAGGTCGCCTGATCCACACGGCGGTTGATAAGTGCCTCGCCTATGGGGGGCAGCGCATTGGCACTGTCACGCTCTTAGAAAGACCGTTCTTGCAAGTACTCCACCAGATGCCAGCAAGTGACCTGATTCGAGAGGGCGGCATGGGCTCATCGGTAGACGAGTATATCGAGCAATATTTCAAAGGGAATGCCTCTCAAGAGGTGGCTGTCATCCGCTTTAAGTTCCAGCCATTGGAGGTGCCAGACGATGCATCAGGATGATTTGCCCCGTACTGCTTGTGATGTCGATGCTTTGATGGAATTTAGCTTAAAAAACCATGGCTGAAAGCAAGATTGAATGGTGTCGCTATACCTGGAATAGTTGGTATGTCTGTACCAAGATGACGTACACCGACGTCGAAACAGGGCTGGATATTGGTCATGCCTGTGACCATTGCTATGCCGAATCGTGGTCGAAACGCTCGGGGCTGGGTGAATGGGGTGGCGATCGCAAACATACCAGCCCATCCATTTGGAAGGCCCCTTTCAAGTGGAATGCGGAAGCCGATCGCACGGGGATACGCGATCGCGTCTTTTGGGGGAGTCTGATGGATGTGGCGGATATCGAGGTGTCGCAACAATGGCGTGAGGATGCGATCGCCATCGTGAGCCAATGCACCCATCTGGATTGGATGATGCTGACCACCTGAATCCCTTACTAATCATATGAGCGCTTTTGAGGCTGATGGTGATAGATCTGCCTTCCAGGTTTCTAGATGCGATCGCTCTGCTTATCTCCAAAACAGTGTTTTGCTTTGCCATACCTTTAGCGATCGCTGAGTGGTATTTGTAAACGAGGTCGTGCCTCCAAGTCTGCGGTTCTGTCTGGAAATACGTTTTCAGGAATGCGATCGCGCTAAGATATGGACGCGATCGCTGCAAAATCGAAGGTGAACGAACTCATGATGATGGCCTTTAATTGATTGAGAATGATATCGGTATGGTTCAAGCACAGATCAAAGGCCCGATGAGCTTTGAGGATTTTCTGGTGTGGTATCCAGAAGATGGCCGTCGATACGAATTAATCGAGGGGATTGCAGTTGAAATGTTGCCCACAGGTCCCCATGAGGATGTAGCTGGGTTCTTAGTAGCTGAGCTCAATGCGGCGATTCGCCAAGCTCAGTTGCCCTATTCAATTCCACGTACTTGTTTAATCAAACCTCGGTCAGAAGGGGCAGGCTATATGCCAGATGTGGTCGTGCTCAATCGAGAACGTCTACCGCAAGAGGCGCTCTGGCCGACGACTTCGGTGATTCAACATGGAGACACAGTACCTCTAGTGATTGAGGTGGTTAGCACCAATTGGCGGGATGACTACGGTCATAAACTGGTTGAATATGAGGCGATGGGCATTACTGAATATTGGCTGGTCGACTTCCGGGCGTTGGGGGCTGTGCGACATATTGGTAAGCCCAAACAGCCGACAATTACGGTGTGTCAGCTAGACGGTGAGGAATATCAGATGCAGCGATTTGTGGCAGGAGAAGTCGTGATCTCTGGTGTTTTGCCTGACTTGAATTTGACTACTGATACGGTGTTTGCTGCGGGTAGTTGAGGGCGATCGCGCTCTTGTGAGCCGATGGCGAGCTGATGAATAGTACTTACTAAATGTAATCGCAAACTCCAATCTTCGGTTCTGTCTGGCAAGCTGGGTTCAGTACTGCGATCGCGCTGTGGAATGGATGCGATCGCTAATGAGAAGAAGACGCGAAGAATTTTTGTTTGCTTGTTGGGAAAGGCGGTGCGCCCAAGATTGTGGGAAGGAATTGAAATCTATTCTTTCAAGAGGAACATATTCTACGCTTGCTTAATATGCGCGCTTAATCGCTCCTTTTTATAAATGGCGACGGCACACGCTATTTTTGCTGTTTCATCCACTTCTTTCCATTATTGAGATTTTCTTTCGTTTTTTCATAATGCTTATTTAGGCTATCCTTAAAAGCCGAAATATTTTCATGAATCGCATATCCATTTTCGGGCTTTCCACTTGTTAGCTTTTTATGGAAATTTAATGAGTCTATATCATCACCGCCATTTGGGTATAGGACCCACTTTTCAAAAACTGGTCTTATGCCATTCTCTACACAATCATCAATTCTTGTTTTGCCTTCAAAAGCTTTTTCCAGTTTTTTATGGAAATCATATTGGCCATCAACCTGTTCAACTCCATCCAGATATATAGCTCCCACATGACCTTGTAAGTGGGTGTATTTAACTCCTCCGTCCGTTACTTCCTTGGATTTTTTTGTTGGCTTAAATACAACCCAGCGCGTATCGCTTCTCAGCTCATGCTGTAGGTTAACCCATAGGTTAACCCAGCCGACTCCGCCAATAAAAATAACTGGATCAGATGCTCTAAGCACTACCTTATCAATAAGGTTGGTAGGGACCCACTCATGCTGTCCATCCCAGGCTGCTCGAAAAGTATTCTTAAGCCATTCTCTTATTTTTTCGGTATTTCCTTTGTTTCCGGTAGGTACTTCTTCCTGGCTATTGTAGAGCCTGATGAAAGTGTCTCTGGAGACGCCATCGGATTCTCCCTTTTCCGAAATCTCCTCCATAAAAGTAACAATCCCTTGTGCTTCTACAGCATTTTTCAGCATTATAGGATTTTGATTTAGGTCTGCTAAGCTTTGAATTCCGTGTTCGTCTCCCAATGAAATCAATATTTGCTTAATTATATCCAACATATATGGTATATCCTTAAGCAAAAACGTGTTTTCACCTTGCTGAACGTACTTTAGATCTTCAATAATTTTAATATCTGAAAGACTCACAATTTTAGCTTCTGGAATACCATCTTTTTGAAGTCTCTCCAAACTGTCTGCGAGGCTATCATTTCCCGCTTCCCTTGCTTCCTCAAGTGCATTTGCAACCAATTCTTCAAGGAACTCTGACTGAGCGGATGCCATCTTTATGCTGAGCCTTTCTCCCCGTAATACAGCATAAAGAGTATGATTTTCTCCGCTCATAGAGAAGGATTCATGGAGGTTTATCTCAGATGCTGTTTCTGGCCCGGCATCCTCATTCTGTGAAGATACTGGTTCGTTGCTCTCAGTGCTAAAACCTAATGTTCGTAATATGGATTCACCTAAATTGAGAGCTTGCTCGATTAGCCAGTTGAGAGCTTTATCAACCATCTCGCGGATGCTTTCAATGATTTGACCAAGCCGATCGCTGATATTCCCCAAGCCCAACTGATTAGCAATAAAGCCAATCACAATCGGCACGCTGTTGCCTAGCCCCTCTTCCATGCGGGCTGCACCCGGCTCAATATCCCCAGCAGCAATGCTAGCGACAGTCGAGACAAAATCATTCACCACCGCCAACATGTCGCGCAAGTATTCGATCGCCGATTGAATGGCATTAAAGAAAGCAATGAAACTGTTGATTACCGGGGTAATGCCCGTGGCGTCTAGCAGACTCAGCAGCCAGCGCATGCCCACCATGATCACCCGCTCCATCACATATTCCTGCACCTGAGTCAGCACCGTACTCCACAGCCCCGTTAGCTGGGATTCGATATATTCCCAAATCGCTCCAATTCCCTTTTCCTGCACCTCTTGAATAAAGGCCCAAGCCTCCCCACCCAGTTCGACAACGCGATCAATCGCACCGCGAATCTGGTCTACCTGCTCCTGACCGATATGTTCTGCCAGCAACTCCCACATGTGGTCCATCGTCAGACCCAGCACCTCCAGCACAAAGCCCAAAATTGACTCAAAAGAGAGATCTGCTGGCGGCTCAATACCCGCCTCCCGCACGGCTCTGAACAGCCAGTCGGTGAGGCCACCAATTAGGTGTTCTGCAATATTGCCAAAGAAATTCTGGAAGCCCAGCTTGGCCGTGTTCAACAGGTTGATAAGGAAACCTACCGGATCCTGCTGAATGTCATCTAAAGCCTGCAGAGCGTTGGTGATAATGCTGCCGATTAGGTCGGTGGGGAAGTTCATCAGCGCCAGAATCAGCTCCAGCGCTACCTTGATCACCTCAATCACAAAGGTGAACAGCCGACCCAGCGGCTCTCGGAACTGCTCCAGCACACGAGTGAAGGCATCAATGGGGACAATCAGGTCGTCAATGGTGAAGGCGTTCCACACATCGACAAACAGCTGTTGCACAAACGGCCAGGTAATCCCCAGTTCCGACATCATGCCCTCAATGCGCTGGGCCGCCTGGGGAATCACGCCGGTCTCCTGCATCTGTTGGAACTGCTGATTGCCCCCCGGAATCAGGCTCATGAAGCCACGAATTAGGTTAGTAGCGTTGCGGGGGACTTCCTCCTGGGTGAAGGCATTGCGGCCCAGAATCACCGTCAGCAGGTGATAGCCAGGAATATCGTCAGCGAAGGTGCTGAGCCAGCCCAGTAGCGCGTTTTTAATCAGCTCCAAGACCGTCAAGGCCACAGTGCTGGCGAAGTCCCAAACTCCCTGCAGGAAGTTGCCCACCTGTACTGCTAGGGTCTCTATGTTGGTGCCCAGCTCTGGCAAATTTTCTGGCTGAATCGCGTTCCAGACGCCTGAAATGATTTCCTGGAGCTGCCCCAGTAGGCTGGTGAAGGTGGCAAGCTGGGTATCGAGCCAGTCGGCAGTTTCCTGCAGGGTTCCCCGCTCCTGCATTTGCTGTAGCTCCTGTTCCTTGCCAATCAGCCGCAGGAAGTCTTCCAGGATCTCGACGGTGCTGGCTTCGACTGTTTCGTCCCGTAGCGGGTCATAGTGAAGAATTTTCTTGATCAGCGCCCAGGCTTTATTTTCAGCCAGTAATGGCTCAGCAAAGTCAATCGCTGCCTCCTTAATCATCTCGATGAGGTGGCTTACCAGTGAATTCGCAAAGGCAACCACATCGTCATAGAGCGCCTGGAAGTGGCGGCGCACCACCGCTATGTTGTAATCAGCTCCTTCAGCCAGACGCACATTGTCCCAAGCGTTTTCAATTATTTGCTCAATGCGCTCCCGAGATAGATTCAGCCGCTGCAGCTCTCCCGAAACCCAGTCAAAGGCAGGCTGGAGCACATTGTATTCCTGCAGGGCATCGAAGACGTAGGCCCCAAATGGTCCAGTCAGCTCCATCAGTCCTTGGATTACGTTGATAGCGCTGCGCTCTACGGATTCACCGCGAATGGGATCGTAACCAATCAGCACAGTGAACAGGGTATAGCCAGGAATGTAGCGGGTGTAGTCCTCTAGCTCTTCAACGATAAAATCAGGCAGCCGCTGTACGCCCTCGGCCCCTGTAGAAGAAATGGACGGGGCAGACTTTTTCTGGACGGGGGCGGGCTTGGTGGGCAGCGGCAGCCGCTGCACTGGGGCGGCCCCCTGCTGCACCACGTGGGTAGATTCGTGGGCCATCAGCGACAGATTGCTGCTGGACTCCGCCCTATTGAGGAAGATGTGGTTGCCGTGGGTGAAGGCGCGGGCGTTAAGGCTGGCGGTGGCTTTATGAGCGCTGGGTCCGCTGTGAATGCGGACGCCGCTGAGGTTGGCCCCGACATGGGGTTCGATGCGGCTGCGAGTGGCGGCTGGCAGGGGAGAACCCGCGCCGGGACTGCGAATGGTGCTGGCGGTGGCGGGGGAGACGGTGGGGGTGCCGGTGCCTTTGCGCTGAATGGGTTCGTCTGCTTCGGTCTGCATTTGGACAGTGTTTTCTTCCGCCGCCTGCATCTGGACCGATTCATCTTCAGCTTGCATCTGGACCGGTTCATCTTTTTCGGTCTGCATTTGGACCGATTCGTCTTCGGTCTGCATCTGCACCGACTCGTCTTCAGGCTGGCGCTGGATGAGGTCGCGGCCTTCGTCGGGCTGAGTGATGGGGGCCTGAGTTACGCGGGCGGCGATGGCGTCGGCTTCTTGCTCGTATTGGTCACCGGGAGGATTAACGGTGAGCTTTGCCTGGATAGTTGGGGCGCGCAGAGCGAGGGGCGATATGGGCTTTCGACTCACGCGCGACGATCGCTCCGACGTCCCCTTAGACTCGGTGTTGGACTGGCGATGTTTCGTACGGGCGATGGTGTGAACCACGAAAGACTCCCGGAGGTTAGGTTAGGGGCGAGACCGACCCTTGCTTGGTGTATTTGCGCTATGACGCTCACTTACTGAAGCAGTGCTTGTTAATCCAATTTATAGCGCTGTGCATACTGGTCAAGTACACCATCTTTGCTTTAAGAGAGCAGAGAATAGGAAATAGAGAATAGGATGTGCTTGATTCGACAGCATACCGCTATCCTCAATTTTACTGGTTGAACAATCTCCTTAAAATGAGCTAGGGGAAACAATAATGAATAAACTTATTTAGATTTACTATTCTTGTGTTTTTTGAGTATAGTAATCTATCGTTTTCAACACGATGAAAAATCCTCTCTTACGATTACGAGCATATACATCTTCGAGCTTGCGTGGATGAACACGTTCACCTGGTTCAGGGTGAATACGATCAATTACTTTTCCATTGCCAGCATAAGTCCACATATGCTGATTGTTCCAAGTATTCTCAGCATCGCAAATTTCGGCAGTATAAATCATCATTCCAATTTCTAACTTGACTGTTTTCTCCTTTATTTCTATTTTCCCGTCTTTCTCCTTTAATACCGGAAATTTCATATTGCCTGATTTATCAATCTCTGGTGGCCTCTTATAGCCTAACTCTCTTGCTTTACTACAGAACCGTTTATTGTTTCTGGCTTCTTCAAGCCCTTGATTAGCTTTCTCAAGCTTATTCTCTAAGTTCTCAATCTTCTCATTCAAATTCAAAAACTTGATCACGATATCTATAAGAGCAATATCCGTGTCTTTCGTTTCCTTGTATGAATCAAGTTGTTTTTTTGTCTTTTCATATTTTTCACGGAAACCATTGAGTTCTTTTTCTATCTTGTTAATTTCTTTTTGGTATCGTCTCTCTGGTTTAAGATCTTTGAGATGTTTGTTGTGTAACTCCTCTACTGCTCCCTGCCTCGCTTGATTTCGAGTAATCTTAATTTTATTGTTTAGTCTAATCATTTTGGTCGCCAACGTGCGCGCCAGGTTGCCACAATCCATCTTTTTGTCAAAAGAACTGGAGTTGATTCCCTTCCTTTTGCTTAGCAATTGTTTTTGGGTGGGTCGCTTTAACTGCTTGAAGTTGTCTGATTCTTTCGCTTCTGTGCTTTCTTGTTTGTACACCCTTCCTTTTTGTTGAATGGTATGGGTAAGCTCATGAGCCAATAAACGCTTCCCTTTTGATGAAGTTGGATCATACTTGCTACGGTTGAAGAAAATATCATTGCCCACTGTAAAGGCTTGTGCATGCATATCTTCGCTCATGCGAACAGCACTGGAATCCGTGTGGATATTAACGTGGCTAAAATCCGCACCAAACCCTTGTTCCATTTCAGCTTTTGTTTGAGCGTCCATCATGCGCCCTTTGCCTTGGCGAGACTTGATTCCAGTTTCAGTATGGGCCGAGATCTCGGATACTCCAGCCTTCGATTTCGTTTGTACAGCTTCTTCCTCTTCCATCTTCTGGAGTCCTGTTTCCTGCTGGGAACACGCTTCGCACTGCTGCTGTATCGTTTCCTCGTCTCCCTCCATCATCTGTATGGAGTTTTCATCTGGTTGTGTTTGAATTCCCTCTTCTACTTGTCCCATTCGCTGCACAGACGCTTCCTCTGGGCCTGCCATTTTTTGAACTAGCGGCGTGATTCCTGCGGCGATTGGTTTTTGTTGCACGTCTTCTGTGTAAGTTTTTGTCTGTACAGCCGTCTCTTTCGACCCACTTACAATACGGTTGGCCATTCGATTGGCTTCTACCTCATATTTATCGCCGGGTTGATTCACGGTCAGTTTTGCCTGGATGCCCGGTGCCCGTAGCGACAAGGGGGCAAGAGGTGTATGGCGACGGCGTGGCGATCGCTCCTTCGTATTATGGGATTTCAGCGTATGGTAATGATTTTTTTTCGCGCGATTGGCAAATTGAACCATGGGAAAAACCCGTCGGCAGTTAATTGAGAGGTGACGCAGCCCCCATTTTGGTGTATTCGCGCTGGATACCGGCCAGCAAGAATTCCTGGCGGAGGGGTTCATCGGCCTCGACTGCCAGCAGAGTGGCATGGAGGGCGGCGTTGCGGATCTGGCCCCCTGTGAGCTGGCAGCGTAGGGCCGCCTGCCGCAAGAAATCAGGACTCACGGTATGGGATGCGGGTAGGTGCAGTTGCCAGAGACGCTGACGCTGGCTGGCATCAGGCGAGCTAAACTCGATTACCACGTCAATGCGGCGTTGAAAGGCATTATCTACCCGGTTAGCGGCATTGGTGGTAATCAAAATAATACCCTCGTATTGTTCTAAGCGCTGGAGCAGATAGTTGGTTTCCAGGTTGGCGTAGCGATCAGTAGCGCTGCGGACATCGGTACGGGCCGTGAGTAGCGAGTCTCCCTCATCTAGCAGCAGCAGCACGTCCTGTTCTTCCGCTCGGGCGAACAGGCGGCTGAGGTTGCGTTCGGTTTCACCAATGTACTTGCTGACCACCGAGGACAGCTCCACTCGGTAGAGGTCTAGTCCTAGTTCGGCGGCGAGGATGCGGGCCGCCAGGGTTTTACCCGTGCCGCTGGTGCCGCTAAACATCGCCCGCAGACCACGATTGGCGCTGCCAAAGCCGGGACCAAGGCGATCCAGCAGGGTTTCCCGGTGACGACAGCGCAGCCGCAGGGTTTCGAGTTCGCGGCGGGTGCGATCGCTGACAATCAGGTGATCCCAGGTGCCGATGGGCTCCAGACGCGTGGCCAGGTTGTCCAGGGTTTGCTGATTGAGCGAGCAGCAGGCGGCCTGAATATCCTCGGCTGCCACATGGTCGTGGCCGTTGAGGGCGGCATAAGCATGGGCCAGGTGACCGGCTCGCTGAATGGCTCCGAGGGTGAGGTGGTAGTGGCGACTGGCGGTTTCGATTAGGGTGCGGGTGCCGTTGAGGCTGGGGTCAATCACCTGGGTCCACTGCTGGTAACGGGCGGCCTGGCGTGGCGCGGGCACCGTCAGAGTGAGGCAGTTTTCAGCCAGGGGCCCACTGAGGCTGCCGTCGCGCCCCAGCAGCAGGGCGCAGGGGCCGTCGTAACCGGCTAGTTCCGGTAGGGTCGCTACCTCGCCGGGGCCAAGCTCTAGCTCAATCACCGGCATGGCCTGGTGCAGCAGGGCCAGCGGCCCGACTAGGCGGCAGAGCTGGGGCAGGGCCTTAAGCTCGGGCTTTTGGATATGGATCAGGTGAGCGTTGAGGCTATGGGCGATCGCGCCGACTGCCCGCAGTCGTCCGCTCCCCTGCATGCCCCGCAGAATGACGCCCCGGCAGAGCTGTTTTTGGTGCAGGTCGGGCAGCCGTAGCAGCCGCTGGAGTAGGGTTTCTGGCAGCAGGCCGGTCAGGTCTGCTGCACTGGCCAGACTTTGACAGGGCAGCCACCGTAGGGGAGGTAACAGCCTGAAGCCGTTCTGGGACCCTTCTATCCCTTCACTTCCTGCGCCTTCACCATTCAGAGCCTCCCACACCAGCGCTGGAATGCTAATCGCCTGGGAGGCACGGGGTTTATCGGGGGAGTGGAGGTCTAGCAACCCTCGCTGGTGCAAATCCTGGGCCAGTCGCCAACCGGGAGACTCGCTGGCCGTGTTGAAACTCATCAGGTCGTTGAGCAGTCCCAGGGTTAGTCGCGGTT
>JBCBTQ010000163.1:0-13852 GCA_039818605.1 Cyanobacteria bacterium J06639_14 | reverse complement strand
ACTATATGATGAAAGTGCTTGCAAGCGCTCTAGCGCTCTAGCATATTTGGGGCTCTTTTTTCTTGCGTTTACCCTGGCCTCTCCCCCACCCTCCCTGGAGAAAGACTCAAGCAACGTTACCGGTCATCGGTCATAGAATCTGTTACCCATGACCGATTTGCTAAATGAGTGCCAAGGCTTCTTGAGGATTCGAGACATCGGGCACAATCACAAAGCTGCTGGCATCCAGCAATGACGCCTGAACATTGTTCAGAATCGCCAGCGTTTCACCGCTGTCGGATACGCCGAGCAGGGTATTGTCGCCGTCCTGGGTGAAACTCAAGTCTTCAAACACCAGTTCACCCTCCACCAGACCAATGAAGTCGAGGCCGACTTCGAAGTCCGTGATGGTGTCGGTGCCGTCGCCGTTACCGAAGACGAAGGTATCGCTACCGCTGCCGCTGGAGCTGTTATCCCCGGTCAGGATGTCGTTGCCGGTGACACCCATGAGGATGTCGTCACCGTCGTCACCCCAGATAAAGTCATCACCTGCATCGCCGCTGAGAATGTCGTTACCGGCTTTGCCGCCGATGCGGTCATTGCCCTCACCGCCAAAGATGATGTCATCACCACCGGGTTCACCGTCTTGGGTGGAGCGAGAGTTGCGATCGCCCCTCAAGACATCATCCCCGTCACCGCCGAGGATCAGGTCATTCGCGAGGCCACCCGCGATCGTGTCCTCGCCACCCAGACCATCGATATTGTTGTCTTCAGCGTCCCCGACCAAGGTTTCAGCCGCCTCAGTGCCGACGATGTCGAACTCGATGGTGCTATCGATGAGGGAAGCGGTGAGATCATAGTCGCCGTAGAACACGCCCACCTCTGGGAAGGTCCAGCCGCTACCACTGAACTGTGTGAAGGGGTCGTAGTTGCGGTTGCCTAATGCACTTACACCCACATAGTAAGTACCGGCGGTTTCAGCCGTGAACTCGATAAAGGGATCGCGGGAGAAGTCTTCGCCAGGAGCTGCACCGTCATTATTGGCAGCCAGTTCGTTACCTTCGGCGTCAAATACCCGTAGTTCAGTATCGACGGTCTGGGGTATATCTTGAAATTCGGGGAAGATATATACGTCTGGGTAGGTGATGAAAGTACCAAAGTCATCACGGCCATCAATATCTAAAGCAACGGTCTGTCCCTCTGCCAAGGTGAACGAGTAGAAATCGACATCTTCGGAAAAACCAAGCCAATCGCCTCCACCAGAGGCTCTTTCAAGGCGAGACAAACCGCCGCGAATCGATACCGTAGGGTTAGCTGCACTCAAACCGAGGGAATTGGCCACAGGTAGGGTGCTATTGCCCTCAATTTCTACCGGGGCGCTCGCCTGTCCGGGCGTATCACTCAGGAAAAAAGTGACCGCAGCGACTGCCTCAGCGGTTTCGTAATCGTCGCCAGGTTCTACCGTAAACGTGGCTGCTTCGCCCACCTCATCAATCCCATCGTCGAGAATCGGTAAGCTTACCGTGGCTTCCCGTGCGGTAAGGGTGATATCCAGCCCGTCGTCCCGCACAGCGGCGACTGAGCCACCCTCGACCGTAATGGCCGCAGTGTCAAAATCAGCGAGAGCATCAGTGCTGAGGCTAACGGTTAAGCCTGCCGCTGGTGGTGGCGCACCCAGGCTTAAGGTGAGAGTACCGACACTGCCTTCGGATTCAATCAAGGCATCGCTAGATGCGCTGGGTCTGGCAAAAATCTGGGAGTCGGGATTATCGGCGATGGTCAGATTAACTTCACTCGCTTCGGGATCGATAGTGTAATTGATCTGCGGTTCAAGGGCGAAGGTGAGGTCGAGGATACCTTCTTGAAAAGAATCCTCCGGAATGCCAGGAGAATCAACTGCTAGCTCGTTAAAGACAGCCAAGGTAATGCTCGCCGTTTGTTCCGTGATGTTGAAGAAAAAGCCTGAGCGATCGGCATTGGCAATGGGAAAATCACCGCCAACAACATCGGCATTCAACACATCAAACTGGCTGAGGACGCTACCAACGGTTGTGTTGTCATCGCTATCCAGCAGCACCGTCAAGCCTTCGGCGGGCGGGGGTTCCGACAGGGTGAAGGTCACCGTGGTTTCAGTTTCTTCTGTTTCAATCAGCTGCGTTTCGCTGATGGTCACACCGACTTCAGGAACGATGCCTCCACTACCCCCAGAGGCGGGAATATCCTCGACCGAATCGTAATAGGTAACTTCGGTAGTTCCCGCATTACCGTCAATTTCATAGCCCTCACCTGGTTGCAGAAAGAAGGTGACATCCTCGGCACCATCGGTTTCTAAAGGCTCGTACACATCATCGTAATAAGGTTCTATCCCAAAAAAGTCAACGGCAAAAGTAGCCCGATTGGCGGCTTCAAGGTTGACTGTCATGGTGGGCTGTTCCATACGGAGCAGAATCCCTGTGGGAATGCCGTCTTCGTTATAAAACGCGCTTAAATACTGTCCGCCGATGGTGCTGGGAAGCTTGTCTTGTTGACTAAATGAAACGTAGTCAAACAGATTGGCACTGCTGTTGAGGACAAACTCAATGCCACCTTCAGGAATCTCGCCTTCTGCTCGAATGGTGAAGTTAACTTCAGAAGTGCCACCATCTTCAACAAATTCCACTACTCCAAAAGTAATATTTCCCTCGCTATCTTCAGTGATGGGACTCGCCCCCAAAGAGAGGGTCGGTGGATTGGTGACGTTAGGGTTGCTGACGGGGGGTGTAGGTGTTCCCGTCTTACGAGGATTATCGGGGGTTAGTAAATCAATCTCGACTTCGTAATTACCAAATATGATTTTATTTTCGGTTCCCGAAGCTGGTTCTTCAATGTTGTAAGTGGTATCTAATCCACCGTAATCAGGCGTTGCCGACGCTTGACCAGAAACCCCAATGTAGTAAATTCCATCTTCAGGAGCGGTAAATTCGAGGTAATTTTCTGTTTCATCGAAATTAACAGTGCCATCCTCATTGTATGCACCTTGGACATTATTAGCGGTACCAAATAACTTGTCGGGAGCAGCAGGTGTAGCAGAAGAAGCATTAGCAATCAGTCGGTTGCCCTCTGTGTCAAAGGCTGCCAACCCTGATACAAAACCGTAGTTCGCAAAATCAGGCCAGATGTTGCCTTCAACCTCAAAAACTTCAGCAGCAATGGTGTCGCCTGCACTCAATTCCAACTGATACAGATCCACATCCTGGTTGTAGTCGAGATAGGTGTAGGTGCCGTCAGTGTTGAGATAGCGGTTGCCGATGTCAAAGTAGATGCTGTTAGCAACTGAGAAAGAAGGGTTTTCAGGGGTAATTTGCGTATCGACAGCGACGCCGATAATGTCGTTGGGTTCGGTAACCACGCCGAGCGGAATATCTTCTCTTGTATCGACTAGGTTGAACGTGCCGCCGCTGTAGTTGGAGATAATTTCATACCCCTCACCCTCAGCTAAGCTAAAGGTTGCCGTTTCGCCGACTTCGGTTTCGCCATCATCGGCAATCGGTAGATTGACCAGGGTGGTGTATTCCGTCATCCGCAGGTCGAACCCATCGTCGCGCACCGCGACGATTTCACCGCCTTCGACAGAAACACCCGCTAGGTCAAACTCGCTCAGGTTGGGTGCATCGACCGAGACGACGAGACCGCCCTCGGGAATCACGCCATTGGTGGCGAGAAAGGCGTGGGCCGAGACGGTGCCTTCGGCTTCAATCAGATAGTCGGGGCCGTTAAAGAGACTGACTTGTAGCATGATCTTGAATTCTCTCCTTGGGTCGTTTTCCGATTTATGGCAGTCATTAAGCAATGCATGGCAGGACGCAGCATTAATCCGCACCAGCTAAGAAAGCTGGCACAGGATGTACCGATGAATTGCAGGATCAAATAGGTCGTATAGCTGGCTACATCAAGAGCCAGGGAACGCCTTGGGCACACGCAAAATAAGGAGGTGCCGCAAGCGTATAGAGGTTTCTCTAGCAGGGATTTGCGGTGGATGGCAAAATCCTTGGGCAATTATTGAGAATGAAGCTCAATAATCACACCGAAATCAACATACTACGGATTACGATACGGAAAGCGCAAAACACCGTTTCGGAAAAGAAAAACACCGTCTTGGACAAACATCTTCAATCCCATGACTATTTCCCTAAGCTGGCTGGAATATATTGAGCAATTCAAAGCATCAGGCCAAGAGGAATTACGTTTTGATGCAACCGATAAACAAGATATTGCTTGGCATTACTCGGGCGAATTTGTGGAGGGATGGCTGCGATGGATTTACTTACGCGAGGGCATAACACTGCTGATTGAGAAAACACAAAATCAAGATCGGCTTATATTAGAACTCCCTGAAAAGGTGCGGCCATTGACATGGCATTTTATTCTTTGCGGAAAACAAAAAACGATAGCCTTTCCCTCTTGTCGCGAAGCTAGCTTCGCGATTAATAAAGGGAGATTTTTTCTTCACGGTAGCGGTCTCCTCGACCGCTATACCGATGATTTTGCGGATACAGGGCCTTTCCTTTTCGTGACGTTTTTTGTTTCGCCAGAAGTACTACATTCCTTCATTAGTGATTCATCAGAAGAACTGCCGGCATCCCTTGAACATTTGATTAGGCCGAGCAGGAGCACTTGCTACAAGCGCGTTGGCGAAACATCGCCGATGATGAATGCCTTGCTGCAGCAAATCCTCCAGTGCCCCTATAAAGGACTGACCAAGCGGATGTATTTAGAAAGCAAGGCGATAGAGCTGCTAGCATTGCTAATCGAGGAAGAAGCCGATATTCACCAGGACAAAGCTCAAGCTGATTTACCCGATCGCGACTATCGCGATCGCATTCAATACGCCCAAGAAATCTTGATGAATAACTTAACTAACCCACCGTCACTAATGGAGTTAGCGCGTCAGGTCGGGATGTGTGACTACAACCTGAAACGGGGTTTTAAGGAAGTATTTAATACAACTGTATTTGGCTATTTGCGCGATCGCCGTATGGAAAGAGCCCAACAGTTGCTTTTAGAGCCATGGATGACGGTAGCTGAGGCAGCGCGTACCGTCGGCTATGATAGTCACGCTTCATTCACAACGGCCTTCAAAAAGAAGTATGGTATGAGTCCGAAGGCCTATCAAATGTCAGCAAGGAAATAGGGATGCCTCGACCACGTTTAGCTTATGGCTCAACTTTTGCGGTCTTTTCAATTAGACGCAGCTGAGGCATTCTAAAGCCGATAATGCCGACCAACAGCATGGCGATCGCACTCCCCACATACAGCAGCGCCATCCCGGCCCCGGCCCCCGTACCAAAGATGGGCGCAAACAAAGCAGGTAACGGCCCCGGCGACTGCATTGCCGGTTCAAGCAGGCCGTCGCTCAGTATGCCAGCCAGCAGCATGGCAGCCCCCTCAGCCGTATCGTTAACCAAATCGCGCGCGGCAAATATCCGCCCTTGCACTTCGACCGGCGCGGCGGACATCAACAATGCCCGCTCTGACCCACTGAGCAGAGGAAACGTGATGGACGCAAAGAAACCTGCCGGTAGCCAAACGGATAAGTCCTGCCCTAACCCAAACGCGATTTCAGCTAGCCCAGCGCCCATAAAGCCCACCAGCATGCCCCGCACATTGCTGTGAAACCCGCCCCAAAGGCTCACCAAAACGGCTGCACCAAGCCCACCGATACCCCAGACTGTGCCGATGGTGCCCAGAACCGTAGCGCTGCCGCCGCTACGAGCCAAAATCATGGGGTCACAAATAGCACCGCCTAGCATCTGGAATAGCCAAAATAGCGTGGTGATGCCGACAATCGATCGCAACCCAGCCGACCGCCAAATATAGCGCAGCCCAAACGTGACCTCAGCCCACAGCAAAGCCACGTAACTCGCCCAGCCCTTCCTCTTGGCTTCTAACTTTGGCCCATCGCACTCTATCGGCGGCGGAATTTTTAACACGCTCAAAAAAGCAATAGAGAACGCTACAGTTGCCAAGCTAATCGGTAAAATTCCCCCCAAGCCCAAGACAGGGTAAAGCATTCCAGCCGCCGCTGGGATAGCAATGCCAACGAGAGCGCCTATCGCCCGAGTCATACTAAGGGCGCGGACATAGTTAGCGGGTGCAACTAGCAGCGCGATGGAGGCTCGATAGGCAAGACCGCCGAACTGATCAAATCCGCCCTTGACCAGTGCTGCCGCATACAAATGCCAAATTGCCAAATGTCCTGATAGATATAGAAGCAGTACCAGCAGCGCTGATATTACCGCTACTACCTGACTCAAAATCATCAGGTATTTGCGACTGACGCGATCGACGACAATGCCCGCAAACAAGGATGCCACAATAATCGGCAGTTTATAAAAAAAGCCCGTTAGCACTAGGGCTGTGGCCGATCCTGTCAGTTCCCAAACCCAGAGGGTAATGGCGAAACTGGCCATACGAGCGCCGGTGGCAGCAATGAGATGAGCGAGCCAGAGGATAGTAAATTTACGCAAGCCAGTAAGTCAAAATAGTCGCGTTGCGATGATACATCGCGCCCAGAGTCGATTTGCTATCCCATTTGACTGTCTTCGCCTGATAAGTAGATTGCTATCAATCCTCATCACACTTGTCATATCGTTGGCGCAGCTGCTCCTTTAGAGATGTGGAGCAGAGCAGCATCGCGATATTAGGCGGTGTTGTGTGCTGTTTCAAAAACAAGAGAAGGGAGGGTGGCTGAAGCTATGCATTAGAAAATCCATCTGTCGTTATTTTGCTACGACAGATGGATCAATGGTTCAAGTGTGATTTTCAGGAATACTGGATTTAGATCAGTGCCAGTGCCTCACTGGGATTCGAGACATCGGGCACAATCACAAAGCTGCTGGCATCCAGCAATGACGCCTGAACATTGTTCAGAATCGCCAGCGTTTCACCGCTGTCGGATACGCCGAGCAGGGTATTGTCGCCGTCCTGGGTGAAACTCAAGTCTTCAAACACCAGTTCACCCTCCACCAGACCAATGAAGTCGATGCCGACTTCGAAGTCCGTGATGGTGTCGGTGCCGTCGCCGTTACCGAAGACGAAGGTATCGCTACCGCTGCCGCTGGAGCTGTTATCCCCGGTCAGGATGTCGTTGCCGGTGACACCCATGAGGATGTCGTCACCGTCGTCACCCCAGATAAAGTCATCACCTGCATCGCCGCTGAGAATGTCGTTACCGGCTTTGCCGCCGATGCGGTCATTGCCCTCACCGCCAAAGATGATGTCATCACCACCGGGTTCACCGTCTTGGGTGGAGCGAGAGTTGCGATCGCCCCTCAAGACATCATCCCCGTCACCGCCGAGGATCAGGTCATTAGCGAGGCCACCCGCGATCGTGTCATCGCCACCCAGACCCTCGATGTTGTTGTCTTCAGCATCCCCGACTAAGGTTTCAGCATCCTCGGTACCCACGATATCGAACTCAATGGTGCTCTCAGTAAGCGTCGCTGTTAGTTCGTAGGGACCATAGAACACACCCACCTCAGGAAAGGTCCAACCACTACCACTTCTATCTATATAGGGGTCGTAGTTGCGATTGCCAAGGGCACTGACACCAACATAGTAGGTGCCTGCCGTTTCAGCCGTGAACTCAAGATAAGGATCGCGAGAAAAGTCTTCACCAGGGGCAGCACCGTCATTATTGGCAGCTAACTCGTTACCCTGTGCATCAAATAACCGTAGTTCAGTGTCAGGAGTCTGCACCTCATTCAGTGCTGGAAATATGACAGGGTATTCAAAAACCTCTAAAGTGTTCCACTCACTAGAATCGATATCTAAGCTGACAGTTTGTCCCGCTTCTAAATCGAAAGTATAAAAATCGACATCTTCAGACGGATCGTAGAAAAAATCGCCGGCAATAAAACCGTTCAAAAAGGTAACAGGATTATCAACACTCAACCCCAGAGCATTGGCTTCTGCTAAGGTACCGTTACCTTCAATCTCCTCAGGCACGCTCACTTCATCTACGCTATCCGCCAGAATAAAGGTGGCGATGTCGGCACCATCCACATTAGTCTCGTAGCTGTCTCCTGGTTCTAGAGTAAAGGTTGCCGTTTCACTACCCTCGGATATCCCATCATCCAAAACTGGCAAACCAATAGTGGCGATCTGTTCCGTAATGGTGAAGTCAAAGCCATCGGAGCGCACCTCAGCAATGCTACCCCCATTCACTTCAATGGCATCCAAATCAAACTCACTTAAATCAGGAGTACTGACGCTAACTGTGATGCCTTCGGATGGCAAGTCATTACTAACCGTAAAAGTATGCACGCCTACGGTACCCTCTGACTCTACCAGGGTCTCAGGCTCACCGCTCAAAACCACTTGATTCTTGGAATCAGGATTGTCAGCTATGGTGAGGCTAATTTCGCTGGCATCTGGGTCTATGGTGTAGCCTGCTTGGGGCTGGAGAGCAAAGTTGACCCCGAGAATCCCTTCTTGTACAGCAAAGGGGTTAATGTCGGGCACCGTTAATTCATCAAAAACGGACACGGTAATGGAAGCAGTTTGCTCGGTAATCGTAAAGAAAAAGCCGGAAGAATCGCCATTGGGAACGGGGAAATTACCGCCTGTAATTTCCGCTTCCAAAACATTAAACTGGCTGAGGACGCTGCCCACCAATGGGTCTTGCGAACTATCTAAATAAACCACTACCCCATCTTCCGGTGGGGGCTCGGATAAAGTGAAGGTTATGGTGGTTTCAGTGCCTTCGGTTTCAATTAACTCCGTTTCGCTGATGCTAACGCCCACTTGGGGAACAGTGTCTCCTCCAACTGTAGAGGCTGGCACATCGGCAAGAGAATCATAATAAGTTACCTCTGTGCTTCCGGCATCGGCAGCAACCTCATAACCTTCCCCAGGTTGCAAGAAGAAGGTGACATCTTCGAGGCCATCGGTTTCTAAAGGCTCAAACTCGTCGATCACATTTCCAATGAAATCTGTATACCAGGTTTGATTAAAGGCTGTTTGCAAGGTTACCGTCATTGTCGGTTCGTCAATGCGCAGCCGAATTCCTGTGGGAATGCCGTCTTGATTGTAAAAAGCTCCGAGGGATTGGCCACCAATGGTGGTGGGTAAAACGAACTGTTGAAGAATTGAAGTGTACTCAAACAGATTGGCATCACTGTTGAGGACAAACTCAATGCCTCCTTCCGGAATGTCGCCATCGGCGCGAATGGTAAAGGTGGTACTCGAAAGTCCCCCAAGTTCGATATGCTCCACCACGGCATTGGTGAAGTTTCCTTCGCTGTCGGTAGTTACCGGGTTAGCGCTCAAAGCCAGGGTGGGTGGTTCGCTTACCCCTGGATTACTCACCGGGGGCGTTGGCGTAGCGGTTTTGCGGGGGTTGTCCTCAGTCAGGAGGTCAATTTCGATGTCATAGTTCCCCACACCATAGGAGCTACTGGAACCTTCCACAAACGGGTCATATATACCTATCCCATCCGATACAACTCCTGGATAGTTCCAAACGTTACCCCATCCACCAAAAGCGACATAGTAAGTGCCGTCTTCAGGAGCCGTAAATTCTGTGTAGGTATTGGTTCGATTTTCATCGAACGGGTCAAGGCTGCCACCAAACAGTTTGAATGGTGCAGTAGTAAAGTCAGTAATCGCGTAATCTATCGCTTGATTTCCGGTGGCATCAAATACCATCAGACCCGGCTCCAAACCATTACCAAAGGGATCGGGATTGCCTTCGATCTC
This sequence comes from Cyanobacteria bacterium J06639_14, assembly GCA_039818605.1. Lineage (GTDB taxonomy): Bacteria > Cyanobacteriota > Cyanobacteriia > Phormidesmidales > Phormidesmidaceae > SIO1E4. The sequence goes on along the minus strand of JBCBTQ010000163.1, from coordinate 4,135 downwards.
AAAGGTTTCGATGGCAATGGTCTCTCCAGCAGTTAACTCCACCTTGTAAAAATCAACATCTTCAGTGGCGTCGATGTAGGTGTAGGTGCCATCTTCGTTAAGGTAGCGATTGCCAATATCAAAGTAAACGGAACCACTGCTAGAAAATGTGGGGTTTTCAGGGCTGATTTGAGTATCGGTGGCGAGGGAAATGGTGTCGTCTGCCTCACCCACCTCTCCTCGCGGAATATCCGATCGCGTATCGACCAGGTTAAAACTATCACCACTGTAGTCGGCAACAATCTCGTAGCCGTCTCCCGCAGCCAAGCTAAAACTCGCAATTTCCCCGGTTTCAGTTTCGCCATCATCGGCAATAGGCAGGTTCACGAGAGTGGTATATTCTGTCATCCGGAGGTCAAACCCACCATCACGGACAGCAACTATTTCACCCCCTTCTACGGAAACTCCCGCTAAGTCAAACTCGCTCAGGTTGGGTGCATCGACTGAGACGACCAATCCCTCTTCAGGAATCACGCCACCAGTCGCAAGAAAAGCATGGGCACTGACGGTGCCTTCATCCTCAATCAGGTAGCCGGGGCCAGTGAATAGACTCACCTGAAGACCATCGGTCATCGGCGGTTCCGTGGGCGGCTCTGTATCCATGAGCTGGCTGGCCTCATCGACAAAGATCACCGTGCTGCTGGCTGCCGTTGGGTCAATGGTGTAATCGCTGACCCCAGTAATGCTGCTCTGGTCTTCGGGCGCAATCTGATCTGCCGTGAGCAGGGAAAAGACGGCATCTACCCGGCCATCAAACGTTTCTGGCAAAAACGTATCCGGCTCGGGGTTATCAAATACACTGAGCGTCACCGTAGCAAAAGTCGCGCCTGGGGCAATCTCAACGGCCAATCCCGAGTTATCAAAGTTAGTTTGGGTGGCCAACAGGTTGAGATTTTCTGTTTGGGGATTAGCGATCGCACCCGGCAAATCGAGTCGGTTAAAGATTTGCTCAACATCGCTGTCGATATAGACCTTCAGTCCCCCAGCGGGGGCGGGTTCGTCTAAATCAAAGCGTACGGTTAAGGCCGTCCCCAGGTCTTCGACGAGGGCGTTGAGATCACCGTCAAAGGTGGTGGAGGTAGAAAGACTGACTTGAGTCATCGTCGGAAAAACTCCGTATGGGTAGTGCTCCCACAGCGATGCAAATAAATGTCAATTAAGCGTAAACATTTGGAAATCCTCCCAGCTCCTTTCAATTACAGAGCTGCTGTTTATACACCTCTCTGGATTACCCTCACAATGCTGCATTTGGCCCCCTGCGCCCCCAACTCTGGGGGGCACCCGACCGGAAATCCCCCAAATTTGGGAGATTTAGGGGGCCTGCAAAACTGAATGTGATCAACCAAAAACTTATGTATAAGCAGTAGCGATCATAGAGGCTGGGAGAATCTAGCTCTACTGATAGTTTGCTAGATGTTGAGCTGCGCAGTTTCGATCCTCATCTCTCAGTCGAGCATCATTGGCATCACTAATGGGATAAGTTCTCAGCAATCATACGGGGATTTACAGTATTTTTTCTATCCCAAAGTAAGGTCTTTCTATCCCAAAGTAAGGTCTTTTTATCCCAAATCAAGTTCGGCATCTCTTTTGATGTCCCTTCGGCGTCACCCCAAACCGATGCTTGAATGCCTTCGTAAATGACGTTGTACTTGCATAACCTACTCGCCGGGCTACCCCCGCAACACTGATATCTTGCTCGGCTAATAGTTGCTTGGCAGCTTCTAGACGATGGGTTTGTAGATGTCCAAACACAGTGTTGCCAAACACCTGGCGAAATTGCTGCTCTAGCGTAAAGGCATTCAACCCTACCTGCTGGGTCAGCTCTGTCAAAGTCGGCGGATTGCTCAAGTCGCGTAGTAAAATTTCTTTGGCATAGTGTACTCTCTCCAGCTGGTCGGGCTTGAGCACGCCCTTTTTAATTTCTCCCTGTCGAATCGCCGCCTCATGCTCTAGCACCAGTGCAATAATTTCAATTGCCTTACTTTCCAGGTACGCTCGCTTTATCATCCCCACGTAAGGACAGTGCAAAATCTGCTGCAGCACTATAGCCATCATTGGCTGAATGTCTGCAGAGCGCATATAAATCTCCTGGCTTAGGGGTTTAACCAAATGCTGAAGGTGTTTAGGTAGCTCTCCCTCTGAAGACTTAGCAAAAGAACACAGTATTTTAGAATGAATTTCAATTGCTACGGAGAACCAGGGTTGTATCTCATAGTCGTCAGTTTTTTGACGATATAAACCATTACTCACCAAAGAGTATTGTCCAGTAGCGTAGTTCAGTAAAGTTGCATGAGGTTTAGCATTCAATATCCATTGCGCGTTCCCTGAGAGTAGAAAGTTACAATAAACGCGAGAATCTTCTCCACCAGAACAATTAATTAGCAGTCGATCAATAGCTTGAGATTGATCGATTTCTAGACGAAGGCCTTCTCTTAAATCAATTCTTCGTAGCCAGCCTTGCGAAAATCGAGCATCGTACTTCAAGGTGATATCTAGCTGATCTGAGGGGTCGAACTGTAGCTCTTCTTCGTCAGCTTCTTGATATTGTTCCTCAACTTCAGCATCTGTCAGTCTAATGGTCATGGTGATAATTAGGGAGCAGGGAGCAGGGAGTAGCTAGTATAAGAAAAATGGGCGTTGTAAGTATTTTCGGCGGTGTCTTAGAGATTTGCAAAATTTGTAAGTTTGGTGATGTCTTAGCACTCGTCTGAGGCTCAGGGCAATTTGGCGTGACGATTTCCATGCATAAGAAAATCCAGCTGTCATCATTGTGTTACGACAGCTGGGTCAATGGTTCAAGTGTGATTTTCAGGAATGCTGGATTTAGATCAATGCCAGTGCCTCACTGGGATTCGACACGTCCGGCACAATCACAAAGCTACTGGCATCGAGCGCCGCAGCTTGAACATCGTTCAGAATCGCCAGCGTTTCGCCGCTGTCCGATACGCCGAGCAGAGTGTTGTCGCCGTCCTGGGTGAAATTCAAGTCTTCAAACACCAGTTCACCCTCTACCAGACCAATGAAGTCGATGCCGACCTCGAAGTCGGTAATGGTATCGGTACCGTCACCGTTACCAAAAACAAAGGTGTCGCTGCCGCTACCGCTGGAGCCGTTGTCGCCTGTGAGGATGTCGTTGCCGGTGACGCCCATGAGGATGTCATCGCCATCGTCACCCCAGATGAAGTCATCACCTGCGTCACCGCTGAGAATGTCGTTACCAGCCTTACCGCCGATGCGATCGCTACCCTCGCCCCCAAAGATGATGTCGTTGCCGCCATTACCACCGTCTTGAGGACTTCTCTCATTCAGGTCACCTCGTAACACATCATCGCCATCGCCACCGAGAATTAGGTCGTCCCCCAGACCACCAGCAAGGGTGTCATCGCCGCCCTGACCATCGATGCTGACGCGGAAGTTGCTACCGACAAGGGTCTCGCCGTCATCGCTGCTCACCTGTTCATCAATGAACTGTTCACTAAAGACAATCCGCTGGATTAGCTGATCGGGAGGGATGATAGCCGTAATACCGGATGTTTCTAAGCTGTCGACAATATCACCCACCTCAGTCGAGGCAAACGGCTCGTCAAAATCCAGGATGAAGTCGAAAAGATCGAGGTTAAAACTCAGCGTATCTTCAAACACCAGGGTATTATCCAGGGTATTTTCGGGAGAATTCACATCCTCTGCATTCACTTCAATGGGCAATACGCCGGTAATATCCGTATTTCGGGTGCCGTTGAGGTCAAGGAATAAAACCTCATCCCCATCAATGAGAACGTTACCAATAGGATTGTCAGGGGCAACCTCCAGGGCAATATCAAACAGCCGTGCTGTTGTCGGTACATCTTGGGCATCAACGGTGATGTCATAGGCAACATTGGCCAGACCAGTTTCTTCGAAGCCAAGTAGTTGATTCACCTGACCTAGCTCAAGAATCGGCTCATTACCAGCCGTTGTGACAGCTGCATAGTAAGTGCCCGTTTCAGGCACTAGATAGTTAAACAAGTTCGATGCAAAGCTACAGCGTTTACCACTCTGACGAGGTATACTTGTGGTGAAATTCTTACTCCCTTAATAGGTTTACTCAGGTGCGTCC
>JBCBTQ010000162.1:0-13930 GCA_039818605.1 Cyanobacteria bacterium J06639_14 | reverse complement strand
GGGAGGGGCCAGCCAACACGATTTTATGTACTGAAAACGACACGAATTATCAGGCACTCTTTGGTGTCGATAATCCCACCCCCTATGTTAAGGATGCCTTTCATCGCTACGTTGTTGAGGGCGATACGGCTGCCGTTAACCCCGATCGCGTCGGCACCAAAACCGCAGCCCATTACACCTTGTCTTTGGCTGCTGGCGAAAGTCGCCAAATCCGCCTCCGCCTGAGCAACCAGGCTCAGCTAGCCCAGCCCTTTGATGACTTTGCTGCTTTGCTGCACACGCGCCAGCAAGAAGCGGATGCGTTCTATCAGGCCGTCACGCCCTTCCCGATGAGTGCGGAGGAGCACGCCGTGCAGCGCCAAGCCTTTGCCGGGCTCCTGTGGAGTAAACAGTACTACTACTTTGATGTAACTCACTGGCTCCAGGGGGATACGGCGATGCCAGAACCGCCCCATGGCCGCAAACAGGGACGCAATCGTCAATGGCATCATTTGGAAGCCTGTGACATCATCTCCATGCCGGATAAGTGGGAGTATCCCTGGTTTGCTGCCTGGGACCTGGCTTTCCATTGTATTCCGCTGGCCGCAATCGACCCCGACTTTGCCAAGGTCCAACTCGATATCATGACGCGGGAATGGTACATGCACCCCAATGGCCAAATTCCGGCTTATGAGTGGGCATTTGGCGATGTGAATCCTCCCGTTCATGCCTGGGCTATCTGGCGCGTCTATAAAATTGAGCAGAAGCTGAAAGGCAAAGGCGATCGCGTCTTCCTGGAGCGAGTCTTCCAAAAGCTGCTGCTGAACTTTACCTGGTGGGTGAACCGCAAAGATCAGGACGGCAGCAACGTATTTGAGGGGGGCTTCCTGGGATTGGATAACATCGGCGTGTTCGATCGCAGTGCTCCTTTGCCGACAGGTGGCTACATTGAGCAGTCTGACGGTACTAGCTGGATGGCGATGTATTGCCTGAACATGCTCACCATTGCCCTGGAGCTAGCGCAAGACAATCCGGTGTATGAAGACATGGCTACCAAGTTCTTTGAGCACTTCATCTACATTGCTGATGCGATGAACAATATCGGTGCCGATCGGGCCCAGCTCTGGGATAACGAGGATGGTTTCTTTTACGATGTTCTGCATTTTCCCAACGGCGATCGCCAGCACTTGAAGGTGCGATCGATGGTAGGGCTGATTCCCCTCTTTGCTGTGATGACCCTGGAGCCTGAGTTGCTCAATCAAGTGCCTGGTTTTAAGGGACGGCTCGAGTGGTTCATTAATAACCGCCCCAGACTTAAGAAAAACGTCGCTTGCATGGAAACAGCAGGGGTTGGTGCCCGCCGGATGTTAGCCCTGTGCTACGTCACCTTAGGTCGGTTAGAACCTGCTGATAAACTACGGCGCATCTTGACCAAGCTCCTGGATGAAAACGAATTTTTGAGTCCTTACGGCATCCGAGCACTCTCCCGCTACCATGCCGACCATCCGTATCGCTTCAACGCCAACGGGGAGGAATTTGCCGTCCACTACGAACCCGCTGAGTCCAGTAGTGGGCTGTTTGGGGGGAACTCCAACTGGCGCGGTCCCATCTGGTTCCCGGTCAATTATTTGCTGATTGAGTCCCTCCAGAAGTTCCATCACTACCTGGGGGATGACTTTAAGGTGGAATGTCCTACGGGGTCCGGCAACTGGATGAATCTCTGGGAGGTTGCAGCGGAAATTTCTCGCCGCCTAACGCGCATTTTTCTGCCGGATGAAAACGGCTATCGTCCGGTCTACGGTGGGATTCACCCCTTTCAGCAAGACCCCCACTGGCGCGACTATATTCTGTTCTATGAATATTTTCACGGCGACAATGGGGCTGGCATTGGCGCTAGCCATCAAACTGGCTGGACGGGGCTCATTGCCAAGCTTATCCAGCAAAATAGCCAATATTCCTAGCCAGGTTAACCAACCACTTGCAGGCTCAAATGACTGATCGAATAGCCCTGGGAGGACTAGCGCCATTGGCGATCGCAGTCATAACCTGCTGGTAAAGGACTGGCACATTAACCCCTGGAAAAAACTGACTCCCATCGGTTTGAACATACCTCCCAGACACTAAGGCAAAGATTTCCAGAGTATTGCCCCGAATAAGCCATACTTCAGCAACTTTGAAGAGTACATAGTCGGCAATATTCGTGAAATTCGTGACATCCACCTCAATGGCAATATCAGGCGGTGGATCGATTGCCAGGTCAATGCGCCTTTTGCTATTAACAGCCTGCCAATTACGGAGCCAAAAACAATGATCGGGTTCAATACCTGCTTGTTCAGGAATTTGCAGCGTGACGGGTGTCGTCCGAATATAATCGCGCAATTGCTGATTAAGGATGGCAACGATTAAATCAGCCACGATCGCATCTAGTTGGCCCTGCTCGAAAGTTGGCATTTTGAGGGTCAACTTGCCATAAGTATATTTAAGTCGCGGAATACTGCGATCGCCTCGGTCCGCAACCCATTGTTCATACTCTGCCCAACTCATCGGAATAGTCGCCACCGAGCCATCGGGTAGGGACTTGATGGGGGCGATTGCAATCATATTGATCACCGTTTCCCGTTTTCATCCACCTAAGATAAAGGCAGCTGATGCAACTTTAGTATAGTCGTCACTAACCAAGGATGATTACGCTCCAACTTCGACAACTGGATATTCCGGTAGGACAACGGCTGCTGATTCAGCATCTGAATTGGCAACAATTCGAACAAATTCTGGAAGAATTGGGGGAATCTCGCTCCTCACGTATCGCTTATAGCTACGGCACCTTAGAAATTAGAATGCCTTCTCCAGAACATGAAGTGGATAAAGAACTCATCGGTGATCTGATCAAAAGTCTGCTAGATGAACTCGAAATCGACTGTGAGTGTTTCGGCTCTACCACCTTTAAGCAAGAAACTATGGAGAGCGGGATTGAGCCCGATCAGTGCTTTTACATCCAGAATCAGGAAAAAATGCGAGGCAAACGGCGTATTGATTTAACAGTCGATCCGCCCCCTGACCTGGCGATTGAAGTGGATGTTATAGCCAAAACTCAGCTAGCGGCTTATGCAGCGCTTGGAGTACCTGAGCTTTGGCTATATGAAAGGGGGCAATTGAATATCTACACCCTCGCAGCCAGTCAGTATCAGGCCACAACTACGAGTCCAACCTTTTCAGAATTTCCCATTTTAGATTGGGTGACAGAGGTCCTTGAGCAAAGTATCGCGATGGGTCGAAGCCCTGCCCTCCGAAACTTCCGCAAACGGGTACGGCAATATGTCATTGACTGAGGTAGGTGTCGAAGCGATGCAGCGCTTCTGGCATATCGCTGCGTCCATAACTCAGGCGAATATGTTGGGGGCGATCGTACACACTTCCAGGTAATAATAAAACACCGATTTCGTGCGCAATTTTTTCGCACCAATGCATAACGTCTGCAGTAATATTGACCCTGGGAAATCCAATGGGACTGGCCTGAGGTTCAACCCATGAAAAGATATCGGCATACTTGGCGATAAAGTCCTTCATGAGGGGTAAATTATGGTGCAAAATATCCAGGTTTCGCTTAAGCAGTTTATCTCGATGTCTTAGGGCGAGATCACTCATAAACTCACTGGGAGCACTGTTACATATTGAGGTATAAAACTTGAAGCTCAGGAGCTTTTTGATAATCTCTGGGTTGCGGCACACCAACCAGCCTGTTCGGAGACCCGGTAAGCCATAACTTTTTGACATGGAGCCTAGGGAAATCGCATTTGAATAGAGGTCAGCGGCAGCCGGTAAACGCATCGCAGGATCATGCTCAAGTTCTCGGTAAACTTCGTCGCAAAACACAATAATGCCTTGCTCCTCTGCTAGCGCCATGAGTTGAATAAAGACCTCTTTATCCATTAATGTGCCGGTCGGATTTGAGGGCGTATTGATGTAGATGAATCTAGTATTGGGCCTAATGAGTTTCATCAGACTCTCGAAATCATTGACCCAGCCGTCTTCGAAATATCGCGCCCACTCCGAGACGGTTGCCCCTGTACTCCGTGCTAGCTCTAAGGCTGATTCATAGCAAGGGGTTTCGACGATAACGTGATCCTCACGGTTGATAAGTGCCTGATACGTAATGAAGATGGCTTCTTCGGCTGCTGCTGTTACCAAGACATCATCGGCACTAATCTTTTGGTAAAGTGTTGCGATAGTTTCACGCAGGTAGCGTGCACCTGGTGCCTCTGTGTACCCCAACCAAAGAGTATCCAGCCTTTCTCTGGCAGTCGGTTCCCACTCAAACAGATCGACGAGTTGCCGTGACTGAGCATCGGAGCTAGAGAGCATATACTGCACACTAAACTCGTATTTGGCGTAATACTCTTCGATCCGAAATGGTCTTAGCTTCATCATTTTTGCCTAGCTTTATTGAGCCAGTTATAGATAGTGGCTCTTGACACACCTAAAACGTTAGCGACATGCTGAGCCGCATTACGAGTCGCAAATAAATTGTGTTCATCTAAAAACTGAATGGCCGCAATTTTTTGCGATCGCGCCAGCACTTCGAGAGTGGCATTCTTTTCTTTTAAAAAGAGATGCAGAACTTCATTGATTTGTTCACGCCAGTCGCGCTTACTCAGAACGGGAGGCATCGAACTGGCCACCGATGTGAAGGATGTGATAAATCCTTGCAGGGCATCAAAGCTTGAGATATCAAGATTCAAGCAAAGCAAGCCGATGCGCTGACCCAAATTGTCTTTAACCACACTGCTGACACACTTCAGCCTTCGCCCATCCCAATTTACTTTTTCATAGGGGCCATAGATATCTGCTTCCTTGGGCAATTGAACATCTTCTTCAATGAGCGAAGCATCGCCGATGTTGCGACGAGAGATGTTATTCCATATCCGCACAATCGTATCGCTCTCTAAGTCATGGAGAACGATTTCAGCATGGGGATACAACCACGCCCCGATGCCTTCGCAAACTGGAAAAAGGTGAAGGTAACGTTGCTCGATATTAGACACTTTTATACAGTACGTCTAAGATCGACAAACTGTCAAAAATCTTCCAAGACCATCAAGCATGTAATGTCAGTCGGTAAGGATCCGGCATGGTCGCATCTAGGTTTCAATGCAAGCCCTCAGCCAAACGTTGCCAGAATTCGCTGGTACTCGACGGCGTAAGTTAATTCGATGGTGGCAGGGTGCAGGGTGGCAGGGTGGCAGAGCGACAGGGTGGCAGGGTGGAAGAGTGGCAGGGTGGTTGGGTGGTTGGGAGCGTGGCGGTATTTCTGCCGCAGGGTACTGGTACTAGGGAATTGCCTCCTAACTCCTAACGCCTGTCTCCTGCCTCCTAACTCCTATCTCCTGTCTCCTATCTCACACCTCAAGTTAGTAGCCAGCGATCCTTTTATGCCTTAGAGATATAGAGATGACTAGGGTGGAAACATATGTCGCTCGTGAAAGCTGGACTACATTTGAAGCGTCCGTGTTTGCTGGTATCGGATTTGGAGCGATCGCTCCAGCTCTACCGCGATATTTTGGGTTTTCGGTTGGATTATGTGGGGGAAGCCTCGCCCGAGTCCTATCTCTACACAGTGTTTCAAATCCCCGCACAAGCCAGGCTGACGTTTGCCGCCTTGAGTACCGAGCATGAATCACGGGCATTAGCCTTGACCGAGGTGAAAGGGGTTGCCTTGCCGGAGCGATCGCCGCCGCACGCGATCGGCATCGTCATTCAAGTCAGCGATGTGCCGCCCATTATTGACCAAGTTAAGACATTGGGGCTGACCATTGTTGCACCCAGTTACTTCACCGCCCCACCCAATCTCAAATTCATCGAGCAAGGATTCCATGATTTCGATGGTCAGTTGATTGTGCTTTACGAGACAAAGACAGGATGAAACGTGAGGGTCTTGTATCCCTGCACATCTGCTGCAGGATAAACAGCGAACAACCCACCACGAACCATCACAGTTCGCACGGGCTGAATATTTGATCAATAACGTCGTATCAATCATGGAGCGCTTTGCTCAAATGCCTCGCCCCAACAAGATAAAATCAGACTGGCTTTTACGCAGGGGGAGGTAAACGTCTTGAAAACACGCGTCATCATCGTTCGGCACGGTCAGAGTACCTATAACTTGAAGAAACTGATTCAGGGGCAGATTGATGTTTCCACACTGACAGACCTGGGCATTGCTCAGGCCAAACAGGTCGGGGCAGCCCTGACAGGTATTGCCTTTGATCATGTGTATGCCAGTCCTCTGAAGCGAGCGGCTCAGACGGCAGCCACCATTGTCGAAGTCCTCCAGGCCGAAATCCCCAGCATCCCCGCTCCTGAAACCGTCAATACGATTAAAGAAATTGACTTGCCCATCTGGGAAGGGCTGTCTTTTGAAGAGGCGAAGGCACAGAATCCTGAGATTTTTGATGCCTGGTATCACGATCCTGCCAACTGCAAGATGACCTTAGAGGATGGCACCGAGTTTTATCCAGTGCGATCGCTCTACGATCGCGCGGCCCAGTTCTGGCAAGATACCCTCCCAAAGCACCCAGGCCAAACGATCTTGATTGTGGCTCATAGCGCCATCAATCGCGCCTTAATTGGGACGGCCCTCGGTCTCGGCCCCGACCGACACGAAAACCTCCATCAAGCCAACTGTGCCATTAGCGTCCTGAATTGTTCCGAGAGTTTGGGCGATGGTGTGCAGTTAGAAACCATGAACCTGACCAGCCACATGGGTGAGACCTTGCCGACCATGCGATCGCGCTACAAAGGACCGCGCATGCTGCTGGTGCGTCACGGTGAAACAGAATGGAATCGTCAAAAGCGTTTCCAAGGGCAGATTGATATTCCTTTGAATGACAATGGGAAACGCCAGGGTGAACAGGCGGCTGAATTTCTTAAGGACGTGAAAATTGATGCCGCTGTGACGAGTTCCCTATCGCGTCCCAAGGAGACTGCTGAAATCATCCTGCGTCATCATCCAGATATCACGCTGGATACGACTGATGGCTTGAAAGAAATTGGCCATGGCGAATGGGAAGGACTCTACGAACACGAGATTGAGTCAGGTTATCCCGGCATGTTAGCTCAATGGCAGCAGCAACCCGAAACGGTGCAAATGCCTGGTAATGGTGGCGAAAATCTCGATCAGGTCTGGGAGCGGGCGATCGCCACCTGGAAGGACATCGTGGCTAAGTACAGCGGGACCGAAGCGTCTGTCACTGTACTCGTGTCGGCCCATGACGCCATTAACAAGGCGATTCTCTGCCATACTGTCGGGCTAGGACCCGCCTCCTTCTGGAACTTTAAGCAAGGCAATGGAGGGGTCAGCGTCATTGACTACCCCGATGGCGTGGACAGTGCCCCTGTATTAAGTGCCGCTAACATTACCATTCACCTGTCCGGTAGCATCTTTGATAAGACTGCCGCAGGCGCGCTCTAAAGCGATGGTGAGCACGTTACTGCAACAGGTGCGACTGCTAGATCCCAGCTCACAACTCGATCAGGTAACGGATGTATTGATAGTGGACGGGGTGTTCCAAGCGATCGCCCCGCATCTGCCGGTACCCTCCGATGCGGTCGAAATTATTGATGCCACGGGGAAGTTGCTGGCACCGGGTTTGGTGGATCTTTATAGCCACAGCAGCGACCCTGGTCACGAGTCACGGGAGACGCTGGCCGAGCTGATGGCAGGCGCGATCGCCGGGGGCTTCACACGATTAGGCATTTTGCCCAATACACGACCCGCTCTGGATCACCCCGGCACCCTCCGCCATTTGCTCGATCGCGCCTGTGAACTACCCACCAAGCCACAGCCTTACCTGTTGCCTTGGGCGGCGCTAACCCAGCAAACCCAGGGTGAAAAGATGACGGAACTGGCGGAACTTGTCCAGATGCGATCGCTCTCTCTGGCAGGTCTGGCGGATGGTTGCCCCCTCACAAACCCAGTTTTGGTCCGACGTTTACTGGAATATGTTAAGCCCCTCAACTGTCCAGTGGCACTTTGGCCCTGTGATCAGGCATTGGCCGGGGATAGTATTGCCCGTGATGGCGCTTTAACCCTGATGGCAGGTTTGACCGGCAGTCCCGTTGCTGCCGAAACGGCAGCCCTAGCAGCCCTGCTCGAACTTGTCCGGGAAACTGGGACGCCGGTCCATCTGATGCGGATCTCAACTGAACGGAGCGTCGAGCTGATTGCCCAAGCCCAAGCAACCGGACTCCCTATTACCGCGAGCACGACCTGGATGCACCTCCTGTTTTCGACCCAGGATGTCCTCAGCTATGATCCCAATCTGCGCTTAGCGCCTCCCTTGGGCAATCCGTCTGACCAAGCGGCTCTAATTGAAGGTGTTAAGACCGGTGTGATTGATGCGATCGCGATCGACCACACCCCGTATACCTACGAAGAAAAGACGGTCGCTTTCCAGGATGCGCCTCCGGGTGTCATTGGCTTGGAACTCGCCTTTGCCGCCCTCTGGCAGCGCTTCGTTACGGCGGAGCAATGGACTGCCTTGGAACTCTTACAAGCCCTGAGTTTACGCCCTGCTCAATGTCTTGACATCCCATCTAGCCGCCTCACAACGGGGCAACCCGTTGAAGCGTTTCTGTTTGACCCAGAACTTGTCTGGCCCGTGGCAAAAGACACCCTGCGCTCACCCGCTATGAATACGCCATTCTGGGGGCAATCGCTCCAGGGTAAAGTGGTGCGCGTGTGGATGGGAGATGGCTAGTGAAATGACATTAGCATCTTGATACTTAGTAACAACGCGATGAGGGCAAAGATCCGCTTCAAGAATTTTTCGGATAACCTGTGAGAGCAACGTGCCCCATAGGGAGCCACCACCGAACTGGTTAGCGAGATAGCCACAAATGCTGGCAAGTAGATGAACCCAAGCGTGTAGGGATCACTCAAGGTGCGGGACCAACCACTTATCACATAGCCAACCGTGCCTGCGATCGCAATGGCAAATCCAATGGCAGATGCCGTGCCAACCGCGCTTTTCATGCTCACATTTTTATAGCCCAGATAGGCTACCGTCAGGAAACCTCCACCCACGGCAGCGAGTGCCGATACCGAACCAATCCCAAAGCCGACGCTAATTAATCCACGCAGGGTCGGTGGTTTGCGACTGGGCTTGGGGTGCCAGACAAAAAACATTTGCGCTGCGATGAGTGCCATGAATAGGGCAAAAAACAGGCTAATGAACGCTGACTCTAGATTGGCAGCCCCTTGGGTAATCAGAAAGGCCCCCAGAATAATTCCCGGTGCCATCCCGCGCACAATCGGCCACTCGACATTACCTCGCGACGCATGGGCACGAGCACTCGCCGCTGAAGAAATGATCATGCACGTTAACGATGTTCCTACGGCCACATGAACAACGTTATCGGTGCTCATGCCCTGGTAGGTGAACATGGAGGTCAGCAGAGGCACCAGTATGCCGCCACCGCCAGCCCCCAGTAAACCCGCCATAAAACCCACAAGGGCACCCAATGCAATGTACAGCGTTATCCATTCAATCCTCAGCATAAAAATCCAGTCCCTAAAATTAGCTAAATACCTCTAACCGACTTGGGAAAATAGCTCCCAGCGGTATCGCGATCGCCAACAAAAAGCTTTACCAGTGGCCCGAGTTATACCGATTCCGTACACGTTTTGGCCAGGGCGCACAGCCCTGTGCCCCGACAGATTTGTGATGTGTAGCCATGGTGTGTGGAAAGAGTCTTAACGGCCCTGTTGCAGCAACCAAACAGACTCCGCTGATACGACTTTGCCCTTTAAACCGCCCGCGATATTTTGACGTTCGATCGGTTGTAATTGATATGTCGCACCATACAGCCGCTCAATTTCAGATTTTTTGATGGCAAACGGGGGGCCAGCCATCAACGATTGATCGTATTCATAGGAAATCAGTAGCTGTGATGCTGCATGGGTCAAATGTATGAGGTGTGAAGCGTATTTTGGTCTTGTTTCTTCTGGTAGCGCAACTAAAGCAGCGCGATCATAAATTGCGTTGACAGGTCCAAGATATGCAGCCGATAGGTCAAAAATGTTTCCCACGAAGATGTCAATATCTTTAGCACTGTAGTGAAGAAAATCAGAGTCTGTAGTGATTTGGGGCTCCAGTTTAAGGGCTTCAAACAGTTCATTAATGGCGAAGGGACTCAGCTCCACACCCGCGACTCGAAACCCCTGAGCTAGTAACCAGCTAATATCGAGTGTCATGCCACACAGGGGTAGAAATATGCGACTACCTTGGGGCAGCATTAATTGATTGACATGTTTTACCAGGAGTGGGTTTGCCTGTGTTTTATGAAACCCAATATCACCGCGTTCCCATTTCTGCTGCCAAAAGCTTGTTTCCATATTGATATCCTTGTCTTCTTGGAAACCCCATGCCGCACAACTGCGATTCGGCAGCGTGCCATGGGGGACTAGGCGATAGAATACGAATTCAAGTTGACTTGAAGTCAAGTATCGGGGGGCATCCCAATTGTGTATTCAAGCTATCTTGCCCTCACCCTAAATCCCTCCCCAATACGAGGAGCGGGACTTTATCCGGCCCCCTTTCTCCCAAATTTGGGAGAAGGGGTTGGGGGATGAGAGCCATTTGCAAAACTGGGATGCACTCAAGTATCGGAGCCTAAAGGTGTTGTCATGGATATAGCAGAGGTGGCCAAAGCGTCAGGGTTACCGGCTTCAACGCTACGGTTTTATGAGGAAAAAGGACTCATTCAGTCAACCGGGCGTAATGGTCTGCGCCGTGTGTTTAGTGCAAATGTGCTAGAGCGATTGGCACTCATCGCTTTGGGGCGGAGTGTCGGCTTTGCGCTGGATGAGATTGCTGAAATGTTTACGCCTGAAGGACCTGAAATTAATCGCGCCCTGCTTTTAGCCAAGGCCGATGAACTCGATAAGAAAATTAAAGAACTCACCACGATGCGGGATGGTCTTCGTCATGCAGCGGCCTGTAGTGCGCCCAGCCATTTTGAATGCCCGACCTTTCTTCGTCTTATGCGGATAGCGGGCAAAAATCGCTTCAGACCACCCAATAAACTACAGGAAAATAAACTCAGACAAAACATTCAGAAAACTTCCAGCCCAAGACATTAAATGCTCATGGGCTCTTGGCAGGCAAAAGTGTCGTTGATGGTGGGTGGATGAGTGGTGTAGGGGATATGATTCAATAACGTACTCACCCTGTGTTTCTGCAATGCGATCGCCCCAAGATGACAATCTATTGAAAATTCCTAATGATTCATCAATTACAGATATCAAAGGATATGAGATTGATCAGTTAGATCTGAAAATTATTGAACTTTTACAGCAAAATGGTCGCATTGCTTACAGCGATATTGCCCGCTCCATTAGCTCTCCCGAAGCTACCATTCGTTATCGAGTGAAGCGATTACTCGATGAAGACATTATTTCTATTAGTGCATTTATTAATACGGGCAAAGTCAAACATGAAAATGTCGCGTATCTAGAGCTTGAAGTCGAGCCTGCTTTTCTCGATACGAGTCTCAATCAACTGATGGAAATGGAAACAATCAGCTATATTGCTTCGGTGACCGGCGAATTCAACCTGATGTTGGAATATATCTACAAAGACAACCAAGATTTACTGACGTTTCTGAATTCGCTGAAATGTAATCCTGAGGTTAAACGCCTCAACTCCAGAACTATTCTAAAGATCCACAAAGCTCAGTATCCAGCCAGAGTGCAGCCTTAAGACCCGGTCATTGATGCGCTCTTTCAGGGAGTCAAGATGTTAGAAAACAGAATTCATTGAAAGCACAATCAGTTTCATCGCAAAACGAAAGGTGAATTCAACTAAGCACCCGATATCGAGCTAAGAGAAATCAGCAATCCTGAATTTTAACGCCTGATTCCTTCTGCTTTTATAGAAAATTCCTGCGTACTGACATCATCTTCAATCACGCCTTCTAGATGACGCTGTAGTTCTAAAAAATGAGTATCGTAGCGATCGCGGAACCTGGCTTCAGCAATATTTACCGTTTCAATAATGCGACCGGGTTTGTCCCCAATCACAATCAGTTTTTGACCCAGCAAAATGGCTTCTTCCACATTGTGAGTTACCAACACCATGGTCGTAGCCGTATCTTCCCAGATGGAAAACAGAAAGGACTGCAGGCGACGACGTAATTGGACATCCAGGGCCGAAAACGGCTCATCCAAAAGCAACACATCGGGCTGCACCGCAATGGAACGAGCAATCGAAACGCGTTGCTTCATGCCTCCCGATAGCTGGTGGGGATATTGTCTACGCGCATGGGCCAGCCCCACCTTTGCCAGCACATCCTGAACCTGAGCCTGATACTGGGCAGGCTTTTTGCCTCTGACCTTAAACCCAAACCCAATATTTTGTTCAACGGTTAACCAGGGGTAGAGGGTATTTTCCTGAAAGACCATCCCAATTTTGGGCGTGATGCCTTTCAGGGGGACACCGTGAAATAGTACCTGCCCCTGACTGGGAGGAATAAACCCCCCCAATAGTTTGAGCAGTGTGGATTTGCCGCCGCCTGATTGCCCCAAAATGGTGACAAAGTCGCCTTGAGCCACATCTAGATTGAGGCCCGCTAAAACCGTGATTGCTTGTTTCCCCGCCGCAAACTGTTTTGTCACGGTTTGACAGGACAGGATGGGCGTTGTGGGTAAATGGGGGACGGGGCGATCGCCGGTTTTCATCGCTTACACCTGCCACCAGAAAAACTTTTTCTGAATCAATAGAAGCAAGCGATCCACCGCAAATCCAGTAATTCCAATAATGCAGATCCCGAGCAGAATTAAGTTGCTGTTGAAGAGATTGCGCCCAGTCATGACGACCGTGCCCAGACCATCCCTTAAGCCCGTCATTTCAGCCGCTAACACTGCCATCCAAGCGGCAATGAAATTTAGGCGCAACAGGGTAAACACACCAGGCAACACGGCTGGCACAATGACCCAGCGCCAGCGATTGAAGTTACCGCCCCCTAAATTTTGAGCCGTCATCAACAGGTTCTCAGGAATGCGCTTAATCTCAGCCACAGTCGCAATGGTCAGGGTAAAGAAAACCCCCATAAAGACAATAAAGACAGCGGTTAAGTTACTCACCCCAAAGACCACTAAGGCTAACGGCACCCAAGCGATGGGGGCAATGGGCGCAATCAACCCTAAGATCGGCAAGATGAATAGCTCTGACCATTTAGACAAGCTGATTAAAAGCCCACAAATAATTGACCCAACAAAGGCGATCGCCATTCCCAGCGATACTCGAATGAGCGTCACCACAATGGATTGATAAATAGAGGCCGACTGGGACCCTAAGCCAATCTTGAAATCACTCTCAAACAGAACGGGTAAAAATCGCGAAGGAGGTGGCAAAACTTGGGTAATGGGATTGGCGGGATTGCTACCGACAATTTCCCAGAGCCCCACCAACACGGCACAGGAGAATAGACCACAGGCAATCGGCAGCAGCGATCGCGGCCCCATTTGCTGATTGCCTGGGTTGATTGCCATCCTACTGCTCTAATCCTTCAACGATGGTGACATCAAAAATATCCTTGGCTGGCACGTCGGACTCAATATATTTCAGCTCCACCATCTTATCGACCACAGTTTGCACCGCCT
The DNA here is from genome assembly GCA_039818605.1 of Cyanobacteria bacterium J06639_14. GTDB lineage: Bacteria > Cyanobacteriota > Cyanobacteriia > Phormidesmidales > Phormidesmidaceae > SIO1E4. Next base: position 291 of record JBCBTQ010000162.1, on the reverse strand, counting down.
CCAAATCGGGGGTGAAGGTAATCGGTGAAGGCTGCGTTTCAAATGCCGTTAACAGGACCTCATTCTCGACTCGAAAATAGTTGCCACCTTCCAACAGCTCAATCGCCTTAGCGGGTTCGGTATTAATAATCGCAGCCGCACACTGCAACCCCGTAATGTAAGCTTCGACGACCTCCGGGCGATCGCCCAAAGTTTTCTCCAAGACACTCACAACCGTATTCGGGGTTGCAGTGTGCGGCTGCGATTATTAATACCGAACCCGCTAAGGCGATTGAGCTGTTGGAAGGTGGC
>JBCBTQ010000161.1:0-14000 GCA_039818605.1 Cyanobacteria bacterium J06639_14 | reverse complement strand
GTGACATTACTATCGAGAATACTGGAGAACGCTCGATAAAAGCCTGATTCCACTGAGCGGTAGAGGGTTTTACCACTCCTTAGCTCTTCGCGCGTACGTTCAAAAATTAGCACATTGGCGTCCACTGCCATGCCAATGCTCAAAATGAAGCCCGCGATTCCTGGCAGCGTAAGCGTGACCCCAAAAAGGTTGAAAACAGCCCAAGTAAGCACTGCGTAGACGACCAAAGCAATATCTGCCAAAACTCCCGGTAAGCGATAGTACACCGCCATGAAGATAAGTACCAGAATCAGCCCTGCGATCGCTGCGTAGAGGCTACGCTCGATACTATCGCGCCCCAATGTAGGACCCACTGTGCGCGTTTCGACCACTTCTACGGGCAACGGTAAGGCTCCGCCCCGGAGTTGAATTGCCAGGTCATTGGCCGATTCGGCATTGAAACTGCCGGAAATACTTGCCCCGCCCCCCGTAATGCCGGTTTCGGCATATTGCACATTAACCGTAGGAGCGCTAATAAGGCGATTGTCCAGAAAGATGCCGATACTGCGGCCAGTGCCAGCGATATTACGGCTGAGATCTGCAAAGTTGTTCGAGCCTTGGGAATCAAACTCGATTACCACCTCCCACAAACCGCTGTTGCTCATCGGCTGGGCAAAGGCATCCGTGAGTCTTTCTCCCGTTACACCGGCGGGTTCAAATAACGCAGCGATCGCCTCATTACTGGTGCGAACATTTTCCTGTGCGACCTTCAGTTGAGTCTCAAGCTCTATCGGTCTGGTTGTTTCTGAGTCCGCATTGGTTTCAGAATCAGCGTCAGGCTCAGTTTGGTTGGTCGCCAAAGCTGCCTCGTTTGCCTGTTGTAAGGCGACAAGCTCGAGCTGATGCTGCTGCAAAATTTGATTCTCAATCTGAAACTGTTGCTCAGTGCCTGTTTTTTGAGCCCGGAATTCGAGCTGGGCTGTTTCGCCCAAGACCCGTTTGGCCTGCTCAGGATCGCTAACGCCGGGGAGCTGTATCAGGAGCTGATTATTGCCCAACAGTTGCACCGATGTTTCCGATACCCCCAGTTCATTGATACGCCCCGAGATGACCCGCTGGACACCTTCCATATCCCGATCCGTAATTTGCGGAATTTTCTCCGTCGGTTGGACCAGCAGGGTGAGCTGCGTCCCCCCCCGTAAATCCAGCCCCAAGCGAGTCGGGATTTGGGTAATGACGATAATCGCGGCGATCGCCAATCCCAATATCAGTACTATCAGCAATCGCTGTCGTCCCATCATGTTTCTAAACCTGCAATGCCATCATTTTTTCCACAGCCTCTTCAATCTTTTGGGGCTGGACGATTGTGAGGCTTTCTAGCTTACCGTTATAGGGGGTAGGAATGTCCTGGGAAGACAATCGCAACACCGGAGCATCCAGTTCATCAAAGAAGCGATCGTTAATTGAGGCAATGATTTCAGCCCCTACTCCCGCAGTTCGCATGCACTCTTCCACCACGATTACTCGATGAGTCTTACAAATGGAAGCCCCAATCGTCTCAAAATCAATCGGCTTCAGGGAAATCAGATCAATAACCTCTGGGTCAAAGCCCTTCTTCTCCAATCCTTTTGTCGCCTGCATAACGTGATGACGCATCCGGGAGTACGTGAGAATTGTGACATCCTTCCCAGAACGGACAATTTCAGCCTTATCCAACGGTACTAGATACTCATGCTCAGGTAGGTTCTCTTTGAGGTTATAAAGCAGGACATGCTCAAAGAACAGCACGGGGTTATCATCCCGAATCGCCGACTTCAGTAATCCCTTCGCATTGTAGGGGGTCGAGCAGGCAACAATCTTAAGCCCAGGGACGGCTTGGAAATAAGCTTCCAGACGCTGGGAATGCTCTGCTCCGAGCTGACGCCCCACCCCACCGGGCCCCCGAATCACCATCGGGATCTTGTAATTGCCACCCGAGGTGTAGCGCAACATCCCTGCATTATTGGCAATTTGGTTAAAGGCCAGCAGCAGGAATCCCATATTCATGCCTTCGATGATGGGACGCAGTCCTGTCATGGCAGCTCCCACCGCCATGCCTGTAAAACTGTTTTCAGCAATAGGCGTATCTAAGACGCGCAACTCACCATACTTGTCATAGAGCCCTTTAGTAACCTTGTAGGAACCGCCATAGTGACCTACATCTTCACCAAGAACAAAGACGGTAGAATCCCGTCCCATTTCTTCATCAACAGCTTCGCGGAGGGCGTTAAATAAGAGGGTTTCGGCCATGGATTTTGCAATTACAAATTAAGGGTGCAGTTTCGGATTAAGGGTGCAGTTTCGGAGTCAAAAGAAGGAGGACAATTCAGGCGATGCAGCGTGTGTCCTAATCTTCAGCAAACACATAGCGATAGAGATCATTTGGATTCGGTTCAGGGCTAGCTTCAGCAAACTCGACCGCTGCTTCTACCTCAATCTGAATCTTGTCTCGAATCGCCTTAAGTTCTGTTTCCTGAGCCAGGTTTTGCTCTAGCAAATAAGCTTCAAAACGCTTCAATGGATCACGCGACAACCACGCCTCTTTTTCTTCCTTAGAGCGCAGTTCATCGGGATCGGCTAAAGAATGACCCCGGAAGCGATAGGTGAGGCATTCGATTAAGGTTGGCCCCTCACCCGCTCGGGCTCGTCTGACCGCTTCCTGAGCCGCAGCCCGAACGGCCAATACATTCATACCGTCAACCTCAACCCCAGGCATGCCAAATACACTAGCCTTTCGATAAATCTGAGTTTGAGAACTGGCTCGCTCATGAGCCATGCCAATCGCCCACTTATTGTTTTCAACAACAAAGAGGATAGGGAGCTTCCAAAGGGCAGCCATATTTAGGCACTCAAAAAACTGGCCATTGTTGGTCGTCCCATCGCCAAAAAAGCAAGCCGTAACTTGATCAGCCCCAGCATCCCCCAGCGCATCGCGACGATAGCGGGATTGGAAAGCAGCCCCCAAGGCAACCGGAATCCCCTCGCCAATAAAAGCAAATCCCCCTAAGAGGTTGTGCTCAGCCGAAAACAAGTGCATTGAGCCACCGCGCCCCTTGCTACACCCGGTTTCCTTACCAAAGAGTTCGGCCATCACGTTCTTGGCTGGAACCCCCACGCTCAGAGCATGAACATGATCACGGTAGGTGCTACAAACATAATCGTCAGAGCGCATCGCTTTAATGACGCCCGTGGATACCGCCTCTTGGCCGTTGTACAAATGAACAAAACCAAACATGCGGCCTCGATAGTACATCTCAGCGCACTTATCCTCGAAGTAGCGACCGAGCACCATATCCTCATACAGGAGTCGTCCTTCTTCCTGTGTCAATATCGTATCAGTTGCCTGAAATGCAGGGAGAGCAGGTTCCTGGGCCATAACGTTGACATTATCCTTGTGGCAGTTCCAACTTTACACAATAGCCAAATATGGCTGTTTCAATAAAGGAAGTTATCTTTTGTCCTAGCCAAACTTCTAAATCAGTTCAATAATCAATAATGATTTAATACTCTAATCGTACTGGGATGTTTGTCCCTTGTGTGTTCTGCTGTAATCTCAGAACGGTGGTAGCCTGACTAAACTAAGGCAGTCTGGGAAGCAAGTGTCTCCTTTGATTTGGAAGCCTCCTAAGCGGTTGCGTCTACTTGAAATTTAATGCGGATTGCCTCAATTCTAAACCTGGATGCTCCCCAACGTTGGGAAGAAGTCATCAAAAGAGTTTAAGGAAGCTGAAATTAATCGGTTAAGAATGGTGCAACCGACTTATGATGAGGAACGTTTTACCGTCAGGTTGATGTAGATTTCGCAGATTTTTTGCAGATTTAGGGACACGAGACCGTTGAGATAGGGTTGGGGTATTAAGTTTTACCGCTTCCTAGATAAGGAATTTGGGGACTATACAGCAGTGCGTATTCCACTGGACTATTACCGCATACTGGGGCTGCCCATTCAGGCTACGGCAGAACAGTTGAAGCAGGCGCATCGCGATCGCACCCTGCAGTTACCGCGACGAGAGTATTCTGAGATTGCCATCGAAGCTCGAAAATCCTTATTCGACGAAGCCTATAGTCTTCTGTCAGACACCGAAAGGCGCAAAAATTACGATGCTCAATTTTTAACGCGCACCCATTCCCTCGAATCGGCGGTTGGGGTCAACGCACCCACCGCACTCCCGAGCAATAGCGTCGGCGAAGCCACTCTCCGCGCTCTGGCCTCAGACGCACCTGTCTTTACCCCTGAAACCTATACGCCAACCATCGAGATTGATGAGTCCCAATTTGTTGGGGCGCTACTCATCCTGTTAGAACTGGGTGAGTACGAACTCGTTATTCGTTTGGGTCGCCCCTTCCTAACCAGTGGCAGCGCAAGTCTAGCAAATGGCCGTTACGGTGACCCACAGCCGATACTCGCTGACATCGTGCTAACGCTGGCATTGTCTTGCCTGGAACTCGGACGCGAACAATGGCAACAGAGTCAGTATGAAAATGCGGCTGAGTCCTTGGAAACGGGGCAGGAGCTACTGCTACGGGAGAATGTGTTTCCAGGTATCCGCGCCGAATTACAGGCTGACCTGTACAAACTTCGCCCCTATCGCATCTTAGAACTGGTGGCGCGTCCCCTCGAACAGGCAGCCGAACGACGGCAGGGAATTCAACTCTTGAAAGCAATGCTGCACGATCGCGGTGGCATTGATGGGGCTGGCGATGACCTGTCGGGATTGACGGTGGATGATTTTCTCCGCTTTATTCAGCAACTTCGAGGTTACCTGGCTGCTGGCGAACAGCAAGAAATCTTTGAAGGAGAGGCTCGTCGCCCCTCAGCCGTGGCAACGTATCTCGCCGTTTATGCGCTCTTAGCAAGAGGCTTTGCCTTTCATCAGCCAGCCCTCGTGCGACGGGCTAAGCAACTGTTAGGGCGATTAAGCTCACAACAGGATGTTCATTTAGAACAGGCTGTGTGTGCCCTCCTGTTGGGGCAGGCAGAACAGGCCGGTAGAGCGCTGGAATTGAGTCAAGAATACGAACCCTTGGCTTTTATTCGCGAACATTCTCAAAATGCTCCTGACCTGCTTCCGGGGTTGTGTCTCTACGCTGAGCGCTGGCTGCGAGAAGAGGTCTTCAGCCACTTCCGAGATTTGGCACATCAGCAGACAGCCCTGAAAGATTACTTTGCGAATCCACAAGTACAGGCTTACCTAGAATCAATGCCGCTAGCGGTAGGAACCGAACCTCCGGACTTACCTCAACCTAACGCCAGCCGCTACGAACCGCTAGACTCGATGCCAGCCGCGCCCCCCTTGCCATCGCCAAACTCGCCACTAGTCAATGATCCGGCAATTCCAGGGAATGCTTGGCAATCCCCCTTAATAGCGGCACCGCATCCCGTGCCCCCGGTTCCAGAGCAACCTGAAGCAACCAATGAGGTTGATAGCGGCTTGAGCGTTGCCGAACGTGTCTCACAGTTATCGCCAGAAGGTCAATTGCAAGGCCGAGGAACGCCCCCCCTCAATGGCCATCGTCCTTCGCCCGCAGTAGTACCGCCTGATCCACCTGTGAGGCGATCGCGATCGCAGTCTCCTCGCTGGGGTCGCTTGGTCGGCGTTTTTATCCTCGGTATTTTGGCTGCAGGTACGTTGGGCTTTATCACGATAAATATCGTGGGTTGGATTAGTGCGGCCCTGACAACCCCTAAACTCATGCGCCCATCACTGAATATTAGTCTGGCGGATCCAGCTATATCGATCCCGTCGCCGCCGCCGCCTGAAGCCCAGATTAACGTAGAAGATATTGCTGAGCGAGCCATCAGCAGTTGGCTGTCGGTCAAGAATGAAGCGCTCGGTGAAACGCACGATATTGCAGCACTCGAAAATATCTTGCTGGATCCTGCCTTAACAAGTTGGCGCAATCGAGCTGAGGCAGCATCGCGGGAGAATTGGCACTCGGTCTACGACCATACAGTCGAAATTCTTAACGTTGAACCCAATGACCCCAGTGCCGCAGCCCTTACAGTTGAGGCGCAAGTGAGAGAAATTGCCGAAGCTTACGAATTGGGGTTGCAAAATTTTGGTGACTCCTACGACACAACGCTGACGATGCAATATGACTTGGTGCAACAGGAGGGAGAGTGGTTTGTCAAAGAAATAACGAAACTTGAATAATTCACCGTATGCTTTGGGCATGTTGAAGCTGCTGCCAGACATGGCGCTGGCATGGACACGACCCAAATCCACTTTTAAGGTGGTGTGAATGTCCATTTTGCGCTATGTTGGGCGCTTGTGTGTCAAAGCTATGATGATGCCGTGATCCTAGAATTTATCTGAACCACATCCGATTTGGAAACGGGAGTTTCGCCCTCGGCAAAAACCGGGGATTTGGACGTGGCTAAGGTATATTACGGGACTCCGGACGTCAAAGTTCTTGAAACCGTCCAACATCTGCCTTAATTCACTCACGTTATTGGTTTAACCTTTTTGAGGATATGCAAGTCGACAGTCCTCCGGCACAATCGCCGCCTGTGATTTTAGATACTCTACCAACCCCCAATCTGCCGACGCAGGACTGTCCCCGTCGTGTTCGTATCGACTTGGACTTATTGATGCTCGCGATCGAAGCTCTCGATGTGGGGGGTTCCGAGGCACTCCTGAAAACCGTCGATCAGCTGTCGCTCAAAGACATCATTCCAGGGCGCGTTAAGCTTTGGCTGATTCGCAGCACAAATCCCATGCGTCGTCAAAGTCAGCGAACGCCTTTATCCATTGAAGAAGCAAAAGCACTAACTGTTGTCATTTGTTTCTTAGCCAAGCGCCTCACAGTTCTCATTCGCCAATTGCTCCTGGGATATCAACAACTCAGTGACAAAAAACTTTCTTTAGAGCATCACTTTCGCCTGGCGGACTATCTGCAAAGGTTTCGGAGTCTGTTTCGATCGCGCATGAATCCACGCCGTGCAGGTGTGATTGCTTACAGTACCGATGAAAGACTCGATGAATTAGCGGTGACGCTACTCACTCGTTTGCTATTCTGCACAGGAACCCAGGGACCACAACGCCTCTGGAGTAGCTTATTTGATGGAGAGGTGTTATGACGGTTCAACGCCAATATACACTCCCTAATTGCAGTCTCATGGTAGAAGGGCTGAGTGGTGGGGACGACATTGATCCGATGGCACCACTGACGGTTGTTCTCAACACAGAATTCACCTTCCCTGGCATGACTGACACCTTGAGTGGGGGGCGCGAGTTTTTGGACGCCCTGGCTAAAACCGTCAGTAGCTATGCCCAATCACTCTTGAGCGGGATTGCTTATCCCATGACCGAGGAGATGTCGGAATCGCACCCAGTGGTATTAAAACCGGGGGAAGATCAGCGTCACCAACTGATTGCGAATGTTAGTGATAGCACCGGAGGCGCTGTTCGCAAAACACTGATGCTCAGCACTGTGCAAATCTTCGACCTGATGGAGGCCGTTGATCAACTGCTGGCCGACACCCAAACATTGCCAGACATGACCCTCCAACTGGCGTCTCTCCATCGTCGGCATGTGCGTCCAGCAGAGCCCGTTGCCAAGCGTGTAGTCTCCCCCGCTGTGGGATTTTCGGCCTTGGCCGCCTCAGCGGCACTGCTCTTTATGGTGCCAGTCCCTGAAGTGGAAACCCGCATAGAAGAAAGCGAAACATCGGCATTGGTTGAAGACGGAACAACCGAGGCTGGGACACCTGGCACGGAATCAACACCAGCTCCGCCACCGGGCGCGGATAGCGACGAGCCAGCGACTGACGCTGAATCAGCAACGCCTACCGAAGCAACCAATGATGACAATGAACCAGCCCTAGCAACTGCCCCCGTATCCTCGGCTGCAGCCATTACTGATCCAGATGAAATTGCCCGTTTAGAGGCACAACTAGAAGACACGCTCGGTGGCGAACTACCTGAAACAATTCCTTTTGAGGAGTCACTGGTCTATCGGGTAACGGTATCTGAGTCGGGCGATTTGCTCGGCTACAAGTACGAAAATGACGCTGCTATCGACAACGTCGATGACACCCCCCTGCCGGAACTAACATTCGTCCCCGTTGATCCAGAACAGTCTCTAGAGGAGCCTGTAGCACAGTTCCGCGTGACTTTTGAACCTGATGGTGAAGTCACTGTAGAACCCTTCGAAACGGACACAGAGTAGATACGTGGTTTGGCATCTACAAGTCGGAACACTTGTTCAGCATGGACCCAGATAAAATCCTTTTCCAAACGCCATGGGTCAGCATTAAAGCGACCGAGCGAGGATATCACTATCTCGAACGGAAAGGTCGTGATTCGATCGCTGCACTCCTGATACGACATAGTGAGTCCACGTCTTGGGACTACGAAGTTCTGGTTCGCCAACAACCTTTGTGCGTTGACATTGCAACAGCGGCTGAAGCTGCCGCGATGCCCCTCTTTCCTTGCCCCATTACTGGCGGCATAGAAATCGGTGAATCGCCAGCGATGGCTGCTGTGCGTGAGGTGGAGGAAGAAGCCGGGTATATCGTTCAGGTAAAGCCCTTAGGACGATACATTGTCGGTAGCCAAACGAATGAAATTTGCCACCTGTTCTACGCTGATGTGACGGGACAGGTACCGGGTGTTGCAGCGCAGGACGGCAGCTATTTTGAAGCGATTAGCCGCAATGAATGGCACCCGTTGGCATACTTGGAAACGTGCGATTACGCAGCCTCTCAGATTGGTTATTACCGATTGCGCAATATTCTCTCCACCTAGATCCGCAGGTTCCTGAAGCACCTACGGATCTAGGTGGAGAGTGAGATTCTGTGTGATCGATCGCAATGTGGCCATCTGACAGCGTGTATTATCTAACTTACAGTTCTTGCAAATTGTCATGCGCGATCGCCACGTACTTATCACAGGCGGTACCGGCGGATTAGGGTTAGGGGTCACGGCTGTAGCTCTAGCCCAGGGGGCAAACCTGACCCTCACTTACATAAAACCCCAAGAAGTTGATCGCTTAAAAGTAGCGATATCAGCGGTCGATTTAGAGCGTATTCGCTTGGTTCCGACAGACCTCAGTGATGAAGCCGCCGTTATCTCACTGATTAACAGCCACACTCGACTGGACGCCACTATTCATTTAGTTGGGGGCTTCTCGATGGGAGCCACTGCCGACTTCAGTTATGCCGACTGGCGGGCAGCGATTGAACTCAACCTTCACACCACCTTTCTGATCTGCAAACATAGCCTGCGCAAAATGCTGCAACAGGACTATGGACGCATTGTGACCGTCGGCTCACGGGGAGCGGCACAACCGGCAGGGCAGCTAGCCGCCTACTGTGCCGCCAAAGCAGGGGTCGTCGCTCTGACCCAAGCGATCGCCGACGAGGCTAAGGGCACGGGGGTCACGGCCAATGTTGTCCTCCCCAGTATCATTGATACACCGGCCAATCGAGCTGCGATGGGCGATGCGGAGGTCGCCCAATGGGTGCAGCCACAGTCTCTGGGAGAGGTTATCTGTTTCCTGGCGTCAGAAGCGGCTAGAGACATTCGTGGGGCGGCAGTGCCGGTTTATGGCAATGCCTGATTTGAAGCCCTTTGAACGCCCTCAATTCCGCCAAGTGCTAGGTGTTTTTATCGGGACCTCTGTGCTGTTGAATATAGGGTTGGCTGTCGCCTTAAACCTGAGTGACACATTAGGCTGGTCACCGATCAACCTAACCGATCCACTCTTGCTGTTGGTTCTTAACCAGTTCGTATTTGGCAGTTGTAGTCTATGGGTGGTTTGGCAATATCGGCGGCACAATATTAATTTGCGATCGCTATTTGGCCCTTGGCCTGCGCCTAGTTCATGGCGTGCCCTTCTAGGACTCTGGATAACATTATTTATTTTCTCTCTGGGATCATTCCAAGTCCTCTACACACTGTTATCTTTCTGGTTGCCGGAGTGGGTCAACGCGACTTTGCAAGAATCTATTTTCCTCGGGACTGGAGACACCAGCATTCCTTGGCTATATAACACGCTGATCATTGTGGTCTTGGTCATTGGGGCTCCAATACTGGAGGAATTTCTCTTTCGGGGATTCTTGATTCATCGTTGGGGTACCCGTTGGAACCCCAGAATTGCGGTTATTCTCTCGTCCATCTTATTTGGAGTTTTACACCCCAATCCGATTGGACTCTCGGTTTTCGGACTGGCGCTAGCGCTTTTGTATTTGCGGAGTCGCAGTTTAGGTTTAGCGATTGTGGTACATAGTTTGAACAATGCGATCGCGGCGGGGCTAGAAATCTTAACCCGTATTTTTGGTTGGACTGAGACACCCTCTCTGGCAAACTTCCGCGCCGATGTTTGGCTAGGCGTAATGTTTCTATTGGTGTCTACGCCGTTTTTGGTGAGATTTGTGCGGCAAAATTGGCGCATTACTCGCACTGCACTCCCTTATTTCGTTCGTCAAGAAGGGATTCCATAGGTGGGAATCCCCCCTTCGGGCAAGCCTCATGGAATTGTTATCAACCAGACAGATTCCAGCCGAGGCTAACAAAGCAAGCAGTTCAGTAAAACTGCCTGAAACTGCATCAATCGTCACAAAGCATGGAGGAAATAACAAGATGGTCTTAGGGGGCATGGATAGCCAAAGCCGACTACTAGGAGGGCGATATCGCATTCTGCGGGAGCTTGGCAAGGGAGGCTTTGGTCATACTTACTTAGCGGAAGACATCAACCGTTTCAGTGAGTTGTGTGTCTTAAAAGAATTCTTTCCTCAGGTAAGCAGTGACGCAGCCTTGCAGAAAGCAAAACAGTTGTTTGAGCGTGAAGCCGGTGTACTCTATCAGCTCAATCATGCGCAGATTCCTCAATTTCGGGAATTCCTGCGGGTCGAAACGGGGGGGCGCGGTCATCTCTTTCTCGTACAGGATTATGTGGAAGGTCCGACCTATCAAGAGCTGCTGGAGACTCGTTTGCAATCAGGGAATCGTTTCTCAGAGCCCGAAGTCACCCAAATCCTCATGCAAGTTCTACCAGTACTTGAGTATTTGCATGGAATTGGTGTTATCCACCGCGATATTGCTCCAGACAACCTGATTTTGCGAAATTTGGATGGACTGCCAGTCTTAATTGACTTTGGTGGGGTGAAAAAGTTGGCAACCGCCGTAGAACAACAGGTTGAAGCTTTGCCCACGCAAACTCGTCTAGGCAAAGTGGGCTATGCGCCAGAAGAACAAATGGAAGCCGGGCAAGTCACACCAAGTGCGGATCTCTATGCCCTAGCTGTCACCGCCTTAGTACTGCTTACAGGGGAACCTCCGCAAGCACTTTATGATCCCTACAGCAAGCGCTGGCGCTGGCAGGAATACATCACCCTCAGTCCTCGTTTGAACAAAATTCTGGAGCGCATGTTAGCGCTGCGACTGGGCGATCGCTACTCGTCTGCTTCGGCTGTGATGACGGCCCTATCCACACCGGTCACCTATGCAACGTCTACTTATAGCGCCAACGGTAATGGCATTGAGCCGACGATCGCCGTGGCCGGAGCTGGTGTGACATCCTCTAGTACAACGGTTGAGTCCTCAACGGAACCCTCTCTAGCTTCCGAAGATGGCAAGCAGGCTAAAAAGAATGGCTGCTTGCAAGCACTCATAGGGCTCTGCATGCTATTAGGGGCTGTCGGGCTAGTTTGGTGGATTGCCAGCCAATGGGATCCCAATCGAGCGGTGATTACAGAAACCGGGGATCCAGACAATTCAGAGGTTTCGGAACCCACGAATTCTCGCTTTTCCGAAGAAGAACAAGCCCGGAAAAATGCCCTCCAACAACGGCGCGACACACTCCGAGTCGATAATCGTTTTCTCGTGAGCGTGACCGACCAGATGTTTTATGACCAGTTCCCTGAAATGGAGGGGCAGCCCCTTAGCGATCGCGCTGATGATGAACCGATGCGAGCTGAATGGGACAATATCGCGAACGAAGTTTTGGATGTTTTGGAAAATCACCTGAGTTCTCAGGCTCGTCAAAGGTTGAGTACCTACACCGCCGAAGATCGCGATCAGTGGCTCCAGCAAGTGAATCAACTCAATGTCAGTAGTCGGGCGCTATACGATTTAACCGATGCTAAGTTTGCGTATCTGTTCCCTCAAAATGCGACTCAAGATTTCATCGAACGGCCCATTGGTCAGATTTGGCATGGTTTAGCGGACGATCGAGTCCAGGCGATTTTGTCCGGGGATCGTCGTACGGAAATCCAATTTGGTAGTGGCGAGTTTAGTCAGTCACTGCGCGATCGCTTGGAACCTGGGGAAGGACGAATTTATATTCTCAGCCTTAGCGAAGGGCAACTGATGCGTCTGAACCTGCAATCCCCTCCTCAGAGCACTCGACTTTCGCTGTACGTGCCCAAACCTGATAGTGATACGCCCTATCTTTTAGAAGATTCCGTAGATCAGACCTGGTCGGGTGAGTTAACCCAATCGGGCTACTACGAAGTCGTGGTTGTGTCCAATCAACCCTCCCCCCTTGATTATGGTCTGGATATTGGGGCTAGCAATGTGACTTCCGCACCGGCAGAAGAAGTCAGCAATGTAAACTCGCCACCCGTTGAACCGGTTGAAGAAGTTCCCATTGAAGAAATCCCCATTGAAGAATCCGCAGTACCTATCGATCCAGAGGAACTACCTCGCGATAGAAATTAGTGACATAGCCACTGCCTCACAACAATTCAGTGTGGGACAGTGGCTATCAACTTAAGGCGAGAAATTCTGTGGGCGGAAAAATCTCGAAGTCTCGAAATCAGGAGTCAGGAGTCAGGAGTTAGGAGTTAGGAGTCAGGAGTTAGGAGTCAGGAGTCAGGAGTCAGGAGTCAGGAGTTAGGAGTCAGGAGTCAGGAGTCAGGAGTTAGGAGTCAGGAGCATTAGAGGGTGGAGGGTGGAGGGTGCATTCGCGCAGTCATGCATATGGATAGATGGGGGCAGAGCTGAGGAAGCAGGAGGTTGATTTTGAATTATTTTTGGCTTCCTACCCAGCCAGAGTTTCTCGGCCTATACCAATTCTGCAAGACAGTGCTAGTGCAGGAGTGATGGAGTAGCATCTAGCGATTCACTCGTAGAAGCAACCCATATAGGGCCAAGCGTCGCAGTTCGGCATCAGCTTCACTATCCTGCTGAGAAGCGTAATGCACTTCATAAAGCCCCAAAAACGCAATCAGTAAAACAAGCACCAGCAAGCCACAGCGTCCCAAAATCCCAAATAGCCCTAACAGTGAAGACTTATACATGAAGCGATCGCCGCCACGAATTCTTCTCAACCGTATTGTAGCCATTGGTGAGAGTAGTGATGGTGGTTAATGGTGGAGATGCAACATACTGCATCTTTACACTGCGGTTATTATGCTAAATCCGGTTTACCCACGCTCCGATCAAGCGACGCGACATGTCGCGTCGCTAAAAATATTACCTATTTCCCATAATGGGGGTTAGCCATTCGGATTCGGTATTCTCTCTACCCCCTACCCTTCACCCTCTACTCTCGATCCTCCACCCTCCATCCTCTAATCTCCACTTCTCTAATCAGGATCACGCTTCATCAAACGGGGGCGTTTGCGGTGGTGCGGATCAGCTTGGGCTATGTACCAACGTCGCCATATATTCGAAGTCCGCAAAGCCAACCATAACAGCAAAAGCGCGATTAGCCCCCCTTGGTGGGGAGCATCAAAGGCAAAGAAAACTAGGCAGACACATAAAATATCAGCGCCCAGGATGAGGCTAATAGACGGTGTCCGCAAACGGTATAGCCAACCAACTTGGACTAAATGGAGCGCTAAGGCCAATGTGCCCCCTAAAAAACCCAGGAGCAGGGGTAGCCACCACGTCTCCAGATTGAAATTTCGGGCAATGGTGATGCCGGCGATCGCACCGACAACAGGACTGAGAAAAAGCTCAATACTCTGAAAGAGGCGCTGAAGGAGACGCTCTTTGGAAAAAGTAAGCTCAGCGAGTGCCCAACTGACCAAA
>JBCBTQ010000160.1:0-14160 GCA_039818605.1 Cyanobacteria bacterium J06639_14 | reverse complement strand
TTAACTATGTCCTTGGCGTCTCTACTAAAATCAACGGTTACCGAGATTAGTCACTTTGCCATGAAAATGGAAAGGCTGAGAAGCAATGTAGGCTTGTTCCTCTCAAAACAAGGAATAACGGGAACCTCTGATTTTAGTAGAGACGCCAAGGACATAGTTAAAGATACTTGGATGCGTCATAATCGCATGATAATAGTTTTAGACTTAGCAGATATAGCCTCAGTTATTGAAGGCGATCGCAACTTATACGAGCTTCTGTACGAGAAATACGATGAGGTAAGGATGCTGTAGAGCGATCGCGTGATGTAGAACAGCGATCGCAGATATGTCTTCTTTTCCCATCCAGCTGTTAATTGTAAATATTTACAGTCGCTGTAAGTGCGATCGCGTTTAAAGGTATCGCGATCGCTAATGTCACTTCTTCTCGCATCACCGACAATGCGGCTAATAGAGCGATTGTGTTTAACTTGAGTGACGATAAATATGCTTGAGGATTGCGATCGCTGACGGCTATGAGTGGAATTTCACCCCAAAAACCAACCTCAATTTGGCAGCGTCCGGTCAAAGTTGATTTCAGCGCCCTTGCAGCAGCCTTTGGGAAAGGAACCATTGCGAGTGTCTTTGGTATATGGCCTGAGGTGGCCAATAGTGGGGTTGATGCCCTTAATGCACTAGGGCTTAAGGGCGATAAGGTTGAGTCGATCGCTTGGATGTTAGTGCAGCGCTCCTTGTTGCAGGCCATGTCAGAGCTAGCGGGCGAGTGTAATCTTGGTTTCAAACAAAAACTTGATTTCAAGTTGCTGTGCGAACAGCTTGACTACGCCTTACAAAATAGCTATCTGTCGCTCACCCGTAACTTTTTCAGTCAGCCTAAACAATTGCCGATTGTTAAACAGGTTCAAATGCCGTTTAGACAGTGGCTAATTAGCTATGGACTTCCGAAAGAACAGGCTGAGTCTTTGAGTAAGCGCTTACCCCGATACTTCGTGTTTGCACTCAATGAACGATGGCGAGTCCACTCCCCAACTGACCATGCCTATACCGTGCTGAGAGAAGCATTGAGCGGCCCGTTTGAATCAGCCAATGACCGGGAGCTGGCATGGATGCGCTATGCAGCTTGGTTACAGCGGCGGGTAGATGAGCCCATGTTTGCTGAAGCCTTTGGGTTGAGGCAGGTCTATGTGCCACTGCGGGCTTATTACAACCGTGAGGTCGAAGCGTCTGACCCAAATGCGCTTGACAGGGCCAGCCCTGAGCAGGCCAAGAACTTTGAACGGTGCGTGGTGGATTTGGAAACGGCGATCACCGACTGGCTGACCCAGGCCAACAAAGACGATGCGATTCGAGTGATTTGTGGTGGACCTGGCTGTGGTAAATCCTCCTTTGGGCGCATGCTAGCGGCGCACTTAACAGACGCTCAAACGCTGCCGGTTTTGTTTATACCGTTGCATCAATTCAACCCATCCGGCGATTTAGTTGAGGCCCTCAATAGCTTCTTAAAGTCGGATTTGGACGATATTTTGCCCCCCAACCCCCTCGAAAAAGACACGGCTGAACGCCAGGTGCTGTTGATCTTTGATGGGTTAGACGAGCTGTCTATGCAGGGCAATGTGGCCGCTCAAGTTGCTCAAAACTTTGTTCGTGAAGTCCAAACAAAACTGCTAGCGTTTAACCGCAGCGACGCCCGAGTGTTTGCCCTCTTAAGTGGGCGAGACCTGGCGATTGAGAACATCAAACCCGATTTTCGTCGGGTAGGGCAAATTCTCCATGTTTTGCCCTACTTCCAAATCGATGAAGCTCGTCAGAAACATACTTATGTCGATCCCCAAAACCTGCTCCAGGCTGATCAGCGGCATGATTGGTGGCGCACCTACGGCAAACTAAAGGACAAACCCTATCAGGGCCTGCCCGATGAACTGAATCAAGACAAAAAACTGATTGAGATCACGGCCCAACCCCTGCTTAACTATCTGGTCGCCCTCAGTTACGACCGCAAAGCAATCGACTTTTCCACAGAGCATAATCTCAATGTGGTCTATAACGACTTGCTAGAGCAGGTTTATAAACGGGATTGGGCAGGCTACCAACATCCCACCTTGGGCCAAATTGAGCAAAAGGACTTTATCCGCATTTTGGAAGAAATTGCCATTGCCTGTTGGCATGGCAATGGCCGCACAACCACGATTGTAAAGATTGCCAAGCGTTGTGCCAGTGGTCCCCTCAAGCGGGTTTTAGACATTTTTGAAGGGGGGGCAAATGAGGGGGTAACCCGACTGCTGACGGCCTTCTATTTCAAACAGAGCGGTGTTCAAGGGAGTGAGTCGACCTTTGAATTCACGCACAAAAGTTTTGGAGAATATCTGACAGCTCGTCGCATCG
This sequence comes from Cyanobacteria bacterium J06639_14, assembly GCA_039818605.1. GTDB lineage: Bacteria > Cyanobacteriota > Cyanobacteriia > Phormidesmidales > Phormidesmidaceae > SIO1E4. Next base: position 11,781 of record JBCBTQ010000160.1, on the reverse strand, counting down.
TTCTAGAACTCCAGATCATTCAACGGCAACTGACCCAACATCACGACGACCCCGATCTGGGCCTTGATGAAAAAGCCTGTCTCAAGCGGTGGGCAATGCTCTGCGGGCCGATGGCTATAGATGACTATCTGCTGAGCTTCTTAAGAGATGAGGTCAAACGACATCCCCAAGATACCGTGGCGCAGTGGCAGCAGACTTTGGCTGAGTTGATCAGCTACATGCTGCGCCATGGTATGCCAATGGAAGAGTTGACGTCTATTCCTAAGTTCATTGATGAAATCACCCATGCCCGCAATGCTTCAGAAGCAATGCTGGCAGCGCTCAGTAGTTGCGCTTGGGTTACCCAAGCGATATCACAAATTGACTGGCTAAGCTTTGAATCGTTTAGTAACTGGCTAATTCCACTCCAAGGACAGCGTGTTAGCAACAAAAATACCACTGCTTTTAACTGTCTCAATCATCTAGATCTAAAGAGCTGCAATCTGCAATTTCAAGATCTAATAAGGGCGAACCTGGTCGGGGCGAACCTGGTCAGGGCGAACCTGGTCGGGGCGAACCTGGTCAGGGCGAACCTGGTCAGGGCGAACCTGGTCGGGGCGAACCTGGTCGGGGCGAACCTGGGTAGGGCGAACCTGGTCAGGGCGAACCTGGTCGGGGCGAACCTGGAAGGGGCGAACCTGGTCGTGGCGAACCTGAGCGAGGCGAACCTGGGTAGGGCGAACCTGGTCGGGGCGAACCTGGTCAGGGCGAACCTGGTCAGGGCGAACCTGGAAGGGGCGAAACTGGGCAAGGCACACCTGATCGAGGCGAACCTGGGTAGGGCGAACCTGGTCGGGGCGAACCTGGGTAGGGCGAACCTGGTCGGGGCGAACCTGGGCAAGGCACACCTGGGCGGGGCGTACCTGGTCGGGGCGAAACTGGTCGGGGCGAACCTGGTCAGGGCGAACCTGGAAGGGGCGAACCTGGAAGGGGCGAAACTGGTCGAGGCGAACCTGGAAGGGGCGAAACTGGAAGGGGTGAACCTGGTCGGGGCGAACCTGGTCGGGGCGAACCTGGTCGGGGCGAACCTTCGCAAGGCGAACCTGGGCGGGGCGAACCTTCGCAAGGCGAACCTGGGCGGGGCGAAACTGAGCAAGGCGAACCTTCGCAAGGCGAACCTGGAAGGGGCGATCGGCATAGAAACTGCTATCAACGTTCCTGAAGCCCTAAAGTCGCAGTTAGGACTTTAGTAGAAGGGGCCGCTAGGGTCAAAAGTGGTGGTGCGATTTAATTAGCCTCACAACAGGTTCTCTGATGTGTCTAGGTGGGCGGTTTGGGTGAGCTGGGAGCTGTCTTCGGCACAGCGATCGCGAAGGTGGGAATCAGAGAAAGTGGGAGAGAGCTGCCTGCGGCTCTATCACTCAGATTGTTGCAAGAGGTCTACTTTCTTAGTTTCTGTTTTCCAAAACCGCCCAGTAGTGGGTCATCCCTAGCGAATGGCCACAATATTTCCCCCACCAGTCCCGCACTTCGTAGCCAACTTGGCCTGACAGGTCAGCAATCATCCGTTGGCATATTTCTAAGTAACTGTCGTAGACACCGTGATTCCCATATTCAGTCACAAAGCGCTGGGTCTCCTCAGAATCCCAACCCCCATTTATCTTGAGCTTCTGTCGAAATCCATCGTTAACAACGACATGCAACGTTTCGGCTCTTGGGCGATCGCTTTCAAACCAAGCTCGAATAGTGGGCCACGGTGAGCCATAGGGGTCTACATCTAGCAAATTCACCTCTAAATGATCACCAACACCATCCGCGATCGCCCTCGATGAGTTGCAAGTACAATATGATGGCCAGCGCAATCGCTTTAGAGATGCCCAAAGAAAAGAAAAAGCTCCTTCAGGCAAGGATTCCAGCCTCGACACTGGAATGGATTGAGTCCTTGCCGAAGAAAGATTCTGCGCATTATCTGAGGCAAGCGATCGCGCTGTACCGTCTCTTACATTCCGGCATCAATACCCTTGGGAACCTGATTGACCCAAGCGTTTTGGGCCAGAGTGCAACAGAGAAGGTAAATATCTACGTTGACCCCGAGCTGCACGAATGGGTCTCAGGACTCAAGATTGATGAAGGCCCTAATCGCCCTGGTAGGCAAAGTCAGGTCAGTCACCACGCCAGACAAGCGATCGCGCTCTACAAAGGCGCATATCCCTATATCTGGATGTACGACCTGTCTGTCTTGGATGAGGATATGGTGATGGAATTTTTGCTGGAAAATGTTTCCAGCAAGATTGAAAGCTCACAAGAGCGGCTAGATTTCACCGTTGGGTTTGAGAAGATTATTGATGACGTTACCCCCATGCAGCGCATGGTGGGTGAGAACTGGGCGAAGGGACTAAAGGGGCCGGAGATATGCCAATCGCTGGGGATTGACTACGATGCCTTCCGGGCAAACTTGACAAATATCCGTCGCAGAATTGAAAGATTTAATAAAAAGCGATCGCAACTGTAACTTCAAACTAATGATCACAAAACGAGAACTCATAAAACTGATTGAAAGCCTTCCCGATGATGCTCCAGTAGTTACACCGGGGTTTGATGAGAACCATTATGACTACGTTAGTGCTCCAGAATTGATTGATTTAAAGTTAGATGTCTTGCCGGGTGGCCTTTCTGGGGGTAAGCATTGTGAACCAGACGCTCCGCTAGGGTGTGGCGAGAGCGCCTCATCCATCAATGTTCCTGTGACTTCCTGCATATTGATTAATTTTTGATTAGATGCATCTCTCACCTTGATACCTTTTAGTCGTGCCCGATATAGTTGGCTTTGCCTTATGAGTTCAGATAAAGTGTCTTGGCCGATTCCGGAACTAAAAAACCTTTTTAATGTTTCGGGGTACGACTTCGGCGACAGGATGCACTCTGTAATGATGAAGTGCGTCGATGAAGATAAGATTGATGCTAAGGATCTTGCCGCTGCCCTTGAAGTGATGGCTTATATCTCTGAGAAAGGGGTTTTCCGCAACTCCGAATTGAACCAGCTTTCATCACATGTCAATCCTTTTGTTGATGCAATATTTCATGGACTGAATAAAATCAATCCCATAAGATTTAAGTCCCCAAACGTCATAAAAAATCTATCTAGCGAACAAAAAGTGTCATCAATGGACGTTGCCATAGGTCTTCTTGTTGGACTAGAAAGCCGCTTTTTGGGTGGACAAAAAATGAATTTCTGGAATTGTAAGTTTCAGGATTTTTATGAATATTACGATGATGAATACGATTATTTTATTTATGGCTGTCTTCACCCTCTAAACCAAATAGATTGTGTTTTGAGTCATGAAAACATTTCAAACTATGATCACCAGGAGAATCTCAGTAGTTGTGACACCTGTCCTTTTCTACCATCTCCATAATTCAACTGTAAACGTTTACAGTTGAATTATGAAACGAAAATGAAATGGCGATCGCGCTTGGTGAATGCGATATCGGCGCTGAAAACCAACGGCTAAGAGCGTTTGCTGGTCAACGGGAATTCCCGTTGATGAAGCTTTACACCTGCAAGTATCCAAACCTACGCACACCAAAACACCGACCACTCCAAAGCGTAGAACCTGAGGCGATCGCGGAGGATCGCCTTCTAAAACTTGATGAAATAATTGCACACGATATACGGCAACAATTATCGTTCCTTCTTTCCAATAGCCTTCAGTCGCTTTATTTCTCGGTCAAGCTCAGCGTCACTCATGTTGCTAAGCGCTTCTTGGTAAGCTTCAAAGTTGCCATTATTAACTAGTGACTGGATATGCGATCGCTGGGCGATTTCATCCCATACGGGTTGAAGTGGCGGAATCAGGTTACCCATCTAAAACTTGATGAAATAGTTGCATACGAGGTATGGCGGCATGTTTGGGTGTGGTTGTCCCCCACCAGAGGAACCAACGGTAACTCCAGACTGTCCGTTCTGAATGGTGATGTTAGTTTGATTGTTTTGGACTGTCACACCAGTCTGGCTGTTTGATATTGTCCCGAAATTTGTTATGAGGTCATATTGACCTCCCCCGGTTAACCCCGGTATGTCTCTGTTTGCAAGGATGCTCAGGATTGCATCTCCATCGTGCTGGTGACCGCTGTCGCTGATGCCATGGCCATGGCCGCCGTCAACGACGGTATGGCCATGGCCATCATCAACGACACCGTGACCGTGGCTGGGCATCTGCTGTTCTGTCAGTGTGACGGTTTCTGCCCCACCAGTGCTCCCTAGGGGGTATCCGGTTGTAGCCCCTATCCCAACACGCTTCCTGCGATCGGGTACTCTGAACTCCCCAGGCGACTCACTGCCGGTGTTATAAGTTGAGCCAACTGCTGAGAACAGAGAAGGGTAGTCGGCGGCCTGATATACCAATCCGTCGCATGGCAGAAATCCCCCTTCTGGCGTTCCCGTTCCGGCATACTCAATGATTGTGCCAGACGGCATCAATCCACCATTGGCCACCAGTTTCATGATCTCAATCCATCCCGTATTTGAGGCATCTCTCATGTTCAATACGGGTTCTGGCTTTGATGTATCCAGCCAAAACATATAGGCGACTGGATTGGTCGGTTCGCTAACGCCAGCATTCTGGGTCGCGATCGCGAGAAACGTTGCGTTCATGTCCGCACGGACGGACGGGAAAGATGCATTCTGAACCTCAAATCCATCATTTACTTGAGCCACCTCAAACCCCCTGTGCAATAAACGTCACGTCTCTTATCACTCGGCTGCCTGAGCTATTTCGAGCATTGATGGTGAACCCGGCGCGATCGCTGGCAACGGTTTCTATGCGATCGCCAGTGGCCCCGTTGACGATAGAAAAAGTCAACTGTGGGGCTTGGTAAAAGCTCTGTGGATAGCTGAATATGGTGTCCTGGGTATTGCTGGTTGTGATGGTGCCAGATTGCGATCGCTCACTCGCCTCAACGCTCACGCTAAGGAAATCACAGAGCACGTTGTTCGCCGTCGAACTGGTGACTAACTTGAGCCTGAACTCTGCATATCTAAAGGTGTAGTCGCCTACTTCAAATGACTCCCATTCCCCCCAGGAAGAACCATCGGTGCTGGTGCGAATTTCCAACTGCGATCGCACATCCTCAACCGGAGCTCCATCAAAAACGCCTGGACGATTGTCAAACAGCTCACTGGCGTCATCAAAAAGTGCTGTGCCGGCCAGTGCATAAATGGCTCGACTTGACTTGAGCCGCACGGTGAAGACATCGCCTAAATCAAGCGAACTGGCAAACTCATAAATCCCTTCTGATGCAGTGTCCAGGATTCTGATGCCCTGGTCGCCGGGGCTGTATTCAATATTGTTTCGTTGTCCTGAAAAGCTTGGGTGTTCTGCGATCGCGGCAATTTGTTGCCGTCCAGTTGGCGGTTGCTCATTAAATATGAGCGTTGCCTCATTAACGGACTGATTACCTGCACTATCGCGGGCCTTAATCTGATAAGTGCCATCTAGTGCTGGCAACGTCACCTCAGTTGCACTACCAGGCATGTCAGCGACCAGCACACCCTCAGTCCATTCGACCCCAGCTTTGTTGGGCGTGTGTTTAATGAGGAATCTCCCGCCAATGCGAACGTCGAGATCTGGGCTGCGTGCCCATGACAACTGCACCAAGTCCCCCATTAACCGATGTCGGAAATTCTCTACATCTACAGGAGGTTCCAGTAGGCCATAGACCGTTCTGGTGATAGCGGTATAGGTACCGCGCACCCCCAACAGAGACAACGCGGCCACCCGAAACTCATAAATACCGGGGGTCAAATCTTGAATGGAGAACAGGCGCCCATAGGCGACACCCGCCACGACAAAATCGGTGTCCTCATCTCGTCGATACTCAACCTGAAATCGGTCAATCTCTGAGCCATCGTCATAGCCCCAGCTCACATCAGTTTTTACCCGGACACCTGAACTGCCGGTGGTGACAAACAAGCTTTCATCAACACGGAGGTCGGTGGGTGGCGGTGGTGGCTTGGCCGGATCATCCAGGTCGGAGATGTCCAGCTCCACAAATTCAACGCCGTCCTCAATCGCTGCATATTTGCCGGGCTGATACTCTAGGGCCTCAATCTCATAGGCCCCATCTTTCTCCTTGACATTCACAACTCTGTATTGGGCCAGCTCCACTGTCGTAGAGCGAATTACCCAAACCGCATCAGTCGCAGGGATTGAGCCTGATGCAAATTCACCCGCGATCGCGACGTTTGATACTGCAGTTGGCTCACTGACATTAACCAGTATTGAGTGAGTTTGAGCTTTTCCGTTGGCGGCAATGGTGAGTATTTCGTAATCCTTATCTGGGGCCAATGTGATAGATGCATCCAGATAGACCTGTGTCGCTGTTGCTGACTGTACCCGCCCCCCCAATCTTTCCCCCGCTCGAACTGGGTCCGCGATCGCGATCACTTCGCCGGGGCGCACCAAAAGCCCTTCCTGGGCCACTACATACCGAACGGTTTCCGTTTGTAGCTTTTCTGTTAGCAGTCGCCATCGCCCATACCGTTGGGCTTGTGTCCGGCTGGTACATCCAAAGGCAGTGATGTCAACGGGTCGATACCCGAGCCTCTCTAGGCTTTCTTCATCCTCAACATAGACTTGCCTGACCTCATAGAACTCGTTTGGTTCCTGATAGCTGACAACAGCAACCGAATGCCGCGTTGTGAGCGATGTCGTTGAGTAGTCGAACGGTGGCTTTGTCATTTGCCCCGTTTCGTTGTACTCAACAACAACGTTGGCCTGGTTATAAATCCTGACGGGGCTACTCAGCTTGTCTAGAACCAGCCGGACACTTCCTTCTGCCCAATAGACCATGGCGTTGAAGCTGGCCGCCACCGCTTCAATCATCTTGTAGGCTTCTTCGCGTTGGTCAATGTAGGCGCTAAAACGCCATCTGGGTTCAAAGCCTTGCTCGCCGTTAGGCACCAGTTCATCGCAATACTGACCAGCCTCATAAAAGCTGTAAATGTCCATGCTGTCTGGATTTAGGCCCGCTCCATAGCGATCGTCTGTCAGCAAATCATGGAGAATCCAGGCAGGATTGTCTGTCCAGGCAGGCACCAGACTGCCATCAAACATCCCGTCATATTCCCGCGAGATGGGATCGTAGTTATGGGGCACTAAGATACGCATGCCACGAATCTTGACGGCCACCTGGGGCATGCTGCTAAATTGCTGGGCGTCGATTCTGATCCCCAGCAATGCAGTGTCTGGATACCGCCTTGGGTCGTAGTCGATGGCCGTATACGCCTGCCAAAAAAAGCTATTCTCAATCCTTGAATCAGTCGAGTCCGCAGATGTTCTCACTACTCGAATATCCCAGGGTGGTGAGCCTTCTAGCAGAATTTCATAGGAGCGCTCATAGGGGCTTGTGCATTTCCCGCTAATCGTGTCGGATACCTTGATGTCGAATGGGCCACCGTTTTCGGAAATGAGAATTTGTAATGACGCACTACTGCCATAGATATCGCCATCATTGGTAACGCGGCGAAGGGCAGGCACTCGAATCCGAACCCGAACCGCTTCCATCTCCGGACTTGTAATTGTCCGAGTCACGGGCAAGCTATTTCTCACCTGCACCCCAACCTGAGTTTCTATTTCTGCCTTAGAGAACCCAGGGATGTATTCCTGGTCAGGGGTGCCGTTGCGCCATTCAATGGCATATCCAGAAAAATTGGACTGCCCATTTGGGCTTTGAATCGGTGTTTTGTCTAAATAGATATTTTGGAGCAACCCATCGGGTGGGCCTTCTACTTGCCCTTCCCCTATCACAAAAAGCGCCTTTGCATAGGCAGTTGACCGAAGTGAGTTGGGTTCCTCTACCGGGTTGCGAGCACTGCCACCACCGCCTTTGCCGCCGCCGCCCACAGCACCGCCGCTTCCCCTGATATGCCGAACGCGATCGCCTCCCTTGCACTTAACCCACTCTTCCATCAGATTTCGTGTGTCTCAACCCCGCTGCTAAGCACAGGCATCGACCTGATGACCGGCTCACCGTAAACAAGAGGAACCGGGTCCGCGTCTCTACTTGTGTTGCTGGCTTGGCTGAACAGGAAACTCTCATCAGTCTCACCAGACTTTGGTGTTGATGGCTGCGGTGAAATCAGCTCAGAAACCCCAGACAGGATCATGGTCGCCCCTAACAGAAACCAGGTTGAGCCACCGAGGAGAAAGCCCGCGCCAATTAGCGCCACTCCAAGCAGGATTCGTCCGAACCCACCACTACCCCAAACTGTTGGGCAGACAATCAGACATTCTGCTGCAATTGGCCAAGCTAATTCTTCCTCTTGGTTGATGGGGGCTTTTCCCCTAAAGACTCGATATCCCACAGAGTCATCGGACAGGTAGGCTTTTAGCTTTGGACAATTTGCCGCGATCGCCCTGACCGCTTCCTGTGTTGTCCTGGCCCGCACTCGCCAGGTACGGCCAAACAATCGGCCCAGTCGCCCCAGTAGCTTCACCCGGACAAACGGAGCGGGGCTATAGTCTTGACGCATGCCGATATACCCCCGCTGTTGCTTTGCGATAGCTATTGCCGTAGGTCGCTACCCTTGACAGGGCATTTTGGCAGTGGTGCAAAATCTTGTTTCTACTGGGTTCGACAATCACGCCGATGTGATTGGGAACCCGCGTCTCACCCAGCATCATTAGGACCACATCGCCGCGCTCGCCGCGCTGAATAGGTGGCTCTACCTTTGAAAACCCTTCATTTCCCAGGTTTTCTCTGAATTTATCCCATCCTATTTTTTGCCAAGCATCTGGGCTTTCCAATAAGAACCGGGAAACCTCAATCCCCAGCTCCTGGCGTAACCAATCAGATACGAGAGTGAAGCAATTCTGATAGGCCCAGTGCCACTCTCTGCCCTCATAGGGCTGTATCGCATCTGGGTCGTATCGCCGAATCCGCCCAGTTGGGGTATGCACCAGCATCCATGGGATTTCCCATTCATGAGCCCCCTTGATGTCTGCCGGGGTGAAGTCATCATTCCTTTTGCCAACATGGCTATGGTAGATTTCGGCGGTTGACCCATCTGCGATCGCTTCCGCTACCCGCTGGGTTGTCTCGTCATCTAATAAGAAATGGAGTCGAGGTTCGTCCGATATATTTTTCCCTCGAACAACCACTCCGTTGATGACGGCACCACAGATTTCTTCATTGGGGCGCGATTCCGCATGCCCTCTTATTTCGGCAATGAGATAATTCACACTTCCTCTCCATATCGCAGTGCAACAACTCTCCGACGTGGGATGTTCGTCCGGAGGTATTCCAGCTCAGTGATCAGCCGGAAACGACAAAACAACTGGTTTTCTTGCCAGCTGTCCAAGATGAATATGTCTGATGGAAATTCGGCAGCAGGGTTGGGGCTACTGCCTAAGTCAAGATGTTTGGCAAAAATCCTGCGGCGAGTAACTTTTGCACCCGCTGGTTTGTATGCCAATAAAAGCGCAGACAATGCGCTTTGGTAATTTGAAATAGATATCACAGGCTCTGGCAAAGAACCTTGAGATGTGACTTCAAAACCCTCAGCTTCGATAGGCCAAGATTGATAAACTTGACCTCCAAAAACAATGGCGCGATCGTCAGCCTGCTGCGAATTACAAAAGCGAAGAACAATATCTTGCCCAATCAAACGCAAGTCAACCTCAAACAATTCAATGATTGTATCTGGGCTAAGGCTTTGCAGCTCTTGGCTTGGGCTCATTTACCCTTTACTCCACAACTATCGAATTAAATCCACTTTCATCTAGAAGCGATCGTAATAGCGTTGTATTAGCTGAAGTTTTAAGTCCTAAATTTTCCATCTCGGTTAACAATATATTGATTGCACCCTGTAACGATTCCAGTTTTTCTGAACGTGAAAATTCTCTGTTTTTGAATGTTCCAGTAAGCGTCTGGCCTAATACAGATATAGATGCAGCATTGTTTGAAATAAGCTGTGTATAGATAGACCCACCTTTTGAAGGCAATATAAATAAATGAAATAATTTATCCGGATCTCCATATAAACCGCTAACTTTCAGTCGTTCTATCTCGGCGTTTATGGCTGTCTCAGATGGGGGATCACCGTAACCATCCGGCCACTGAAGGTTGTCACTAACGATCATCCAAGGGACTTCTGGACGTAATGAATATAAAGCTTCTGCTTTTCCTACAACGATCATGAATGGACTTCCCTAACTCTTATAAATGATGACATTTTGCCTCCAAAACGTCGCGATCCTGTTAACTCGTTAAAACCTACTGGGCCACCATTTAATCCACCCCTAAACCTAAATGTAGTTGGATTAGTATTGCCAGCTAATATCTTTTCTGAATTTATAATCAACAATCCTGCGGTAAAAGCAGTATCATCATCGCTAGTAATTGCTGCACAGCCTCCATCAATGGGTTGAGTATCAGAATCCCTAAAAATAGCGCCAGATATTCTACTTCCGGTATTCGATCTTTCCGATAACCACGCCCCAACTTCAACAATTAAGTAATTAGATGCATCAGTAGGAGTGATTGATGCAGTCATAAACTCATTACCTTCGCTACTGGTCGGAATCGTGTCGTCAAACGGTATTGCTCCAGGGCCAGTGGCAGTATTTGAGTAGTAAACAGTTACAGGTTCTTGGGCATCTCCAACTTTCAAATAGTTGTGTAATGCACTCAAATCCTGCAACAAAAGCAAATTTTTAATAAACAAATTTATATCTATAGACTCAACCAATCCATCTGGCTGTCTTGATATCAGCCCAGTGGTTGTTAGGTTCTTAATAGACTCCAGTGTTGTCCCAATAGGCGTAGCAGATTTAGGGCCAAGCTCATACCTTTGTGTTACCGAATTGTATGCCCACACCTCTGCGTCTTGTGGTGTTGACTGTAGTAACGGAACGCCCAACAACTGATAAGCATTCCATTGAGCAGTATCATTTCCTACCTGTTCAGCTGTAACAGAATGCGGATTAGTTTGATCCGCTTCATGAGTATCAAGTGCCTGCTGCACAGCATTGACCAGTGCATTGATAGCTGCTGTTGCCAATGTCCCCACCTGTGTAGCGGTAACATTGTGGGGGTTATCTTGCTGCGCTGCGTGGGCGTTGGCCGCAGCCAGGATGCTATCGGCATAGGCTTCGATCGCACTTACTTCACTTAATCGCGCTGCCTCCTCAGGCGCGGTTGGTGCTGGAACAACAACGCTACCTCCAGCAGTAAACCCATTCGGGAAATTTAGGCCAGATGCAGTGTGCTGAAAGACGACATTACTTGAACTGTCTAAAAACTGGAATTCTTCACTCGCATTCAGGACAAAGGAGTAGTCAACTGCGCCATTCTGGGCAAAATCCAATTTTATGTTTTGGTTATCCGGTGCATCTAGCAATATGCCCTGGCCAGTCACCCCAACCTCAATGGTGCGCTCAAATCGTTTGAGGCCAGTAATCGTTTGGTCATCTGCTAAAGTCACCAAGCTGCTTGGCAGACTGGCAATGACGGCATCGACTAAAAGGCTCCCAGTAATTCGGTGATCCTGAAACTGGTTGCCGTCGCTTTTGATGACATAGAAAATCTCGGTGCCATCAAAAGTTGGCAACAGCCCAAACTCGTCAATAGTGGTTTGCTCTACCGTCATTGCGCCGTCGTGATAAACGCTCCCGAATGACTCACAATGACGTTCCCATTTAGTGCACTCAGCAGCGATATTCTTATGTGGCAGGTGGCAGGAGAGATTCGGGTGCTGCCGTCGATTTTGGAGAGTGAGCGCTACAAGCAAGCGATTCGGCA
>JBCBTQ010000159.1:0-14162 GCA_039818605.1 Cyanobacteria bacterium J06639_14 | reverse complement strand
GCAAAGTAATTTCTGAGCCTCAGATATCATAATGTAACGACTCTCGTTTGAGCTTCGGTCAGCAACTTTGGCTTTACTACTATTTCGACATCTCGGCCTAAAGCATTAAGAAAACGAAATAACCGAGTAGTTGAAAAACCTGATAATTTCCCATTAACCAGTGCTGACACTTTAGGCTGATCAATACTCAAAAGTGTTGCCGCCTCAGCCTGAGTCATATTTTGGGCAGTAATGATACTGCTAATTCTACGTGCAAGTTCTGCTTTAACAATCAGTTCTTCAGCATTCTCCAAACTCAAATCTGCAAATACGTTTCCGCTACTGGCTTGTACCCCAATTTTTTCAGTCATATCTCAATCTCCAGACTATCTAATGTAATTTTGCGAGTAATGTTCTTGGGCTCGTTTCAGTCTTGTTCCGATCAATCTAATATCTTGCTTAGGAGTGCCAATGCCTTGCTTTGACTTCTTTTGGAAAGCCTGTAAGACGTAAACTACTCCAGCCAGTTTTACTGTGTAAACGGCTCGATAAGTATCGCCATCAAAGTCTTCTACAATTTCCAGCACTCCAGCACCCTTAAATCCTTTGAGTGGCTTAGCAGAGGGATGTTTTTCACTGCACTGGGCTAAGTACAAGGCGTACCCAACGGTTTACCGAGCATCCTCTGGGAACTCCTTCAAATCCTCAAGAGAACTGCCAACCCACTCAACTGGTTTCAGTGATGCACTCATACCTCAAACATGCTAGTTTTGGCATGTCATGTCAATAGGGGCATTATGCCAAACCTGAGTGACACAAACTGGAAAGCGATCGCACCGCGTTTAACTCAGCCCGAGTAAGCCCGTATGAAAGCAGTACGCGATCGCTGTGAAATAGAAAGAGTAGCCCCCGCTCCCGATAGCCAGAAGCGGGGGGATTGTTTCGAGGGCTTTACGAATACCAGCTCAGATATCCATTCAGGTCATTGCTTGCTTAAAGAGCGTTTTCATGACGATGCTTGAGTCGTCTCAGCGATCGCCCCTTCCTGAATAGTGCGCTGCATGGTCTGTGACAGTGCTTCCAGTTGTTGCGTAGAATGCGTTACCTGCTCGCCAGTGTGCGTGAGCTGATGAATCGTGACTTGATTGTGGTCTAAGGCATGGTGAGAAGCCTCAAGCTGGCTAGCCAGTTCTTGCACGTAACGATCAAAGATCCGCATACAATCATTCAAATGAGCCTGCACAGTATCAACTTGCTGGTGGTGACTCCGCTGTTCTGATGAGGCTTGCTTAAATTCATCCGTCAGCTCCTGGAGTCGATTGGCAAAGCGCTGCAGCCGATTAGTTTTGTTGTCCATCTCATTCGGATCTGGTGAAGGAACAGTCCGCGTCAGCAAAGGCAAACTGTCCGACAGCACTGCCTTAGCGACGTTGACGATGCGTTCATGCTTTTCTGTCATTTGGGCTGACCGATCCGTCGCACTCACAAGCGTCTGCATGTGTTCCAAAAGTGGCGCAGTGCTTTGGTGTAGCTCTTCGACCTTGGCGATCGCCGCTGCCATTTTTTCCTGACTAACTGCCAGCGTCTCACGACTTGCATTCCCCGCTGACTCCACCGCCGCTGCTTGCGTGGTCAGTGTACTGGACAAACGATCAGTAGTATCGGCCCACTGCTGCATCTGGGACATCATCTGCTCATCATCAGCCATCATGGCACGCTCTAGCATCTGCCTTTGCTGAGTAACCAGATCAAGTTTGGAAGATTGTTGCGTATGCTTATCTAACAGATAAAAGAAGGCCGTGGAAAGCTGATCGATTTCATCTTTGTCTTGTAGGTGTTCCATGATCACGCCATCCCCTTCTGACAAGCGATGGCACTCAGCAAGGACGGGGTGTACCCGTCGGTTGAGATAACGAAGCACCAGTAGCAGCATCCCTGCGAGCAATAACCCCACGACGGTGGTTGCCCCCAGCGTGATCAACATCACTTCTCTAAAAACAGTGATATAGGGGACATGGGCCAACAGTACCCACCCTTTTTCGGGCATCTGAGTGTAGGCCCAATAGCCCGTTTCCCCCTCAATAAATCCTGAAGCATCGGAGCCAACTTGGTCCCAAATCGCCCTCAACCCCGGAATGTCCTCATAGGTTTGGGTCCCTAAATCACCAGGATTGGCCGGATTCGCAATCACATTGCCAGTTGCCGACAGGAGCATGAGTTCTCCGCCCCCTCGCAAAATCGGCTCGTTCAGCACTTGGCTGAGATACGTGCCATCCAGATCAATGACAGCAGTGCCTAGCCATTGACCTTGAGGATCCAGGATAGGCGAATAGTAGGTCAATAGGAGACCGCGATCGCTCGCGTAAGGGGTTGTCCAAATCGTCTCTTGGGGCAAAAAATAGTTGCGATACTGCTCCGTTTCTGGATAGAAATTTTCAGGTGCAGCTTGATCGATGTAAAGGAACTCCGACGGGAGTTCAGTGGGTTGCTCTGCGGCCTCCAGGGCTGGGTTCTCTGCAGAAGCCGCATAGTAGTAGGGAAACAGCCACTGCTGGCTGGGCAAAATACCATACTCCGCCTGACCGAAACCCAAACCAGTGACAAAGTTAGGGCGACCTTGAAAAAGCTGGCGCACGAGTTCTTGATAGGTTTCTGGGGTTTCCGCGCGCCGAACATGGAGTGTCTTGACACTGATATTCAAGCCATATGCCAAGGTTTCCGCTTGCTCAATGACATCTTCAATCGAGCTGACCTTATTATTAAGAGTTGCTTTGATTTGGTCTTCAGCTTGATACTTAACCGTCTCACCAAATAGTAGGGAAAGGCTTCCCATACCGGCTAAGACACCACCTGTGATGACTAAAAACAATCGGAGACCCAGTGAATTAATCCGAAGTCGCGAGCGCGCAGTCCGCAAACGATTCGATCTTGAAGACTGTGCAGATTTTGAGGTTAGAGTCATGAGATGCTTTACCTATTCATAAGAATAAGGACAAGAGATTTATATAGATGGGTAGATGACATCGCCGACTTCAGAGCCTTGCCAATAAAGAATCACCTTGCAAAAAATATCTGTGTGGACAAAACCATCGAAAACATGAAAATCTTGGCAGAGTCTGGCTGTTGAAAGCCATTCATGATTATCCAATTTAAAGAAGATAATTGAATAATGGGATAATCCAGGCAAAAATCAGACTCACGAAGATAGTCATTTCCAACATCATGAGAGCCGAGGTCGGCTGGAACCAAAGTGGCCAAAAATTTTTTCGCAAGTGAGACCACCAAGCTGTTAGATGATCAGGCCAAAGCTTCGGGCTGTCTTTGGCCTGAAATTGCCAACTGAGCATAGATAAAAGTAGCGGTGCACCACCGACTTTCGCATTCATCAACAGATGTAGCGCGATCGCAGCCACCATAACCACCCATGAAATTAGGTGAGCATAGTACCAACGGTGCTCCAATTCCCCTTGAGGCAACCACTTTTCACTCATCATCTTGCCACTAAAAAGCGCAAAGGTTAACGCCACCAAAGACAAGGTATTGATCAAGCGATTCAGCGTATACCACCCAATAGGTTGGCCAATTTGCATCAATTTAGCGAGTGAATCTGGTTGCACCAGACGCTGTTGACCTCTATGAAATGCATAGAAAACAAAGACAGGAAATATAAGCAAGGTATAGAGACCAAATGTCCCATGAATCCCCTCAATAGCGCCATAAGACGGTAGCGGAATTTTGCCCCAACGTCCGTCATAGGTATCGTAGGTCCAGAACGCCGTCAGGATTGCAGCAATCAGGAAACAGCCATTGAGACCATGCAGTACTCGCAGAAGCAAGGGTTGATAGGGTTTATTTTTTTTCATCACTGATCTAGCTGCTTTTCAGGCTTAAAGCAACAAGAAATACATCAGAAACCCTGACTACGTGATTTATTTGAGTCTTTCACGGAATATTCTCAGCATTTCCATAAATGACTCTCTGCTTTCATTGAATCAGCAAAGGCAGACCACACCCCAAGATCTTTCGATGGCTTCACACCCTGCCCTCAATGAAAGAATCAAAATTTTAGGACTCAATATTTGCTGTTACATCAATCTTAACTGAATCAGGCGACTACCCGTAAATAAAAGTCCCAGAATGTATTCATCCTTACTAAAACATTGGGTTATTTAGGTAGGGTTGGTCATAATTTTAAAGACTGGCAGCTGGTTAACCGACAAGAGTTCCACCTGGAAGCTGGGCCGACTGGAGTGCTTGCGCAGCCTTGCCAAAGAAAACCCACGCGTACCCTGCGGCAGAAATACCGCCACTCTGCAATGACGGCATGAGCATTCTCCTCTGACTCGTCCGTAATCTATCTGCAGCGACCTGTAGCCTTAGTTGGCTGGCTCGCATCCGCAAATAGGGTGGACAACCGCAATACTACGAATGTAGTATGTGAACAGCAAAACTTGTAATACAACCGACTACATAACGGTAACGTTCAATGATACGCACACTTTTTCCCATACTATGCAGTTCCCTGTCATGCCGACTCCATCAGCGGTCGGCCATGACATTGATGCTGTTGGGAGATGAGAGAACGTATCGATTGAGCGACGGCAAACCGTCCAGTGAAGAGATTTACGCAGCGATCGCCGCATGGCTTAATCCAGATCAATGCATCCAAAGCGGGAGGTGTCGGGTTACCCCAGCACCGATATAGAGAAAAGCCCACCAACTTTCCTCACCCCCCGCTTCTGGCTCAGGAGCGGGGGGTTGTTGTTTTGAGGAGTTTACGAATGCCAGCACCCATATCCAGCCAACCCCCACGCATCTTCCAAAACTCCATCGTCGTATTTTCCAAAAACTACCTGCCCCTCGCACGGATCACGCTCAAACGGGCTGTTGTGCTCCTGGTAACGGGCCGAGCCGAATCCCTGGAATTCGGCAGTACCCAGCAGTGGGAGGTCCGCTCCCCCAGTCTCGTACTACAAGTCTCGGAGCACATTCGTCTCACACAGGGCGATCGCGAACGGCATTGGAAAGTCCCGCCCGTCAGCCGTCGCGAAGTGTTTCGCCGTGATCAGCACACCTGCCAGTACTGCGGGAATACTCAGCGGCTCACCATCGACCACGTCATCCCCCGTTCAAAGGGAGGCTCTCATACCTGGGACAACGTGGTGACAGCCTGTGCGAGTTGTAACTCCGCCAAGGGCAATCGACTCTTACACGAAACCCACCTGGTGCTGCCCAATAAACTCAAAGCCCCTATGCACCCGGTCATTGCTTTTGCCGAACAGTTCTGGAAAGAACAGTCCCCAATTGATCCCCTCTGACCCTTCGCCAGCCAGGAGGCAACCCCGATGTTGAAACTGAACTATACCGAAATCGGACTGTACATGGAATGGGTGATGACTTCACCTGAGATGGTGATTGCCCAGCGCGTTGTTTTGGCTACGCGACTATCCCAGTCTTTGCATATCGAGCCTGGTCATGCATCGTTTCTGTTACCCGCAGACACCTCTGAGTTGACACACCTGGAAGTTGCTCTACAGAAAGATCACAACCAATCGGCAGCAGTCTTACCCGTAGACGACACGTTTGTTGAGGTCAACCTGCGGGGTAGCTGGATCGCTGACAGCCAAGAAGCCCATGAGGGAATGTTTCTGACGATCATGAGCGATCGCGCCGAGTCCCTCATCTACAAGCTGTGGCAAATGGCTTAGGTCTTCTAGGGGAAAAGTGCCTCTCCTATCCCCTAGAACAAAAAAAGTTGTAGTACACTCTTGACACTTTGTATTACGTTTGTAGCATAATTGTAGTATGGGCGGCACTCCTGCCTTCAGGCTCTATCGCCGCCGAACCTTGAAAACTGAATACTGCCAACCAATCTCCAGGTAGCCAAGTGGTAAGGCGTCGGTCTGCAAAACCGATCAGCGTGGGTTCAAGTCCCACCCTGGAGTCCAAATACTGCAGCGTAGCTTAATGGCAAAGCAGCGGCCTCATAAGCCGATAGATGCGAGTTCAATTCTCGCCGCTGCAACCAGCGCGGATGGTGTAATCGGCAACACAGCAGTCTCCAAAACTGTTATTCAGGGTTCAAGTCCTTGTCTGCGCGCCACAGCGGGTTGGTGTACGGGTTAACATCTCACACTTTCAACGTGAAGCAACGGGTTCAATTCCCGTACCCGCTACCAGTTTCAATGGGGGTCGGCCCGCCTACTGGTGCAAGGCAACTGCCTGTAAAGCAGCCGCTTCTAGCGTTGCAGGTTCAATTCCTGCCCGACCTACCAAAGTCTTGGAGCGATCGCCACTGGCAAGGCAAGCTGTTTGCTAAACAGCCGTGGTTCTATCGCCACTACAGGTTCGACTCCTGTTCGCTCCGCCTGATGAGAACGTGGTGTAACTGGAAAACATCTCGGTCTACGAAACCGAAGAGTGGGAGTTTCTCCGTCGGAGACGCTCACGCGAACGAAGCCCTCCGTTCTCGCCTTTCATGGACGATACGCAAAAGGGTCGGTAACTGGCCTTGAAACCCAGAGTCTCCCTTGCTCCCTGGTCTCTTCGGACACCGAGACCTTACTCACTCACTCTATATTGCCTCATAGCTCAATGGCAGAGCAGGCGGCTGTTAACCGCAAGGTTGTAGGTTCAAATCCTACTGGGGCAGCCATTCATTGCCGAGTGGACAATCGGGAAAGTCGCTGTGACTCTGAATCACGGAGATGTTGGTTCGAACCCAACCTCAGCATCCAATTGCTTTGGGAAGTACGCAAATTAGGTAAAGCGACCTGGCTTTGAATCAGGTGTTTGAAGGTTCGATTCCTTCCTTCCCAGTCGGGGGGCATGGGATGTGGCCCTCGTCACTCTCTATCCTCCTGTTCATATCCTGTAGCCCAACTGGCAGAGGCGACTGTCTTAGCAACAGTCTATGTGTGGGTTTCTCCTCTGGAGACGCCGACGCGAACGACTCCCACCAGGAGTACCGATCGGGATGCAATGCAGCGGTCAGACGCCTTGGCCCCAAACCAAAGCGTCATAGCGACCCTGCGGGAAGGCAAAGCCTCCGACCATCCCGACCATTATTGGGTTGTTAGCTCAGTTGGTAGAGCAGCCGCCTTTTAAGCGGCGAAGCGTAGGTTCGAACCCTACACAGCCCACCAAATTTGTCCCTATGAAGAAATTGACAGGTGAATGCAATGACGTTACTCAGCACTACAAAAACCGGCTGCAGTCCTACGTTGTCAATAGACCTAAAATATGAGCGAACATCGGTTAAGTGAAATTGTGATCGAACGTCCTCGTGGTGGCATGAGGGTCAGTTCTAGAAAATTGAAGGGTGCTAAGAAGCGATTGCAGAAACTCACTCAAGAGGCAAGTGAAGATGGCCTGCTCAGCCCCTATTTGATCAAGCCAATAGGCAAATCCAAATATTTGTCTGATCACTTGGGGCCACTGCGGCGCTTTTTACGATCGCACACCGGCCAGCCCTGGGATAACGTCTACAGCAAACTGTGCCACCAGTTAAATACTCAAACTTTGGCTGGACAACATGTGCTGAGCCATCTGTGGGATTACGTTATTCGCCATACCGAAATCATTGAGGGGGTGCTTTATGAGAAACCGGAATGGGGTCGATTTAGGCCACTCGAAGGTGCTTATTACGATCGCTTCTACGTCCATCCTGAAACAGGCATTCTCTGCATCGTCGAGAAAAAACGTCGGCAGCGGCAAATAAGACCTCGAACCGATGTTTTGGATATCGATGCTTACCATCAGTATCACAAGCTGAATGAGATTTGGTATCGGGTCAAGTTTGCCGACTTTCCAGCCGCGATCGCCGATACCGTTGACGATATTTTGCATGGCCCAGTGTCTTACCAAAATGCCATCTCACTAGCTGGTCGTCGAGTCTATGCGGTAAGCAAAAAGCAGTGCAATAAGAAAGAAATCCGATTTATTAAGAGCCAGTTGCCAAAACAGTAAAAATTGACAACTAAAGGTTCTCAAGGCTAATTCATAGGAGACAAAAACCATGAAACACTTTAACCTAAACCCCAAAATGAACCGAGAGGATATACTGGAGCATTTTGATGCGATCGACACATATTGCTTTTGAGACCTCTAGCAAACGTCGGCGCGGCTATCCTTCTGAAAAAGCTGTGAAACGAGGTGTTCGCGTTGTCCATAGTCATAAAGAACTACAGGAAAAATTGGGCAATAATGACCTGTGTCCCTGTGGTTCAGGACGCCGCTTTCAAGCGATGTTGTCGCAATAGTGGTCGTTATGATGGCAGCTTACGCGACCACTACTTTTAGAGAATAAATCGCCTAACTGTCTCCGCTTTGTCTTTGAGCACGCTGCACAGGATGGAATTTGGGGGTTGCGTTAGTCTGAGACAAGGCGAGTTCACTGTCATGACGGACTGTCTTGCCGTAATCGTTACAATGAGGAGCAAATTGTCGGAAGGGCAGACTCCGATGACATCCACCACACCAAATCTGACCTCCATCATCTACCCAGACAGTGACTGAACTTGAAATCTATCGCCCCGATGGCCCCAAGTTTCTCACCACGTTGGAACTGGAGGAAAGAGCCAAAGCAGCGGAGAAGAGAGCCCAAACGGCTGAGGAATTACTGGCGCGCGATCGCGATCGCTTTGGCGAACTGGACTAGAGTAACCTTCTTGCCAAAGTGAGCGGGGGGCTAATCATCTCAAGTTAAGATAATCATCTGCATATGCAGGGATGTAGGTATCAAAAAAGGACCATGCAAGGCGAATTCCCCACATTGCCTGAACGGAATGCTATGCAGCAACCGTGGACAGCCCTTTATGCCAAGTTGGTGGCGCTGATTTTGGGCTACGGTGCAATCGTTCACATTAGTAACATGGCGGGTCTTTCTGGAACGCCCTGGCTGGCCACACCGCTACTGTGGCGGGTAATGGATGTGACGCTCTTAATTTTTGATCTTGTCACCGCTGTCAGTCTATGGATTGGGGTGGCGTGGTCAGCCTGGTTATTGTTTGGGGGAATGATCCTGCTGCAATTTATTCCCTACACAGTGTTGCGATCGCACTTCATACTCCAACCCGAAGACGCTCAAACCTTAAATGGTTTACTCGGAACAGAAGGGATACTCCTAGCTATTTTTGCTCTCCTGCTGTGGCTCAAAAAGTAAGCTTTGGCTAAAAGGAATTGCCACGATATTCTGTATAGAAGTCGGAGCAGTCAATTCAAATGACTAGAGCAAATTCCATAGATAAAGTTAGGGAACATATCATATATTTAGAAGCCTGTAAAGTTTGTGCCACCTGGTTTTTCCAGTGGAATTACAACCCTACAATCTGAAATTGAGAGACATATATCAACTTTCTAAAATTACTGTAATCTGCATAACGGTATGAGTGAATAGCCGTCTCTTTTGCGAAGAGTATCACTATTTTCTATGAGTCAAAAATTGAGTTGACAATGACTCTTATTTACAGCTATATGTACTAGCGCAATTCGGATACATAGTATCCTCAAGTTCCCTGGTGTATCTTATGCTGAATAATCCCGTGAAGTCTGCACTGAATGCAGGCCTTCTTTGCCTGCTCACTTTGCCTGCTGTCGCGATCGTCGGGGCTACGGCTGCTCCAGCAGAGACACAAAATGCTGACAGCTCATTAATCACTTCTCTGCCAACTGAACCCATTCGTCAACAAGAGAGCAACGGTACCGTTGTCATTTTGCCCCCATCCTATGACGAATCCGTAACCTATCCCGCCCTGGTTCTGCTGCCTTGGACAGGAGGCACCCCAGCCGATTACTTTCGAGGTACCTTTGTCGAACAGTACCGGGCCAGAACCGAAGATCCCTTCATTCTAATTTTGCCGAGTATACGCAGCAGCCGTAGTGATTACAGTAGTTCTGGTGCTTGGCAAGCAACCATTGAGCGCTACGAGAATCTGGTTAGCAGCAACTTAGAACTTCTCGTCCCCAAATACAACATTGATGCCTCACGCGTCGTTGTCGGCGGTCATTCCTTAGGCGGTGACTTAAGTTGGGCTTTGGGCGTTAGAAATCCCGACCTTGTGCATGGTGTTATCGCCGTTGGGAGCCAGAGTAACTATAGAGATGAGTCGAAGATGCCCCAATTGGCGACGAGTGACTCGCGCTTTTTTATGGTGATGGGGGCCGATGACTGGCGCATTGAACGCATGCGTCTGGCTGTGAATGAATTAGCCAAGCACGAAGTTTCCCATAGCTTTGAAGTCGTTCCCAATGCTAATCATCGCACTGTAATGAGCCAGTATGCTCCAGGAGAAGTCTTGACCCAGGGCATGGACTACATCTTGTCTGGCGAAGAATGAGAATTGCTGACATCCCAGCAATTTTGCATCCGGAAAACCGGTCTCTGATATAAAAACAGCAACTACCGACTCGTTTTTTATCGAGGCCGGGTTCTTCAGACACTATATTGGCAGACATAAGCATAGGCCGCGATCGCCCCAGCGGTCCCTACGTTCAGTGATTCCACATGCCCGAATTGCGGAATCTCGATCACGCCATCACATTGATGAATAAGCGCTTCAGGAATTCCAGTCAGTTCCCGTCCTAATAGCAATGCCGACTGTTTAGGAAAGCGGAATTTGGGCAGGAGAACGGCTTCAGAATGACGGGCTAAGGCAAAAACCGCGACACCGTTAAATTGCTGCTGTGGAATCCATGCAGCTAGCTGCTCAGCAGGACATTCTGCCAAGGGTTGCCAGATCTGAGTCGATACAGCCAGTTTACGAAATTCCCGATTCGCTGTGATCTGTAGACTGGACACCACCAACTGTTGCAGGTTGAAGGCTTCTGCCGTACGACACAGCGCACCTAAATTCATCGGGTTTTGCACCAGACTGGCACAGAGCGTCAGGGTATGTTGATCGGGCGATCGTGGTTGCTCATCCACCCTGATGGTTCTCCCTTTCCACCCTACGAACTACGACTGGTTGCTGGTTTCGGTGGGCATTGCCCACGACCTCTTCCACGCTCTACGAGGTGACAGACACAAAATTTTGAGTCTCTTCCATCCTTCCACGCTGCTATTCTTCTGTTGATTTCTTCAACTTACCCTCGGCATCCCGACGCACCAATGCTGCCTTTTCCGGTTCGGGGCTGAGGGCATCGATCGCTTCACCTAGAGCCGTCGTTAAGCTTTTGCGGGTTTCGGCATGGTCGGCGCGTTCCGCATCGAGGCCTTTTTGTAAGCGATCGCACTGTTGCAAGGCTTTGACAAGTTGAGTCCTGAGTCCTTCTACCGTATCTACGCTGGCATCAGCATCCTCTTCCAGTGGATGGGTAAGCAATTCAGCAGAAACAGAATCTTTTTGCGGTGCTTGGAGGGTCGCTAATTCAGTCCGCAGGGTTTTGACCGTCAACTGCAGTTGCTCCACATCTTCGCGGCGTTGTTTGGCCTCAGCATCGTAGCGCTGTCGCCAGTTAGCAGCACTTTTATAAGCCTGATCGCGCTCCTGACGAATTGCCGCAAGCTGTTGTTGAAGCGTTCGGATTTCTGTCACCCAGCGCGTGATTTCTTGCGTCATGATCATGTCTTATCAGGAACAAACAGAGGATGGAGACTCATCAAGAGGCTTTCATCCTAAAATAAGAGCACTTTGAGGGCACCCGGAGTCGGTAATACGATCAGCACTAACAAGGTCAGGGCAATGAGTCCCCACAGGTCACGTTTATTGTCTAACTCTGTGACGTCATTGAGGGCCGGTTCATCTACAGCTGGGATAAAAAACAACAAAATTGCCCACAGAAGCAATTCGTTATGCACAAATGCTAACCCTAATACCAAAAAACGGCAGATCTGACCGATAAACGCGCCTGTTCGTTGTCCATACATAGCATGGACGATGTGACCGCCATCTAACTGCCCTACTGGAATCAAATTTAAGGCTGTGATAACCAACCCCAAACAGCCAGCAACGGCTACAGGATGCATATGAATCGCACTTTCTGGGTTTAGATTGCTACCCAATGCCAACTTACTCAGTAAGGTGACAGCGATTGAAATGCCTGGATCAAACTCTTGAAAGGTGAGCAGACTTGCCGTTTCGCCCAAAGCGATGACCTCTGAATGGGCAAGGCCCCATAACAACAGGGGAATAGACACAACTAACCCTGCGAGAGGACCCGCAATACCCACATCAAATAGAGCCCGTCGATTAGGGACGGGCGATCGCACCTGAATAAATGCCCCCAGCGTTCCGAAGAGAAACGGCATCGGAATGAAATATGGCAGTGTTGCCTTCATCTGATAGTGACGCGTCATCAGATAGTGCCCGAGCTCATGTACGCCCAGAATAAACATAAGCGCCAAGGCATAGGGTAAACCCTGGATGAAGAAGGTCGGGTCAGTTCTTGAAATATCCTCAGCAACCCTGGTTGTGAAAGAAGCATCAGCAATGTAAGAAGCCCCCGCATCCGTTGTTGTGAAGACCGTTATGAGAAATAAACTCAAGGCGATACCAGGACGAGTTAACTTCTCTGGACGAGCTGTCTTTTTACTTTTTTGCTTCTCAGGATTAGGGACGAGAGCAAAGAAGGGTTTACCATTTAATCCCTCCTGAAAAACGACTAAAAATCGTTGACCGAAGTTGGACTCAACATTTTCTCTGATGGTTTCATAGGCTACGGTTGGCGAAGACCTGAGCTGGCCGCGGCAGATCAAAGCCTGGGGGCGATATTCAATATTCTGCAAATAATAAACAGACCAAGGAAAGCAATGCTGTAAAGTAGCTTCTTCTTCTTTGTCAATGGGGCGAATGACAGGGGGCTCAGTGACTGCTTTAATCACGTCAGCGGCAGAAGCATTTTTGGCCTCTTTACCTGATTTTTCGGGTGGGATGCGGCCCCACTGAATCAATAACCAATACAAGATCGGACAAACAATCAATAAACCTAGTAATAGTCCGAGGGGGAAGGGCTCATCCGCTCGATCAGTCAGACTCCAAAAGGCAAACACTAATGGCGGTGCCATCAACACGAGCCATAAAACCCAGGTCGGTGTCCGCGTAATACCAGCAACGCTACGCTTGACAACGTAATACATGAACGTACTGAGCAAAAGCAACAGCAGCAACGGATATGACATTATTTCTTATGTTCCTGCTTGCTTAACAACGAGACAATTCTCCATACATGCGGCCCCTTCTTGCCCACCCTACACCAGCTAGCTTAATCAAAAGTCGTTTTCTTTTCTCCATTTTGTCAAGGAGTTAAGGCTTTATCCAGTCCTATGATGTCGAAGATAGCCAATAAATGCGTCTTTCATCAAAGAGCAGGATAGGCTAGGATACCTAATCTTCCTGGTTTTATTTCTGCTATCAGTTAGATAAGGGTCATTGTGTCTTCAAAGCAGCCTCGCCTGGTCTTACCTGGTATCTACGCATTTGCTCCTAATCGAGCAACGATGGGAGGTACCGCCTATTTCATTGTAAGTAAGGATGATGAGGGGTGTTCAGCCAATCTTTTGATCGATGCCCCCGCCCATGACCCAGAAACACTCAAATTCATCACTGAGCAAGGAGGGGTCCAGCAATGGGTCATGACCCATCGAGGTGCAATTGGCGATACTAAAACATGGCAAGCCGCGCTTCAGTGTGATGTCATCGTACAAGAGCAAGAGGCCTATTTGCTACCGAACACCCCTCGTGTAATTAGCTATCGCGAAACCTATGCATTGGGAATACGAGGCGAAGTCTTTTGGACGCCGGGACACTCCCCCGGAACAGCCTGCATTTACTATCAAGCGCATGGAGGCGTGTTGTTTACAGGACGGCATCTTTTGCCCGATCGCAACGGCCAACTGATGCCACTACGGTTTGCCAAGACATTTCACTGGCCCCGCCAACTGCAAAATGTTGCGAAGCTCCAGACGCGTTTTGCCGCTGAGACCCTTGCCTATGTTTGCCCTGCAGCTAACACAGGATTTTTGCGCGGCAAGTATGCTGTAGCAGATGCTTATACCCAACTCCAAGCGATTGATGTAACTCAGTTACAAAGCGTGCCTGCACTGCTTTAGCCAGCGGCATGAAAAGCCGTGCGAGGGTAGGAGGTCATACAAGCCAGCTACACCCTTTGAACGTGAGTTCGATGGCTGAGGATGCCTAAAGAAAGACTGGGGCGTAAGATTCACAGTATCCACTGTCGAACAACCC
>JBCBTQ010000158.1:0-14384 GCA_039818605.1 Cyanobacteria bacterium J06639_14 | reverse complement strand
CAGTGTTTCTCACCCGGATTTGGTCGGTACCGACCATCGCTTTGCAACTTCTGGAACCGAGCATGACTGGTCAACCAGCATCGCGATGTACACAGCGGAAAATCCGCCCGTAGTGTGTTTTTTCCGGTTCGATTTCATTGAAGCTGCCCAATTCTTGATTGATGCATACGCACTTTGCAGTTCAACTCCATCCCGTACCGAAATAATTGCGGCCATGCGGCAACTTGACTGCGCATACGACCACAATGAACTCGACCGTCGGATCGAGAGATGGTGTGAAGAAATGTCGGCCAAGACCGGTCGCAATTACATTCCAAGAACGTAACCATCAGGACTTCACTGCCACTTGCTCAGAACCCCGTGAAAACCGCCAAACTATTAGATGATAGTAGTTTGGAAGTTTGCCCATAATCGCAATCTGGGTTGTTCCCTCAATCCGTGATGAACCGGCACACCGTGCTGAGTTGGCTCTGGATGGCGATAAATGACAAAATTCAAATTCAGTCAGTCGAAGTCTGCGATCGCTTATTAGCGGCAGACTTGGCAACACTATGAACCTAAGGAACGTTTGCTAGATGCCTGGAAGATAGCAAGACCGTTAGCTGCTTTGCATCATGCTGTCACCTATCAAACGATGCGCCAGTCTTTAGAAGTAAGCAGGAGGTGACGAAAAACTCAACTTGATCGACCTGGCCTACACTCTGCAGAGGCCGCGAAAGCTAGGCTTCATTACAGCTCCAGCTATTTTGGCTGATACTACTGCATGTAATGATGCGCGATCGGGGCTGGGCACCGTATATCGCATGTACAAATCCTTCTGAGAAAGAGAACGTTATGTAGGCCGTTGAACGATCCGTTGTCACGGCTAAATCGATCTGCTCGGCATCATGGCCTGGAATGTTGTTGGCAAATACAACCTCTGTAATGGCAGAGGCTAAACCGGGATAACCTTGTAATGCCGCGATCGCCTCTGGGACGGGATCGCCGCCTGTTCCAGCACCCGTAAACGATAGGCTGGCGCTGGCCTGAGTGGAGGCAAGCGTGGCGACCACTTCATTTTCGCGATGGCTTTGAAGTGGCTGATGGGTTGCTGGCAAAGTGCCTTGATCGGAGTGGGTCCGCGAATTATAAACGGCTACCCCAGCGACTCCCAGTGCGCCTAGCGCAATAATAGATATAACGACGGCTTTTACGGGCATAGCTGCTTTCTGAGCTTTTTCTAGTGCCTGGATTTTGCGGGGATGTTTTCGCCCTCTTTCTAGAAAATATTTCATCTCCTCAAGACTTGCTTGTAGCCCTTGAGTCAATCGCATTTTTAGCAACACACCTGGAAAGATATTAAACGGCGGGATAATATCAACATCCACAACCCAACCAGCACGACAACTTGTTGCACTAATAGGATTAACCCTGTTATCAATCACCATGCCTTTGACAAAAAATGGCATGTCTTTATTTGTTGCATGGTAAGCAAAGTGTTTTTCAGCTTCATCAAACCGAATAATTTTTTCATCAAATTGACCTAGGGCGGTGTCGCACACACGAGCCGCACCTGTTGTGCAAGCATTTCGACTGCCTGAAGAATGGCTGATACCTGCTGACCATTCGTGGATCTTATCAAACTCATGGGCCATGAGTTTCCAAGCCTTATCAGCGGGAACATTCACATCGATAAAAATTTCTAGATGCATGGTTCTACTCCTTTTGGGGTTAGGGATGATTAGAGTGTTTTGAGTTGCGCAATGATGGCCTCTGGCTCAGCGCGCTTACGGTAGTTATTGGGTACGTAAGCCCATTGGATAATGCTGTCTTGACCAATCACATAGGTCGCAGGATCGGCAAAGGCATACGTTCGGTCTCCATTGGCCTTTTCAATATCAAAATTAAGCATCCCCATAAGTTGCTTATGAGTTTCCGGCAGCTCAAAAGCAAGCCCATATTTCTGAGCTAAACTGTTGCCTGCGTCGTATAGCACGTCAAAACCAACATCGCGAACAGCCGCACCTTTGAACTCTGGCGGAGCCTCTGAGTCCATGAGTGCCTCGTAACCGCTATCCCTTTTTTCCGGCGACACCGCAACGAGATTGGCACCGGTCGCCTTAATATCCGCCAAATGCTCGTTGTAGGCCTTGAGATGCAGGTTACAGTAGGGGCACCACAAACCCCGGTAAAACGTCAAAACTAAGGGACCTTCTTTCAAATAATCGAAGAGGGTGCGGATTTCACCTCTATGGGTTTCCAGGGAAAAATCAGGGGCCTGATCGCCCGACTTTAATGCTTTTTCAACAATTTCAAGAGCGCTGATCGCTCCTGCTCCCTGTTCAATCAGAGCATTAAATTCCGGCGAAAAATTAGTCCGCAATGTTTGAATGGTTTGTCTGATTTGAGCACTTAATTGCATGACAAAACTCCTTTTTCAGAGGGTGGTTGTGCGATGCTGAAAAAACAAAATACGGTTGTCCTGAAAGATGCTTGAGAACCAATAATCTTGAGTATTGAGTCAAGTCCTTTCAAGTGAAAGATCGTGGACAGATAAGATACTTGCTTTTCCCAGTTAGCTAAAGCTTTGTGATCGGTTCCATGGGTAAACCGCTGGCGATAAGTCAAAATCTTCTGAGCGCCGTGAAAATTAGATTTAGATGATGCACTTGATGACAACAAAGCTTCTAACCAAGTCTCGAAGCCAGTTGCGACAAACTTAAAATCAAAAAATCAGGACACTTGAGACTTTGCCTCTAGCGATAACCTTGATAATATAGTAAACAGAGTTGACTATATTTGTCAATATACTTGACTATATTCTTTGCTAGCTTCCCATGTCATCCTCTGAAAACCACCGTCAAGAAAGGATTCGCGAGGTTCAGTCGATCAATTTTGATCATGTTGCGGCGCGCTGTCGTGACCTTGATCGAGCTTTCATCGACGAACTGCTAAAACGTCTTGCTGAAGTTGGCTATGCCGATTTCCCGCCATCCAGTACCAATATTCTTTTCAGCTTGGAGCCTGAAGGAACTTCGTTAGCCGTACTGACCGAACGGCTTGCAGTCAGCAAGCAAGCTGTGAGTCAAATGACCAAGGAGTTGGTCCAGCGGGGGTATGTTGAGTTGCAGGCAAATCCTAAGGATGGTCGTAGCAAGCTGGTTCGTCATACCGACAAGGGAATTAGCTTTATGGAAGCCATATTCCGCGTCAAGTTCAGCTTGCAGCAGGAGCTGACTGACATTATTGGCGCTGAGGCGATGGCCCAACTGGAAACGAGCCTGATAGCTATGACTCATTACTTGAAGTAGAAAATATCCTGGCTCCTGGGACGCCTGAACGGATTGACAGATTCACATAACAGTTGTTATTTTTATTGCATGACAACTGTTATAAGGTTTATTCGTGCAACCTGAAATGCCTTATCAGTCAATGGTTCCTGTTCCTCGCGAAGGCTGGAGGGGGCAGCTCGATCGCTTGATTGGGCCAGGGGCGACTCCGGCGGAAATAGGGCTGCAGTTGGTCCCGTCGGTTATTGCGGCGATCGCGGCACCTCTGTATGCTTTGACGCTCCCGATTGCTTGGACTTCCTGGCAGTTAGCGGCGATCGCAATTTTAGGGTTTGATTTAGTTGGCGGCGTTTTGACGAATGCTACCGCTGCCGCTAAGCGTTGGTATCACCGGCCTGGTCAGGGATGGCAGCAGCATATGGCCTTTGTCTTCGTGCATTTGTTCCACATTGGGCTGGTCGCGCTGCTGTTTCGCGGGAGTGATGGCCTGTTCTTTGCGAGTGTCTCCATCTATCTGCTGCTGGCTGCGGGCCTGATTCTGGTGAGCCCACTCTATCTGCAGCGTCCGATCGCCCTGGGATTGTATGGTTTGGCATTGCTAGGCGATCGTTATTTCCTGGTGCCGACACCTGGTTTGGAGTGGTTTTTGCCCTTGTTCTTTCTGAAGCTCCTTGTCAGTCACTTGCTGAATGAAACGCCTTATCGACCGAACGCTTAATCGTAGGACAGCTATGGGCAGCTATTGGGGTGTGCTTTGGGTTGGCTACGTACTCAGCGATGGGACTTTGAGCAGGCATGATAACGCTCTGATACCGTTAGAGGACTGACTGAAATGACGACTCAAAATAGCATCCTTATGGTTGGAGGCTATGGTGTTGGAGGACCTCCTAACCCCCCACGTCATGTGGCTGTCGTTGGGGCTGCTGGCGGCCTTGGCCAAGCTCTCCTCAGCTTGTGTCGGGAAGCAGGAATTGGTTTCACAGCTATTGTCCGTTCGCGTCCAGAGCGGATCACGGAGATCCCTCCAGGTTCTCGCGTGGCTGTCGTAACCTCGCTTGCCGACTACCCTGCTCTCACCGCTGCTTTTGATGGAGCAGATGTAGTATTGACTGCGCTGGGTGTCACGTCTACAAGCCGCGATCCTGAAGCCTTACTTTCTGAGAACATGGCAACGGTCGAACAGGCGATGTTGGCTGCCGGTGTTCAGCGTATCGTTTTGATCAACACGCTTCTTAGCTCCGCACCAGGTAAACCTGCAAGCTTGCCCATGCGTTTGTTCGCGTGGCTACCTGGCATTATTGGGCAGGGGGCTACTGAGCAACAGGCGGTCGTAAATGCACTGGGCAGAGGTGCGTTTGCGTCACTTCAATGGACTCTGGTTCGGGCTGGACTCAATGCTCGGGGGAAGGACGAACGCCCTGTAGCCTCGGTGACCTGGGCTGATGCGCTCAACTCCTGGATGCCAGTTTCATACCGAGCGATGGGGCGATGGATGCTTGAGGAGGCTGCGCTTGGTAGATTTATTCAGGCTGCACCATTCGTGTCACGGCGACGTCCTGAATTTCGTTAAGGGAATTTCCAGGAAAGAATTTACCAATTGCAGTCGTTCTGTAGGATGGGCAAAACGAAGTGTGCCCATCGACAGCATGGTCTTGACTGATGGGCACGGGCAAAGCCCTTTGCTATCCTACGGTCTGTATTATCGCAGCGTAACGCACCAAAGCATGGGTATTTTTATTTCTGGAAGTCTCCTAAGTCCGCGATCGCTGTCTAAGCTGTTTGCCCTTTAATTGGCGCAGTCGTATCTCGCTGGGCAAGGGATGCAGACATCAAAATACGCAAAGTAGAGGGGTTTTGGCTTAACTATGCCCATGCGCTACGACCACCGAGAATGAATCAATGACGATACAGAAGTTATCGGCGGTGGGTGAGGCACAACGTTAGGATACGAAATAGCTTTGGATATTGTGATGACGGGTGCAGTAGAAAAACGACTGAAATCTTTGGACATTGAGCTTCCTAACCCCAGTGAGCCGGGGGCCAATTACGTTCCCTATTTGGGGGTAGGAAATTTGCTGTTCCTTACAGGGCAGCTATGCCATTGGAATGGTGAACGGATGTATGTGGGAAAACTCGGATCCGAGTTTGATGTTGAGACTGGCCAAAAAGCTGCGCGTATTTGTGGTCTTAATTTAATTTCTCAGCTGCGGGTAGCCCTTGAAGGTGATCTGGATCGAGTCAAGCAAACGGTTCGACTGACTGGGTACATGAACTCGACGCCTGATTTCTACGGGCAATCGCAAGTTATGAATGGAGCGTCAGACCTGTTTGTTGAAGTCTTTGGCGAATCGGGGCGACATACACGAGTGGCGGTGGGGGTCAGTGCCTTACCGTATAATGTCGCCGTTGAGGTTGAAGGCGTCTTCGAAGTTCGTAATGCATCCTAGCTAGTGCAGGCAGACGGATGTGGGCGAGTTAACGTTCACCTCACCTGCTAGTACAGAGCGTTAGCCTGCTGCCATAGAAGAATATCTGAGGAAGGTATGCCATGAGTTCAGGTATCGCGGATATTAATGGATTGCAACTGTATTACGAGATCAAGGGAACAGGGCAACCCTTGCTTTTATTACACGCAGGTATTGCCGATAGTCGAATGTGGGATGCACAGTTTGAGGCGTTTTCAAAGACTTATCAAGTTATTCGATTTGATCTGCGTGGTTTTGGGCAATCAAACATGCCCTCTGGCTCATTCTCAAACTATGAAGATGTCCGTGCGTTGTTGGATTTTTTAGGAATTCAAACACTATATTTGCTCGGCATCTCGTTGGGCGGAGCCATTGCGATTGACTTTGTGTTGGCTTATCCAAGCTATGCTGAAGCACTCATCTTGGGTGCGCCAAGTGTAAATGGTGAAACGCCATCCGAGCGGATAAGAGATTTTTGGGAAGAAGAAGAAATCGCGCTAGAAGAGGATGATTTTGAGAGAGCTACAGAGTTGAACTTAAGTTTTTGGGTCGATGGCCCCCATCGGCAAGCTAACCAAGTGGACCCAGCGTTAAGACAGCAAGTCGCAGCAATGCAAATGGATATTTTCCAAAAAGATATTCCAGAGGATATCGAGGAGATAGAACTCATGCCGCCAGCGATAGAACGTTTAAGGGAAATCCAAATACCTGTTCAAATATTGGTTGGGGAACTTGATTTAGAGGAGGAAAATTCTCTTGCAGATAAATTGCTCGATCAGATAACTCAAAGCACAAAAGTTGTGATTCCAGATGCTGCACATATGCTAAATATGGAGAATCCAGAGATTTTTAATCAGAACATACTTGATTTTTTAGCTGAGGTATAAAACTTTTCGATGCTGTAATTTTGGGTGGTTATTTACAGAATCGGCATGACTGGAATAGCTATAGCAATGTCCAAGATTCAGGCGGGAGGAGGCACATCCAATGCTGGGTTTTGGTCAAAAAATCCGGCGGGTTTCAAAGTAAAGCCGCTGTAGGCTACAGGCATGACGGGCCAATCTTCGGGACGGGGAATATGGTGATGACCGAAGACGTACCATAACACCACGTCGGTGTTTTCGAGGGCGCGATCGCTCTGTGTCCACTGAGGCAGTCCTTCACCCCCAGGATGCTGATTGGGATAAGGGCCAGCAGGGAAGTTTTCGTCAGGGTGATAGGGCGTAACCCACAGGTGATGGGCCATAAAACCCGCCCGCTTCATAATGGGCGATTCGGGATGGGCAAAAGGCAACACATTTTCACCTGGAATCAGCTTGAAACCTACGGGTTGCCCCAAGCGATTGGACTTATGGGGATTCACGACTTTCCAGTAGCGACCCACCAAGGGATCAATCAGGCGTTGGGCGGCTTGCTCCGTTTCTAATAGCGTTGCCACCCCATACCAGCCATTACCATAGGGATTCTCTGGCCCCAGGGGCACGGCTTCGCTGTTGACTTCATAGACGCTGTTAGCATTACCATCGACATCAAAGTCCAGCCGCATCGCAAAGAAATGCTGGTGGTTCAAGGCATTCAATTCGGGCGCGACCAACGTCCCGTAACGTGGTTCATCCGCCAGAGCCGCTGTCAGCAAAATGCCGGTTAGTTTGATTTCATATTGAATGGTGCCGTCCTGATAGAAGTACCAGTAAAAGCCGTATTCGTAGTTGTCTATTGTGGCAATGAAGGAGAGCACCAGCCGTCGCGATCGCCGCACATCGACATGGTCGCGCCGCCAGTCAGTATGCTTCCATAAAATCCCAAAGTCCTCTTCATGCAGGCAGATCGCATTTTCGGTCACGGCGACATGGCCGCGGCTATCGGTCAGCACGGCATCAAAGTAGGCAATTTCCCCAAAGCAGTCGCATCCCTTGGCGAGGGAATTCGCCAACATCCCGACACCGTGTTCACCCAAGTCAAAGGCATTTTTGCGGAAATGCTGCGATCGCGGATCGCCATAGGGCACCACCATTTCCGCCATTGATGCCCGGTAGAGAATAGGCCGCAGCCGCCCTTGATCCTCATAGCCTACCTGGTACAGCACTAGTCCTTCGCGAGGCGTAAACCCAATGCGAATGTGCCAATGCTGCCAGCGAATCAGATGTCCCTCAATCGTGAAACTCGGGCCGTCTGGCTGGGTGATGTGGAGGGGCTTAAGATCCGGGCGAAACTGGGAAGCAAAGAACTCCCGCGCATATTCATTCGATTCGGGCGGCACGGGCACGTCACCCACGTCCTCGATGCGTAACACCTCCATGGTGTTGAGGTTGACCACCGGCACCAGCCCATCAATTGGACGGGAATAGAAGTTGCTCGTCGGTGTGGAGCGCACGTAGCATAAACATCGGGAAAGCCGCTGTCCTTCCTCATCGGCAAAGCCAAAGTGGCCGATGGCCCACGGATCGACCACTACCGTCGCTAAATCCAACCCGCGCCGCTGCACCGCGGCATGAAAGTCGGGATGTGCTTTGACTGCCGCTTCACACTCCACCAACTCATCGGCCATGATGTTGGGCTGGACGTTCGGTACCTGCTGCCAGTGGGTGACCTGGGCTGTGGTGAGGGAGGCGATCGCCTCGTATACCTTGCCGGTTGAGTTATCCAGCAACACCAAGAACACCTCGCGGGGCACATCCTTTCCCTTTTGGGAGGCTTGCACCACAGCTTTAGGGGGTTCTCGCAGTGTCACTACCGGAAAGCGCCAGTGATGGTCTACGTTCTGAGCGGTTCGAACCATCGCCACAGCGGCTTGGATTTCCTCAGCAGTCAGCGGTTCGAGGGGATGTACGCCGGTCTGAAATGGCATGAGTAAACCCTGAAATGATAGACACTATACCCCGACTTCACCCAGACTGCTGGTTTCGATGTCAGGAAAAACCACGATTGCCCCCAAATGAACAAGGCTGGCTGTTCGGCATCGATGGCCCCCAGAAAATCAAGCGGTTTGTCAAATTTGACAGCTAACTCACGGCCAAAAGGTGATATTACGTTGAAAATATTCGCTGACTGGATTTTCATTGCAGGTAAGCTATGCAAACGTTGAAGAACCTGACCCATTACCCGATGGTGATTGGTGAAGAAACCCTCACCAGCGGCAGTCAAGACTTAATTGAGCCCGCTACAGGAGACGTGTTTGCGACTGTGGCTACAGGTACGCCTGCTGATGTTGAGCGAGCCGTTACAGTGGCAAAAGCTGCGCAGCAGGAATGGGCCGCACTTTCCGTTGGCGAGCGTAGTGCAGCCCTCATGGCATTTGCTGATGCGTTAGAGGCGAAAACGGAGGATCTGGCCCGACTGGAAAGCCAGAACGTTGGCAAACCCATGAAGCTGACCACCGGGGGGGATATTCCGTTTGCGATCGACAATCTCCGGTATTTTGCTGCTGTTGTGCGCCGTTCGGAAGGCTCTGCAACTGGGGAATATATCGGGGGCTATACCAGCTTCATCCGGCGTGAGCCGATCGGCGTCGTGGGGGCGATTACCCCCTGGAACTATCCGTTTATGATGGCGATTTGGAAGTTAGGACCGGCTCTGGCCGCAGGGAATGCCGTGGTCATTAAACCCGCTCCTAATACGCCGATTACGACCATCGAACTGGCCAAAATTGCTTTAGAAGTAGGCTTACCGGCGGGCTTAATTAATGTGGTGACGGGGCATGCAGAGGTGGGCGAAGCGCTGTGTACCCATCCAGACGTTGGCATGATTACCTTTACGGGCAGCACCCGCACGGGCAAACGGGTGGCTGAACTGGCGAGCCCTCTGGTCAAGCGTGTCACGTTGGAACTAGGCGGCAAGGCTCCTTTTGTCGTGTTTGCTGATGCGGATATTGAAGCGGCGGCTCGGGGGGCGATTCCGGCTGCCTTTATGAATACCGGGCAAGACTGTACTGCCGCTACTCGTATTTATGTACAGGATGATGTATTTGATGCGTTTCTGGCGCGTTTTACCGAGCTGACTCAAAAGATTCGTATGGGTGGGCCGTTTGACGCGATCGATATGGGGCCGCTAGTGAGTGACACGCAACGGCAAAAGGTCGATAGCTATGTGCAGGCGGCGCGGCAGCAGGGCATCCAGGTCGCAACTGGCGGTTTCTTGCCTCAAGGCCCCGGATTCTTCTATCCGCCTACGATTTTGGTGGCAGCGCCCCAGGCTGCAAGCTGTGTGCAAGAGGAGATTTTTGGCCCGGTGGTGACGGTCAACCGCTTCAGCGATGAGGCGGAAGCGATTCAACTTGCGAATGATGTGCCCTATGGGTTGGCCGGGAGTGTCTGGACGCTTAATGTGCAGCGGGCGATGCGGATGTCGGCAGCAATGGCCTGCGGCACAGTGTGGATTAACGATCACTTACCCATTGCGAGTGAAATGCCCCATGGTGGCTATAAGCAGAGTGGTATCGGGAAAGACATGTCTTATTATGCGCTGGAGGAGTTCACCCTTGTGAAGCACGTCATGATGGATGTGACTGGCGATCGCCGTAAAGAGTGGCACGCAGTCGTTTTAGAGGATTAATTGGGCGTGTAATTGAAGCTGGAAAACTCGCGCAGGGTGGGGAGTCAGGAGTCAGGAGCTAGAATCCAGCGATATATCGCCTTGGGCTTGATAGTACTGGTAGCGGGTCCGCCATCGATCGCACACTTCGATTTCTGGGAGCGTCAGCTCGGGAAATGGCGCGGTCCATTCAGGGAAAAAGGCTGTGTCATAGGTTGGGCTTAACTGCAGGGTGTTGTGGGCCTCATTGAGGTAGGTGATAGCTTTGGTGACGCCAAGGACTTTCGGCATGGGGGTTAGGCACGTGTATGGCTGCGATCGCGCATTTTAATTTTAAGTGCGATCGCCGCTCCAAGCAGTTCTTAGGGAATTTCCAGGAAAGAATTTACCAATTGCAGTCGTTCTGTAGGATGGGCACACTTCGTTTTGCCCATCCACAGAATGGTCTTGACTGATGGGCACGGGCAGAGCCCTTTGCCATCCTACGGTCTGTATTATCGCAGCGTAACGCACCAAAGCATGGGTATTTTTATTTCTGGAAGTCTCCTTACTACGACTGCACACTGACTATTCCGTATTCAGCACGAAACATTTGTGGGCAGTTGCTCTCTGCTGTAGGTTGGTATCGAGGAACAGATGCAGTGCCCTATGATTGTGTGTATTGGCGAGGTTTTAACGGCTGAGGAGTTGGAATTGATCGCCGCGAAGCTTCAGACAGCCGAATTTGTTGATGGTAAAACAACTGCTGGATGGCACGCTCGACTTGTGAAGCAGAACATGCAGTTGCCTAAAGGGGCGTCTGTGCTGGAGGAGGTGCGATCGCTGATCAGCCTAGCCCTGCAGCGTAATCGCTTATTTCAGATGGTGGCTCGCCCCAAGCGTATTCATCCTATGCTAATCAGTCGGTATGAAGTGGGCATGGCCTATGGAACGCACACCGATGATGCCATGATGCGGAGTCAGCAACACCTGATGCGATCGGACCTTTCATTTACGCTATTTCTGAATTCTCCTGAAGCCTACCAAGGGGGAGAACTGATTATGGATAGCGCGCAGGGTGAACAGGACTACAAACTCCCGGCTGGAGCAATGATTGTATATCCCTCATCGACCCTTCATCGAGTTGAAACCGTGATGGCAGGCGTTCGTTTGGCGGCAGTCAGTTGGGTCCAAAGCCTCGTGCGCGATCCTCACGAACGCGAAATCCTTTTTGATCTGGATACGGCCCGTCAGTCGCTGTTTGAGCAGTACGGCAAAACCCGAGAATTTGATTTACTGTCTAAAACCCATGCCAATCTGCTGCGAAAATGGGTTGAATGTTAATACCTTGAGTCAGTCCTGAACGCTGTAAAAAGTGTCTTCCAATACATTTAAATTCCAAGCATGGTGATAGCTTTGCATCACTCGATCAATGCGAAGGTTTAGCTTAGTCAAGCATTGCTACTCAAATTCATGCAGGAGAGTCTTAGTGGAGAAAGCATTCTACGCTAAGCACCGAAGGCGCACTCCCAAGAACGCTCAGGTTGATTTACTGCTGAATTTTAAGAAATCTGGAGAGTGCTGTTTTACGCAGCCACCGAAGGGGCAAATGGAGTAGGGCTATTTTTGCGGCTCTGGTCTGTGAATCTCTCAGGTAAAAGGACAGAGAGGGAAACCGGCGGATACTGTCTTTTTGCGGTAACGAGTTTACCAGAGAGGTTTTCATGGAAGTTTGTGTCTTAGGTGCTGGCGTTGTGGGTACGACTACCGCATGGTTTCTTCAGAATGCGGGTTATCAAGTCACAGTTATTGAGCGGCGATCGGCGGCAGCTTTAGAAACGAGTTTTGCGAATGGTGGGCAAATTTCGGTTTCTCATGCTGAACCTTGGGCTAACCCCAGTACACCGGAAAAAATCTTGAAATGGATAGGCCGTGAGGATGCGCCATTGCTGTTTCGCCTACGCGCTGATACGAGTCAATGGTGTTGGGGACTGCGTTTCTTGCAAGAATGTGCGCCCGCTCGCGCTCGGCATAATTTGATTCAGCTCCTTAATTTAGGCACATTCAGCCGCAGCGCTTTACAAGCACTACGCGCCGAGACCGATATTGCCTATGACTGTCTAACCCTGGGTATTCTGCATTTTTACACCAGTCAACGAGAATTTAAGGCTGCCATTCAGGCCACCCAGCTAATGCAAGATTTTGGCTGTGACCGTCGGGTCATCACGGCAGAAGAAGCGGTTCAGATGGAACCCGCCCTCAAAACAGTCAAAGACAAAATTGTGGGTGCGACCTACACATCTGCCGATGAATCTGGCGATGCCCATAAATTCACCCAGAATTTGGCTCAATTGTGTCAGGCGCAGGGGGTGAAATTCTTGTGGGATACCCAGGTGCATATGCTGGAGGCCAGTGGCGGGAAGGTAGACAGTCTGCAAATTTCGCGTGCCGATGGCTATCGTGAAACCATTAAGCCCGATGCTTGTGTTGTCTGCCTGGGTAGCTATAGTCCACAACTGGTTAAGCCGTTAGGGATTAATTTGCACATTTATCCAGTGAAAGGATATTCGGCAACCTTTCCAGTTGAGCGTGAGGATTTGGCCTACAGTACTAGCCTGACAGATGATGAGTATAAGCTGGTTTTTTCGCGATTGGGCGATCGGCTACGAGTGGCTGGCACCGCAGAGCTAAATGGCTATGGGCTAGCTTTGAATGCAGCCCGTTGTGAAGCCATTGTGGATCGCGTAATGGAGCTATTTCCAGGGGCTACCAATCCAAAACTAGCGAAATTTTGGACGGGTTTACGTCCCTCCACGCCTTCTAATTTGCCCTACATTGGCAAGACTCGTTACGCGAATTTATTTCTCAATACGGGGCATGGCACACTGGGCTGGACTCATTCTTGTGGTTCTGCCAAGGCGATCGCCGACATCATTGCGGGCAAGAAACCGGAAGTGGACTTTGCATTCACCCAGGCTTTATAGAATCGAGGGATTATCTATGGCTTGCCGGATAATAAGGCTGCCAATAAACGACGCGATCGCCTGCCTAAGTTGCTGTCTGGCTATGGCACTTGGACGCAATGCAATACAATGTGTTTGAGTGTTTTTTGACGTTTCAGCATTTTACAAAGTTACGGATTCAGATTGAACAACTGATTCAGCCTCAGGAAGGTTCAATGCGGATCTATGTCCTGAGTCAAAAGGCTATTCAGTAGACAATTACCCATGGTTCGGCTCGTCCCCAGAAGATCGATACGCTTATCTGGTAAATGAGTCCTACTTGAGAAGATTGGCAAACCAAAGCGGGGGTAAATCCCTAAGGGGTTTGCCAAAAGCTGAAAACCTTTACAATTCAATAGTTTGAGCACTTGTCGAAGGCTGTCGTGAGTGACAGGGAGATGGAGTTTGGCCGGTTTTTGGAACCTTTGCCAAAACCTCTCTTGGAACTCAATTTCCGCAAGGCTTTCAGGCCGCGGACTCGCCGATCATCTGAATCCCTTCCAGGGACTGAAACTCCAAAGTGCTGCTTAAGTTTCCCGATCTCTCGACTCGCCGATCATCTGAATCCCTTCCAGGGACTGAAACGGTTTTGAAGCTATTCGCGCAGCATTGAAAGTTTACGCTCGCCGATCATCTGAATCCCTTCCAGGGACTGAAACGCCACCGCTTACAGGCACAACACAAAACACGACCATAATTCCCGAACCGACCGTCAACAGGTAGCCGATGCTCTCAAAGTAGAGTCGATGGTATCCAGCGTCACTCGACGGAGCGAAATCGCCTCAGCATGCACGCGCACGATGTCGATAGACCTAATTGTTCACGTGCACAAGATGTGAATAAACCTGATCTTTGATGTGAACAAACCTGATCTTTTGGGGATTGGTTCTACTCGCAATTTTCGCCACAGTAGCAGGTACGTCCAAAACCCTCAGTTCTCAGACAGCACGGCTCGCGGGCATCGCTGCGATCGCGTTGAGTTCGTTTGACGTTCAGGTGTTGTCTAATCCCCTTGTTGTTCCAGGTCACCCCAAGCGATACCCATCATGGCTACCTTCAATCAACAGACCAACAACAACAATCCCTTCAATACCTTTGATGTAGGCACCTCCAGTGACCCCGTCTTAGCCGATATCGAT
>JBCBTQ010000157.1:0-14386 GCA_039818605.1 Cyanobacteria bacterium J06639_14 | reverse complement strand
CGAGGCGAGCAGGCTCAAAGCAAACAACGTCGTCTGAGTCGCTGGCTGCATAATAGCCGCATTAATACGCACCGCCTCTATAAGCCGCTGATTCAAGCAGCTTTGGCCAATTGGCAGGAAAACGTTATCTATCTCAGCTTGGATACTTCGATGTTCTGGGATGAATACTGTTTGGTGCGCTTGGCTGTCGTCCATCGCGGACGTGCCCTCCCTGTCGTTTGGCGCGTTCTACAACACCCTAGTGCCTCGATTTCATTCGCTGCTTATCAAGACCTGCTGCAGCAAGCGGTTGAGCGGTTACCCAAAGGTGTCAAAGTGGTTCTGCTGGCCGACCGTGGCTTTGTTCACACCGAGGCGATGGCGATGATGACGACGCAACTCGGGTGGCACTACCGCATTCGACTCAAGCGCGATACGTGGATTTGGCGAGCGGGCAAAGGGTGGCGGCAACTGAAGGACTTTCACCTTCAACGCGGCGAAGCCCTCTGTTTTCACACGGTCAAACTTCACAAGGGCGAATGGTTTGGCCCGGTTCATGTGGCCTTCGGCTACAACAACGTCAACGGGGAGTTCTGGGCTATTGTCAGTGATGAACCCACCTCATTACACACTTTTGAAGAATACGGCCTCAGGTTCGATATCGAGGAAAATTTTCTCGATGACCAGTCCAACGGGTGGAACGTCCAGAAATCAGAGGTGCGCTCCGTCTGTGCTCTCTCCCGGCTGTGGTTCATCCTGGCGGTGGCCACGCTCTATGTCACCGCTCAGGGGCTGGAGGTGGTCGCTGCGGGGCGCAGGCGGTGGGTTGACCCCCATTGGTTTCGTGGCAACAGCTATTTTCGCATTGGCTGGGACTGGGTTAAAACCGCCCTAAGGGCTGGATGGCAGTTGATTCAACGGGTTCGCTTCACCGGTAACCGGGATCCGCAACCGGCCATGGCCTCGCGCAAGCAACATCGCAAGCGACTTTACCAAATCGAGTTCACTATCCGAACCTACCAATATCCAGCAGACTAAGTTTTGTCAGTCAACCAGAATCCTGAGTTGTTTAATGACACGGTTTATGAACAAGTAGAACCATGAGTTTCACCCAGTTGGGTGAGGCAAAGAATACCCATCTGCAGGTGAGAAATTGGCTCAGGCCAACCTACACTCAAAATGTTGTGGGGTTAGATGCTTGCAATTTCAACATGGATAAAAAGATAGTGGACGTTGGGAGAGAAATGCTGGAATCATCGGCAGAAATACAAACGCATTTTAGAAGATTTCCAGAAATAAAAGTACCCACGCTTTGGTACGTTACACTGCGATAATAGCAAACCGTAGGATGGTCAAAGGGCTTTGCCCGTGCCCATCAGTCAAGACCATTCTGTCGATGGGCACACTTCGTTTTGCCCATCCTACATCCTACAGAACGACTGCAATTGGTAAATTCTTTCCTGGAAATTCCCTTGATTGCTAATCTGTATGACTGGAGCTAATTTTTCAACCTGTTTGTATTGGGTTTCTAACCTCAGATTATAGATTTTCATGAACGATTATCCAGATGTCAATTGTTTGCCCAATGGATACTTGAATCAATATTGACAGCCCCTTTGGAACAGTATGTTTTACCCCAGAAAACTGTTTTTGCCTCTCCTCATGGCAATAGGAGGATGTCTGATTGCAGCAGTCATGCCCGCCGCGATCGCATCCGCCCCCCTTGCACCTCAGATACTCCCTGTTAAAGCAACCGATATGACAATTTCAGCTCAAAATGCCTCGGCAATCTCAGCTCAAAACACCTCGGCATTAGCGACCGAAATCGATACCTATCTCCAAGCCCACTATGAAATTGGACGGTTCATGGGTAGTGTGATGGTGGTTCGCAATGGTGAACCAGTATTTGCCCAGGGCTACGGTATGGCTAGCCTGGAGCACCAAGTACCCAACTCACCCCAGACTAAGTTTCGCATTGGGTCAATTACTAAGCAGTTTACGGCTGCTGCCATTCTCCAGCTCCAAGATAAGGGGCTGCTAGACGTGCAGGTTCCTGTTTCCACCTACTTGCCAGACTATCCCAATGGCGATCGCATCACGCTGCATCATCTGCTGACTCACACAGCGGGTATTCCCAACCTGACAGACTTTCCCGATTATCTGGAATTAATGCGATTGCCTACGACACCGGCTGACCTAATTGTTCGCTTTAAGGACTTGCCTTTGGAGTTTGAGCCTGGAACGCAGTACCGTTACAGTAATTCTGGCTATATTTTGCTCACCCAGGTGATTGAAACCGTTTCAGGTCAATCCTATGGCGATTATCTCAAAGAACATTTGTTCCAGCCACTGGGTATGGAAAATACTGGCTATGAGCAGCCTTTAGCTGTGATTGAAGGATTCGCCAGCGGTTATCAGTTCACGGGGGAGGGCTATCAGCAAGCGGAATACATCAATATGACGGTGCCTCAAGGAGCTGGGGCCTTATATTCCACGATCGCCGATCTGACTCAATGGACCCAGTTTTTGTTTAATGCTGAGGGACGCAGTGCCTTCCCCTTGAGTGATGCGGCGATCGCGGCCATGACATCGCCCTATGTATTGATGGATGAGACGATTGCCCACCTATCCTATGGCTATGGACTCATCGTTAGCGATCGGCGTGAGCATCGCTACATCGGTCACGGTGGAGGCATTAACGGTTTTGTCTCGAGTCTCGGCAGCATCCCCGATTTGGGCATCACGATTGCCATACTTGCCAATGTAGAAACGGCCAGTCCAGGCACGATTTCTGAGGATCTGATGGCAATTTTGTTGGGACAGCCCTATGAGCTACCGACTCAGCCGGAGGCAGTGACTATAGATCCGGCGCTATACGATCGCTATGTCGGTACCTATCAGGTCGCGCCTGAATTCCAGGTCGAGATTACGGTTGAGTCTGGCCAACTACAGATTCAGGGAACAGGTCAACCAAGCTTTCCACTCTATCCAGCCTCAGAAACAGAGTTTTTTGCCCGGGTTCTGGATTTGCGTATTGTCTTTAATGCGACCTCAGACGATGTTGTAGAAAGCCTAACTCTTTTGCAAAACGGCCAGGAAATCATCGCCCCCAAAGTTGACGAATCCTGAATCCGGTCTACCTGGTACTCGGCGGCGTCAGTTTTTGGGCGTTGCATAACACAGGGATGATTTGGCCCCCCTCGCCCCCCAATTCTGGCTGTCCATTAGGCATAAATTGCTGAATCTCAAGTAGTCACGTTTCCCGTCCTCCCCTTACCAAGGGGAGGTGTCGCAGACGGAGGGGTTCCAGCCGCTACGCTCGCGATCGCACCCCCTATAGTCCCCTTGCCAAGAAGGACAGGAGTAATCGACCGGGTGTAATAAGAGGGTTGATGTGATTTTGCCCTAGCTGAAGACTCACAACCAGACCCTACACCCCCTACGGAGCAAAGCATTGCTGGAGTTCTGCCTAATGGACAGGGGGATGAGCAAGGTGGATTCGATATCACTCAATAGCAGAACCCATGATTACGCTTTATCACAATCCTAGGACCCGTTCTCTGCGGGTGCTTTGGCTACTGGAAGAACTGGGCTTGGATTATGCCTTAAAGTCAGTTGATTTCATTGCCCCGACTGATGGCCAAGCCTTTGTCCAAAATACACCGACGGGACGCTTTCCAACGTTGGAAGATGGCAAAATAACGCTTTGCGAGTCCGGGGCAATTATTGAATATTTGATTGAACGATATGGTGACGGTCGTCTGGCCCCGCCACTCGACTCCCCCCTAAGGGCTAAATATTTGCAGTGGATGCATTTTCCTGAAGGCACTCTGAATCCTTATATCAATGCCATTCAACGATTTGCTGCATCTTCTTCCTCAGCGATCGTGACCTTGGGGGATGAACTCAACACTGCCGTTGGCTTCGTTAACAGCGAGTTGGCAGAGCATCCCTATATTGTCGGCAAAGACTTTACAGGGGCCGATATTATGCTGGCTGTTAGTTTGCTATCGGTGAACCAGCTGGGATTGTTAACTGAAAGTCATACTCATATTGCGGCCTATTTTGAGCGACTGCAATCAA
This sequence comes from Cyanobacteria bacterium J06639_14, assembly GCA_039818605.1. GTDB lineage: Bacteria > Cyanobacteriota > Cyanobacteriia > Phormidesmidales > Phormidesmidaceae > SIO1E4. Next base: position 10,324 of record JBCBTQ010000157.1, on the reverse strand, counting down.
GGCCAGCACTGGTTAAAGCGCTACAGGGGTAAATATTGCCCCTATTCCTCTTCGTTCGCCATTGACTTGCTTACCCGCTCAAGGGCGGCTTCGAGTAATGCTGAATCGGCTATCCAGCGGTAGGTATTGAGGTCCAATTTGCCAGTCGGGGTAAATTCGATGCCTTCTTCTTCCAGCAAGGTTTGCTGTAGATCGTCCATGCCGTTGCGATGAGGCGATCGCGATACTTCACCCTTGGCATTAATGACCCGATGCCAGGGAACTTGGTCATCATCGGTGACGCGGTACAAGGCATAGCCCACGAGGCGAGGTTTGCCGATGAGGCCCGCTAGCTCAGCGACTTGACCATAGGTTGCAACTTTGCCGTAGGGAATCTGGCGGACAACAGCGTAAATGAGGTTGTAAGTGTTTGCCATGGAAATGTAACCCTGTTCTAGCCCTGTTTATCACCTATTTCCCATAATGGGGGTTAGCCATTCGGATTCGGTATGACGCCTGACTCCTGAACCAGTCGGAGTTGCTTAGCTTAAACAGTACACTCCTGATCAGGTGTCCGGTACCATGAGCGCCAGCACATATTCTCCTTCACTCACTGCATGATTCCAAACCAGGTCGTACACCAATCCTGCTTGTTGGGCGTAGACACGTAATATTTTGGGCAACTGCTGCGTTTTGTTGAGACACAATAGTTCAAACAGCAGATCGCCTGTTTTTACCCAAGTGCCAAGGGCAACGCGGTTTTGGATAAATCCGCCCTGCGTGGCATAGTACTTCATGCGTTGACTGCTGCGCGATAGGGGGACATCCGCGTGGCGTTCCGGTGGCAGATCGGTCAACACATCACGACAGCGCAGATAATTCAACACCCCTGCCAGTCCTCTCTGTACAGCTACGGGGTTGATCTGAAGACCGCACCCTAACTCCAATGTCCAGGCATCGATATCGAACTGCAGCGGACGTCCAAGCTCGGCAAAGGCAGACTCTAACGCGAGCCAGGGATTGATAAAGGCTTCGTCAAAAGCGTCCCCATCGAAGTTGTCTAATAGCAGCGCGAAATCAACCCCGAAGTAGGGCACCAGGGAGGTGCGATCGCGAAAATAATAGAGGTACACCATGCCTTGATTGCCGGACGTATGCAGATCAATCACAATGTCTGCGTCTAAGGCCAAATGCTGCAGGCAGGTGCGATAGCGCTGGTGAACAGGGACGCCCATGGGGGAATTTAAGGTATTGAGTTCAGATTGAAAGCGGGCCAGAATAGCCTGCCGGTAGGCTTGCTGGATTTTCGCAATGTCTTGGTTGAGGTACTGTCCCGCAAACGTTCTTGCGCCCTCACAAACTTGTTCGTAGTCCCAAAAGATACGGTTCCAGTCACGGCCATCATAGGGATTAAAGCGACCGCTAGCGAATTGATGGGCCCGGGTATTAACCCCGATGGGATTGCATGCCGGTACCAGACGAATTTCCCCCTGTAGAAACTGACTGTCTAGGGTTCGCAGATACTCGATTAATTGGTGAATAACGACGTTTCCGGCTAGCTCTGCCCCATGCAAATTGGCTTGTAAATAGACGACCTTGCCCCGTTTTGTCCCCACAAATCGATACTGCTGCAGCGACAGGGGATCTCCCGACGCGAGTGTCAGCAGTGAATAGGTTTCAATGACAGGATCCATAGAAATATCGCTTTAGCCATTTAGGCTAAGGCACCGAGTATCATCCGATTTTCTAGCGTATAGCCAAATGGCTTGCCGTCTTGTTCTAGCGGACTGGCGACGGCTATAACGTTGTGAAGCGTCTTCTACTGAAGCGTGAAAGACTCTAGGAAGGCATCAAACTTGGCTTCCTGTGCTTGGTCTTTGGGGGAAACAACAAGGATTTGATACAGGCGATTATTCACCAAATAAATGCGGGACTTAATCGTGGCTTCGTCTCCTGTTGGATCGACGGTATCAATGACCAGCGATCGCCCAGGGTTACCGTCAAGGGCGATCGCTTCCTCACTCACAATGGTGCCGTTAAGGTTGCCTAAAGCCCCATCGCGGCTACTGTCCAACAGCATTTGGGGATCGCTCTGTTCCACAATTTCGGTCGGATAGTCGGAGTAGGCTACGACATAGGCAGAATTCTGCGCTTCTGCTGTAAACGTATGAATGTTAATCGGGCCTACTGGGGTTTCAACTGACTCTTGTGTTTCTTGAAACGCACCGGGGACTGAGATACTGAACTGTCCTGCCTCAGACGAGAAATCCTCAAGACTGACCTTACTCCCACTGCAGGCGGTTACGAGTAGGGTGCTGATCAAAAGAAGACGGCAAATTGCTCGTTTCATTAGTGTTTGTCCTTAATAGCTGAGGGCAATCATGGTGCATCACTCGATTCAAGGAAATATCGCTTTAGCCATTTAGGCTAGGACACCTAGCATCATCCAATTGTCTAGCACATAGCCAAATGGCTGGCCGTCTTGTTCGCATGGAACTGGAGACGGTTACCAGGACTGAAATCTTAGCTCAGTACCCGTTATCTATTCACAGAAACCGAGGGAATATCCAGACAGATTTATAGTCATCGCGAATGATCCGTCGCGGGGATGGGGATGGGGCCAGGGGCGAGGGGCGAGGCGGCAGGGGCCAGGGGCGAGGGGCGAGGCAGGGGCGAGGCATTTGAGCCTATATCTCTCTGATCGGGACAAAAGGTTATTCATCAAATGCCTCGCCCGTACAGAATATGAAATGGATTCCCGAGGCCTCGCCCATAGAGGATATAGAAAAAGGCAAAATGGCGATTAGAAAAAAGAAATCCCCAGCGAGAAGTACAGTCCATTCTCCTGAGCCGTATTGCGATCGGAGTCTACCGAGATAAGAGGAATACCCCAATCAAAGCGAGCCGTTAAGCCCTCATTAATAGTCAGTATCAACCCAGTGCCGATGCCAAGCAACGTACTGTCATCAGGGTTGTTGCCATCGTGATTCCAGCCATGACCAACATCAATAAAGGGGGCTACCTGCAGCAATAGGTCATTGGTGGGTTCGCGTAGCACTGGGAACCGAAATTCTAGCGATCCCAGCACACCGTTATCAGTCAAAAGCTGATTTTGACGATAGCCACGCACAGTGGATTGTCCACCCAAGCCAAATTGTTCGAGGGTAAGTAGTGTATCGGTAGAGAGCTGTACGCTCCCTCTTAAAAGGAGTAACGAATCTGTTCCTAACGATCGCACCCACTGCCCTTGACCCTGCCAGGAAAAGAAGCGGCTGTCGGGGCCTTCATCATTAACGGTTGCATCCAGAAACCCTAAACCCAGGTTAAATTGCGATCGCACGGCAAGGACCTGTTGGCTACTGCGCTTTGTCCATTCTTGGAAAAAACGCAGTGCCGAGACCCGCGTACGCCCTTCTTCATCCGCCCCTGGAGAAAGCGGAAAGGGGCCGAGATCATCAATCCCTAAAAATGTCTGACTTCTTTGGTGCGAGGCCGTGAGTCCTAAGGCAAATTCTTGGTTCGGAGTTTGCGCCACGGGTTGACGCAGTGTCAGTTCGTATAATTCTGAATCGGAGTCGATATCAAGAATATCAAACGGATCTTCAATCACGGCGCTATTGCTAAAGCTTGCCGCAAGACTCAGCGTGCCGTTGTAGGGATTCAGGGGGATCGTGTAGTCAATATCACCCCCATCACTGCCCTCCGTGATGTTGTACCCAATGCTGAGGCGATCGCCTAACCCAGACAAGTTGTTCTCGGTGATCCGGAACTGATGGCGGGCAGTGCCCACACTGGGGGAGCGATTATTGTCAAATATATAATTAGCTTCGAAGGTATCGGCTTCAGTTACTTCAACAACGAGTAAATCGACGCCAGGCCGCGTTCCAGCCTGTAAATCCGCCGCGATCGTCTCAATTAAAGGATCGAGTTGCAGCAGTTGTAAGCGTTCGAGAAGCTGATTGACATTTAAAGGAGGCCCGGCCCCGACTGCGATGCGGCTACTGACATAACCAGGATGCAGCCGTTGGGTGCCTGTAATCTGAATTTCATCAAGGCGGCCCTCGATGACGCGAATTTCAGCGATCCCCCCTTCTTCAAAGGTTTGAGGAGGCACAAAGGCTCCCGAGGTAATGTAACCCTGGTCGACATAGAGTTGGGTTACGGCTGAACGCGCCTCCAAAAGCTCTGTAAACGTCAGTGGTCGGTTGGTAAACGGAGCGGTAACGGCTGCCAGTTCGGCTTCCGAAAAGACGGTGCTGCCAATAATCTCAAACCGTGTGACCGTAAACGTTCCTTCACCCAAGGGGGCATTAGAGTCATCGGTAGGAGAAATAATGTCTGGACCCAACAGTTCTTCGGGAGAGGGTAACGTTGGGAGAGGCTCAGGCTCGGGCTCAGGTGCTTCGGGAATGCGTGGAATGTCTTGAATCGGGGGCAGGTTTGAAGGCGGAAAATCGTTGTTTTCGGGAAACGGAGTATCTTGAGGCAATTCTTGGGCCAGCGTCGTACTACTTTCTCCACCAACCTTTGGACTCAACGGTTCGGCTTCTTTTGCAGGTAGCATTAGGGGAGCCGAAAACCCCGTCTCAGAGGCTTTATTAGCGGCTAGAGACATGGGCTCTACGGCTAGGGCAAAGGAATCCGTAGAATTGCTGACCTTTGTTTGATAAGGGACATGGCTAAGGGACTCGTCCAGGGTTACAGCATGGGCGGCATTCAATAAGCTACCCATTAGAAAAAATGACTTTAAGCAAATCCAATGCGGCCACCAGCGACGTTTCATGATGCTTAACTTCCTACTGTAGGGATCGACGTCACTGCGGCGTAGCAGCAATTATACGAGCAATACATCTAAAGTTCTCCTCAACAACTCACACTTTCACATAAGCCATTCTTCCGGAATAGGATGCGATCGCACAGTTAATATTACTGGTTTGAGACTAATCAATCACTTTGGTCAAGTCATATTCTTGATGACTTACCGAATCTGAAATCGGTTCGCGCTGAGTCGGGACGCAACAGTCAATCAAGGGCTGTTCTGAAATTTCAGCCAAACCTACCGATGCCAGCAAACTCATCCAATTCTGTGTGAGGGTTGTATTTTGGGGATTTTCGCGATAAAGCGAACCCAGAATAGTCAGAGCATCCTGCCAGATGCCATTCGCAGCATAAAGGGATGCTTTTTCAAGCTCGGATGATGCCTCTACCTGAGCTTGGAAATCTGAATCCATCGTCATTCTGACAATCCAACCCTCTACGTGAAGGGCTCCCTCTGTCGGGGATGCATTGCAGTGAGTGAGAAAATACCATCGATAAGGCTGATTAACGCTGAGGGGTGGTAGGGTTGCCGGTAAGGAGAGCTGAATGACTCCGGGGCTATTTTCATGAGCCATAAATTGCGTTTGATATAGCGTATTGCCGCTGCCATCTTGCAAAACAAAATCCAGCGTCACATCGGTATCACGCTCGTAAGGCACATAGAACCAGAAGGAAGGATGGGATTCGGTTGTCCAGCTCAGGACCGATTCATAGCTGTCTGATTCGTTGTTGTAGGGATGAGAGCTAAACGTCGGATGCTGAGTTTCGTTGACAGGAACTTGAGTGGACGGTGCCAGGGCCATCAGGCTGGACTGATTTTCGGCGATTTCGCAGTCCCCTCGACTGGCTCCCCCTCTGGTCCGCCCCGGTGGGCGATCGCGATCGCCTAACGGGGGAGGTGAAAACTGAATAATGGCTTCTTCGGCAGTAGGAAACTGGGATTGAGCTTGACCTGGAACTATGCTCATCCCAATGCTACTCACTGCGCCCAAAGCGTAAAAAATAAAAGCAGCACTTCTGCTAAGTCGCTTCATGATTTTCTTGAGTAAGAAGTTTTGAGTAATTGGATTTTCGAAGATTTAACGGACAAAGTCGAGAGTAGGCTACGGTACTTCCTACATTCAAAACAACGGCAATTGCGGATGGGACCCAAGGTACCCAATACCCCGTGTTCACAAGAATGACCCAACAGATGCCAATCAAACCTAGTTCAACAGCAAGACTTCCTCCCAACAGTCCGATCAGATGAATTTTAGAGTTGGACCACTTTCTTACTCCGTAAAGGGTGCATCCCCCCATCAAGACCCAGCCCCAGATCCATAAAAACTCGGCCCAGTTTGGCCAAGATTGAATCAAGGGGCGATCCTCCAGGGCGATATCTAATAGTTGACTAATCATCTGGGCCTGCATAAAGACACCGGCGATTTTGCGGTCATCAACAGGTCCGTGACTGTAAGGCGTTAACCAGTAGTCGCCAAAACTTCTGGCGGTTGTGCCAATCAAGATGATGCGATCGCGAACAAATTCAGCCTTCAATCGCCCCTCTAATACATCACTTAGGGTGACTTGATCGGCAATTTGGTCAGGGGCTAACAGATGGCGGTAGTTGAGGAAAATTTGATGTCCTCCGGCCTCAACCCCTTGATATCCTCCAAAGTTGGATTCCAAAGGCTTAAAGACGATTGAGCCAACTTGCAAGTGACCATCCGCATTAGATGTGATGGCGATCGCTTCTTCAGCCAGATAATGCAGGGCCAGCAGAGTGCTCAAGGCGTACCTTGCTTGACACGGTGATATTGGTTCGGGGGTTAAGGCTAAGAGGTGACGGCGAACAATCCCATCGGGATCGGTGACAAAATCGCTGAAGCCAACGCGATCGCTGGGGACCTCGGAGGGGGGCGCAATACCAGGGACGTTATTCTCAGCATCACTGGTTTTACAGGTCACCATTAAGGTATTAGTTTGTTCCAACTGTTGGGTAAGTTGCGGTCGATTGGCACTAACCGAAAAATCACGATAAATATCAAGGCCAATGACCCGTGGTTCCATCGGTTCCAACGTTTGCAACAACGTCGATAACGCGGTGTCAGATAAAGACCCCCGTCGCTGCTCACTATCCTGTGCCTGAACATCCGCCTCGGTGATGGTAATGACTAAGAGACGCGAGTCAGGTAATTCGGGTTGTCGCAACTGAATGAGGTAATCAAAGCCGCGCAGCTCCCAACTTTGAAAGACCCCTATCTGCCGTAACCCAAAGGTGACAACCGTGCTGATGAGGCTGGCTATCGCGATCGCTTGCCAACTGATGGGGAGCCGTTGATTTGGGGGGCGATAAACCTCATGAAGGGGGGAGACTGGCTCAGCTTTCGAGTTCTGTAGTGTGGACCAGACAGGAGGAAGTTCGGCTGGATTTTGACAAATAATGGGTAGCCAGGTGGCACAGGGATAGCGATGTTCTAACCCCTGTAATTTCTCGCGAGCTTCCCGCACGGCCAGATAAAAGGATTCGCCACGGGCAAAGGCTTCTAAAAAAGATTTGAGAAATTCGTGGGCGACTTTGTCCGGAACCGGTTCCCGCATGACAAGTACTTGCGGAATATGTAACTCTGCCAGGGCTTGGGCAAGACCTAAGCCATTGCAAGAGTTGAACAGCGCAATCTTTAATCCCCGTTCGAGTGATTTTCGGAGGGCATGTTTTAACTCAGGAATTGTCAGCGGCTCGGTGGGATTGAGGTAAAGATGTCCGGTCGTTTCTGTGTGTGAGTGCGCTTGGGTTGTACTGTGTCCGGCAAAGAAGAAAATATCCCACCCTTGAGGATCCCAGAGATAGGCATTGAGGCATTGGCGATCAGGCTCGATCAAGAACTGAACTTCGGCATTGGGTAACTGATTGAGCAGGGCCTGATCTGTCTGTGTATCGATTCCTTGACTGTGCCCCAGAATTGCTAGAATCCTAATTTTTTCACGGCTAGCAGGTTGTTGTTCGATGCGTTCATAAACAGGAGAGCTAAGGGCAATTTCGGCTTTGGGGTAGCGATCGCACAAACTCCAGGTATGCCAAGGTAAGTGCTGCACCACGGTTAGCTGAGTTTGCAAGATAATCCGAATTGGCTCCTGCGGGGCTAATTGTTCCAGTAGCTTGTCACGCAGGGGGCGAAAGGTTTCTTGGCTGAGCCAGCAATTAAAGTGTGCGCTTAATTCTTGGGCAACGTCATTACAGTACTCAACGTTAGAAACGTTCGTTGCAAACCCCGTATCCTTGGCCTCTAGGCGATAGGACATCCCTAAACGTTGGTAGGCTGTCTGCCAGCGTTGGTAGCTGTGCTGCAACTTCAGAGCGGGTGGCAGGTTGCCAGCGAGTTCAACGGTTGGCTGCTGGCCATCCTCGCCAATCTGCAGGATGACCGAAAATCCCTTTTCAAGACTGCCTGCGCCCAGCTTTAAAGTAACCAGCTTTGCCATAACTAAAGGGAGGCTAAACTACAAATTCTTCTGTGTAGCTGGCATCGTCCAAATTGAGCTGCACTTTAAAGTGCTCACCCGGTTTACCAATGAACTGTAACTGGATGTAGTTGTCAGCCTGTCTCGATTGGGCCTGCATAAAGATGGTATCCGATGGCTCTAGAACTAATAGCTCAAGCTCCGGTGGTAGGAAAAGATGTCCATGGGGAGGATGAACCTGCGAACTAATGTGAATTCTGTTGGGGGATTCTACCTGTAACTCGATCAATAAAATGACTTGCTGAGTCCCTATCTGAACAACTAAGTCAATCAGCTTGGCCCGTCTAATGCGATCGGAGCGATCGTCTGAGGGGGGCTCGGGGTCAGCGTCTGTGGCTGTACTCGTCCCTCTGAAACCCATCGCTGGGGTCATGCCAGCGGGGGTGAGAAGTGTCTCAACAGCTTGCCAGCCGGTTTCAAAAATCGCGTTGAACCATTGGTTCAAATGCACGATAGTCCCAAGAGGAGTAGCGGTTATGGGATCAGAGGACAGAGGGGCGATCGCTTGCTTCAAGGCAGCGACATGATCGAGTAGGTTTTCGAGCGGTTGTAGTTGCGCCAGGGGAAAAGTTTCCTCGGCCACAGTGGGCGTAAATCCCAGCAATTGTGCCATTTGCAGTGAGGCATCAATTTCAACCACAACATATCCCACTCGCAAATCCCAAACTTCCGGTGGAATGAGACACCGATCCGTATCAGGCACGATTGGTCGGCACTCTAGTTGGCCAACTTCAGTCAAACTCAAATCAGCTACATTCGCCATCATCTGAGTGATGGGATTCCAACTATCACTGTCTTCCAAATCGGTGGGAATTCCCATCATCTGACAATAATCATTCGTGACCCAGACAGCCAGGCTATTCATCAGAACCTGATTGGCTTTCTCAGGAGTCGGCTGTGCTTGGGCAAATTCCTGCGCCGTACAGCGTGCATTCTCTGTGATAGGGAGTGGAATTCCTCGCGATCGAATCGTTTCTAACGGTTTGCCCATGATACTTTTCTCCTGAATAACCTGATGACTCGTCTTATAAATAACCTTGTGATTTACCAAATTCGCGCAATAGTGGCATGCACTGGCGTTGATAAAAACTGCTAAGCGTGCCAACTGAAACACCGAGGTCTGCGGCCAATTCTTTCCAAGGGGTTTCGGGAGGCAAACGTTTTAGAATTAGCAGTTGACAGTTGATTTGGGGATGGTTGGTCAGATGTATACGGGTTAAAGACTGATCGGGGTCTGACTCCGCCCAAGCTCTGATTTCGGTTAGTAATGGAGGTACATCCGGCTTGGCCGGGAGCATCTCTACGGCATTGACCGCCTGACCACCGGATCCTCCTCTTTCAGGAGAAAGATTTACGATTTTGGCACGCTGTTTTTGCACGTCGATATAGCCATCCTGCAAACGACGCTTAAGGTAAGCATTGAGCCAGGTAACGACATTCGCTTTTTCGGGATCGTAAGCACGCCCCGTTTTACCTTCACATAGGTTCTGGCAAAAGTAGATCCAGGTTTGCTGCAAAGCATCCTGGTAATAGGGCACGTTTTCTTTCCAGAGCTGACCCGAAATTAAACGAATAATTTGAGTCAGCCGCTTTTGCCGCTGGGGACTACCAAGCGGGTAACAACAGGCTTCAGCAATTAGAATTTGAGCTTTTTCCTGAAGTTCATTCATCCGGGGCTAATCATTGACGTTCAATCGTGTACCAACTCAGCAGGGATACCTGTGTAAGTCAGAAAATTCTGGTTGGGTAGGGAGTCAGAAGTCAGAAGTCAGAATCCAGGAGTCTTCTGCTTGCTGACTTTTATCCTTGGGTCGAACCGAAATTTCCTAGCTTAAGTCACTTCAGCAGTCTTCTCTAACCTATCAGGACATTACGCGACTATTCTGCAAAGTGGCTGATTGTTGGCCCATAAACTACTAAGATCACAGCATTTTGAGCTTGTAACTTGTCCTGACTTTTCCTGCTAAGTCCTCTAGTCGATATCAGACAAGGGTTGTAGATGATGAGGTAGCTTTGGTTAAAGTGA
>JBCBTQ010000156.1:0-14476 GCA_039818605.1 Cyanobacteria bacterium J06639_14 | reverse complement strand
CCAGGAGGGAGACGGGACGTGGGCGATCGCGACCACCCTCCAACCCCATACTGAGGTTTTTTACCATACGACCTGGAATCCAGGAGGGGATGGGAGTGATCTGTGGGAGACCTTTGCCGTTGATGGCTCGTTGGCCAATGTGGCAACGGATCAACCGGCTGCTGAGGGGGAGCCGATCGGCTGTGCGATCGCAATTCGCTTGACGCTGCAACCTGGCGAAACGCGGCAGATACCGATGACGCTGGCGTGGGATTTACCCGTGACGGAATATGCGGCGGGCATATCAGAATCGCGGCGGTATACGGACTTTTTTGGCCGGGAGGGGCGGCATGCTTGGGCGATCGCCAAAAATGCTCTGGAGCGATACGAAACTTGGCGACAGCAGATTATCGACTGGCAACAGCTCATTCTGGATGAGCCGGAACTGCCTGACTGGTTCAAGATGGCCTTGTTCAATGAATTGTATGACCTGACGAGTGGCGGTACGCTGTGGACGGCCGCGACTGATCATGATCCGGTTGGGCAATTTGGGATTCTGGAATGTCTCGACTACTGTTGGTATGAAAGCTTAGACGTCCGGCTATATGGCGGTTTGGCCACGCTCATTCTGTGGCCAGAGCTAGAGAAAGCTGTCATCCGTGCTTTTGCGCGTGCGATTCCGACCGCGGATGATCATCCCCGCTTGATTGGCTACTACTACACGGTCGGCCAGCAAGAGCACTACGCACCGCGCAAGCTGAAGGGGGCAACACCTCATGATTTGGGGGCTCCTAATGAGCATCCCTTTGTTAAAACGAACTACACCAGTTATCAGGACTGCAATCAATGGAAAGACCTGCCGAGTGATTTTGTGATTCAGGTTTACCGTGCCTATCAACTCACGGGGGCTCAAGATGTGGATTTCCTGGTCGAGTGCTGGCCAGCGGTGACGGAAACCTTAAAATACCTGAAGCACTTTGATGGGGATGGGGATGGCATTCCCGAAAATGGCGGCGCACCCGATCAGACTTTTGACGACTGGCAGCTCCAGGGCATTAGTGCGTACTGTGGTGGCTTGTGGATGGCGGCGTTGGCAAGTGCGATCGCCATTGCCGAAGTTTTGACCACTGCCGATCGTGCTCCTGGCAACACCCCGATTCTGGTGACGCAGTATCATCGCTGGCTGGAGCAAAGTCGCCGTGTTTATCACAAGCGTTTGTGGAATGGTCGCTACTATCGGCTAGAAACAGGCAGTGATTCGCAGGTCGTGATGGCGGATCAGCTCTGCGGTCAGTTTTGTGTGCGGCTGATGGGATTGCCGGATTTGGTCGATGAGACGTCTGTGCGATCGGCATTGGAAGCCATTTATGATGCCTGTTTCATCAAATTCAATGACTATGCGGCTCATCATGCAAAACCCCAGGAGCAAAAGTTCATTGGTTCTCAGACGGGGACTTTTCGCTCGGCGCAGCCTGGTATCCGGATTGGGGTGGCTAATGGCGTCCTCCCCGATGGTTTGCCTGAAGATCCGGACGGTACTCATCAGCTCGAAGTATGGACCGGCATCAACTTTGGTATTGCTGCGTTCTTTGCCCAAATGGGCCAGGTAGACGCAGCCTTTGAAATTACAGAGTCTGTTGTGCGGCAAATCTATACCTATGGTTTGCAGTTTCGAACGCCCGAAGCGATTACGGCCCTCGGTACCTTTCGTGCTTGTCATTACCTGCGTCCGCTAGCTATTTGGGGCCTATATGGTGTGCTTTGCAAATGGCAGAGGGGTGATACGGAGGGGACGGTTTAGGCTGGGAAACTCTGGTTGGGGTAGGGGGTGGGAGATAGGAGATAGGAGTCAGGAGATAGGAGTCAGGAGATAGGAGTCAGGAGATAGGAGTCAGGAGAGGGCTGATTCTCTACTGAGAGGAAATTGTGCTGACGCAACCGAGGAAAGTTGAGAACACTTCTGGTGAAGGTGTAAGGCGAAGATTCGAGTGCGCTACCAAGGTTTTGCCTGAGGGCATTTCGCTGCCTTTCTACGAATATGGGTAATAGCAATTCGGTAGGGAAGCGAAATTTCGCGTCCCTACAATGGCCAGGGCTGGACCGCGCGGAAGGGAGGGTTGAAGAGGCATACTTCAGGGTTGGTTCAGGCGCAAGTCGGTTTAGCCTTTCAGGCTCCTGCATCAGTTGAATGACACCATTGAAATCGCAAGCACATTTTTCTTTACCTCACCCCTAGTCTGGGTAGGGAGTCATGATCTAGAAGCTAGGAAACAGTTTTCTCCTGACTCCTATCTCCTGTCTCCTGACTCCTTCTTTCGCGATGCTTTCGCTACCTGAGTATCAACTACCAAGCTACATCTGGCTTGTCAATCAATTGTGGGTTTTGAAGGGTGGCGCAATAGACCATACAGAACGTAGCAGTAGGCGATAAATTCCATCAATGTGACCTTGAGGCCAGTACTGCTATGCCACCAGGTATTGGGAGAATGGCCACGCGATTTGGATGAAATCACGCCTAGCTGAATGTCGGAGGTGAGATACTGCCGATAAATTAAGTAACTGCGTCGAGCATGGACATTGTTGGAATAGAGATTGATGCTCCGAATGGTGGCGTGGTTTTTTGATAACCAATCGCGGAAGGCGATCGCGGTAGCTACCGTTCTATTCTTGGTGGTTTTGGCCGAAGAGACGACCACAAGTTTGTTAGCATCGAAGCCAAGGGATACCAGTGTGGCCGCTGCCACTTCCGCAATTGTCTGATACTCGGACAACAGTAACCCTAACCGGATAGGGCCTCCTACGGTCACGAGGTATTGATAATCGCCACGTTTGAATTCTGCGATCGCGCCTTCAAGGCTTAATTCTTCTAGCCACCCTTCAACCACTAATATGGCGGCTGAGTCAACAGGATGATTGCAGGCCAGGAATGAATATAAGAAGTACCGGAAAAATATAGCCAAAGACAGGAGCATTAAAAGCACTAACCCATCAATTCCGAGCAATACCCAAGTCAAGGCTGACATTCAAGTTCCTTTTTGACAGAGCGGTTTACGATACATCACTGTTATTGCTCATATTTCCGACACTGTCATCCGCCAACTGAGGATGTGAGAACAGTTTTCTGAGGCAGCAGACCCAGCGACATAGAACTGCTGGCGGGGGTGAGGGCAAGATAGCTGGAATACAAAATTGGGATGTACCCCCTGAGAACTAGGCAATTAGGAGTTGCCGATTGCAGCACCTTATCGCTATCGGTTACACCTATATAAGGGAGGAACTGGCAAGCACTCTGCTTGTAAGTTAGCTTGAGAGTAAGGGTTAGGGGTGTTGTGCAAAGCATTTACCACAGGGTCAATGTCTATCCCTGGCCACTCTAGATCAGCAGGATTCAAGACTTATGGTGTCACTTCAAGAAGACTATGACGTTGCAATTGTGGGGGCTGGAATTTGCGGCACGGCCATCACATACCTGCTGTCACAGTATACGAATGTCGAGCGTATTCTCCTGCTCGAAAAGTGTGATGATGTCGCTCAGGTAAATTCATGGGTCTTTAACAACAGCCAAACGCTACATTTTGGCGACATTGAAACCAATTACACCCTGGAAAAAGCACAGAAGGTCAATCGTGCCGCCTCTCTAACGAAGCAGTATTTGCTCAAGTACGATCCGCAACAAGACATCCACAGCAAATATCACAAGATGGTTTTGGCGGTTGGCGAAGAGCAAGCGGCGATCCTTGCCAATCGCTACCAGGAATTCAAAACACTCTTCCCCCATCTGCGACTCATTGACCGTAGCGAAATCGCAGCGCTTGAACCCAACCTTTTGAAAGACCGCGATCCAAATAGTGAAGTCAGCGCGCTTTTTACCGACGAAGGCTACGCGGTTGATTTTCAAAAACTGGCAAAATCTTTCCTGGAGACGGCTCAGGATAATTCGCCAGACAAGGTCGAATTTCGGCCCGGCACCCACGTTAAGCGATTGACAAAGAGTGATACGGGCTATCGCCTTGAGACCGATCGGCAAACCTTCACCGCTAAAACCGTAGTCGTAGCAGCGGGAGCTTATAGTTTGCTCTTCGCCAAATCACTCGGATACGGTCAGGACTATGCGCTGCTCAGTGTTGCCGGCAGTTTTTATAAGGCCAAGTCGACCTTGAACGGTAAGGTCTACACGCTACAGAGTAAAAAATTACCGTTTGCTGCGATTCATGGCGATCCAGAAGTTCACGATCGCACCATTACCCGCTTTGGCCCTACTGCGAAGGTCCTACCGCAACTCGAACGCCATCGTGCCGCCACCATTCTTGATTATTTCCGAACGGCTGGACTCAGTTTGGCGGCTTTCTTCAGCTTCGCCGCGATCCTGCTAGACTGGACGATTTTTCGATATATTGTGCGAAATTTCTTGTACGACGTTCCCTTTATTGGGAAACGGTTATTTATCCAGCAAGTTAGGCGCATTGTGCCGAGTATGAATCTGGCTGATCTGACCTATGCCAAGGGCTACGGAGGTATTCGTCCGCAAATTGTGAATACTCAAACTCGCAAGCTCCAACTGGGCGAAGCGAAAATTTTGGGCGATCGCATCATTTTCAACATTACGCCTTCTCCGGGAGCTTCAACCTGTCTGCAAAATGCGGAGGAAGATACCGAGCGGGTTGTGCAGTTTCTCGGTGATGATTATTGCTTCGATAAGTCGCGTTTTTGGCAAGACTTGGGGATTGCATCAGAGGGGGCTCAGCCGAACTTGGTTGAGTCTGCGTCAGCCAGGACCTAACTTTCCCAGAGCACTTCTGATGCAGTCCGAGGAAAACGCTGTCTGTCCTAACCGTTCGCTTGAACCTCTCCAGCTAACTGATTCAGACAGCCGTGCTAATCTCAAATAAACGCTGCACACAATGTATGCCATGGCTAACCAAACCGGTACAGACACAATGCTGCAGCTTATTGCAACAGCTTCAAGATATTCTGAACGCGCTGCTGAGAAAGCTGATCGTGTCGAAATTGCACTCAGGGATACTCAGCAAGATGTACAACTTAATCGCTCGCTGATCGAACGGAATGGAACTCGGTTAGACCGGGTTGAGTTGCGATTGGATGCGTTGGAAGCAGGACAACGGCGAATAGAGGCGATCGTGCTGCGAATTCTAGAACAACATCAACACAGATAGGCGGCTCCGTTGCCCCCATCAGCCAACTTCGGGGTACGTGATTTAGGGCGTGTAATGTAAGCTGGGAAACTCCGGCAGGGTGGGGAGTCAGGAACAATTCAAAATTCAAAAATTCAATCCTCTTATTTCCCTCATTCTCTTACAGCCGCAAGATTTGGCGGCTCTCCCACCCTCTACCCTCTACCCTCTACTTCTCCTAACTCCTAGCTCCTGACTTCTGGATTCTCTCGTTACCGGGATTTCCCGCCTTAAGTTGATAGCCCTGGACAGTTTTGTTTATTTCTTCTGAAAAAATAGAGAAAGAGACTCCCAAAGTATTCAAGAATATACAATGAATATCCACTAAATAGACTCCGTATATATTGCGGGTTTCAGATGGCATTCCTTTTGCAAGAACCTAATTTATAGTTGATTTAAAATGAAAAATGCGTGCATTTGCAGAGAGGATTGAAAGATTTTTATGAATGCTATGTATATTTTCTGAGGAGCCTATTTGTTGCTGATAGCATCAATTTTTCGAGACTTTATATAACCTTTTTCCGTATCCATAAACTGATACTTGTAGAAAGTGATAGTTGCTTGAAAACATCATTGGTGTATTGACTATGTCACTGGCTACCTTGGCGTCTCCCATTAAGGTTGAGTCCGAGTTCGTTGCTTCTAGCTTTTTTCAGCGAGAGTCATCGAGGATTTTGAAATTTGGTGAAATCTTACGACGACGAAATCTGATCACGGCAGAAAAGCTAGAGCGAGCCCTTAAAATTCAGCGATCGCGTGAGCAAACGTTGAAGTTGGGTGAGCTTTTGGTTGCACAAAATCTGATTACTCAACTTGATCTACAAACGGTATTAATGGAGCAGGCCTGGCGCAAGCATGGGTTTTGGGTGATTGACTAAAGTTTTCCGCTTGGATGTTTGAAGAACCCTTTGCAGGGGAGTCCAGTATATTTCAGGCAAGACAGGGTTTAAGTTTTAGGATGCAGGTTGTGCTTAATTTACGTGAGTTTGAGCCCAACATTTTGACTCTGCTTATTCCTCACCCGCAGATAAATCGCGGGCTAATTGGGAAAGTCTACTGGAAGTAGACTCAGATGCTAAATCAAGTGCTGGGTTGAAATTTCAACGTATTTCAATGAGTTTTGGGGAGTAACCCGCCGTTGACTTGCGGATGGGTGAGCAGCGGAGCCGAAGACCTGCGTCGAACTACTCGGAGTGTTGTTGCTGCGCATGCCAACACTCGCGGAATTGGGGATACCCCAGCTCATCTGCCCATTCCCAGAGCAGCTTGAAGTAGGCCAGCGTGCACTCCTGGTTCCCCGCTACGATCGCCGCTTCATAAAGCGCCTTGAGTCGAACAACGATCGCCGGGAGTTGTTCGCGGGGGAGGCAGTCGCGCAGAGTATCACAGACAGGTTTGAGCATCGACATCGGTTCGGGAGCGCTCAGATACGCTAAGAAAACTGCGATCGCGGCGGGATGCCCTGGCTGCAGTTCGCTTAGTTGACGCGCCAGGTTCAGGCGGATGTTGGGTTTTTGAGTGGTAGGGAGTAACGCCAAAATTTTGTCAATGCGCGTTTGCACATCGAGCGCGTGACCCCGTGAAGCGGCTTTGGATGACTTCCGTGACTTCGAGGAGGCTGGTTTGGGGGGCGGGGTGGGTTCAGCCGCTAGCAAGGGATGGTGGGGGGCGACCTCCTTGAGAGCAGCGATGGTCGAACGCTGGAGCTGCCTGCTGGGAGTCCCCGCCAGAATCTGCTCAAAGGTCGCGATGGGTAAGGGATGATGAGGGGCAATTTTGGCGAGACGCAAGGCCGCCTTACGCTGCACAGTTTGCTGGGATGCCGTCTGGATAATGTCAACTAAAGTGTTCACAGCCTCAGGATGCTCAGGGGCCACAATACCCAAGTGACGAGCCAGATCCATCTTCAGGTTGACCGCTTGCATGTGTTGCAATAGCTCTACTAGAGTGGCGATCGCCACGCGACTGTTGGGTTCGTAGGTGCGTCCCAAACTGTAAGCCGCCATCCAGCGATTGAAAAAGGACTGTTGGGGATCCTGGGCAAATTCAGACAGGGCCTTGACCACGCGGCTATGGTCAGACTCCGCCAAAGCGGACTTTGCGCCTTCAATCAGGACGGGGGGGACCTGATTGCCGACATTGAGTCGCCACTGCAACAGGTCGCGAATAATTTGATGGCCCGCTACAAAGTTGGGATATTCTGCTAGCGCCCGTCCTGCCAGCAACCGCACGCGATCGCGAAAAAAGCCACCACAGCCATCCTCAAACGTAATGAGGTGCTGCATCAGAGCCGTTTTGTCCGGCTCCGGCATATCATCGCGCCCGAGCCACAGCAAAATCACTGCCTGCCAGGTTGGGGAGGCGATCGGCAACGTATTGCCCTGGGGTGTGGTGAATAACTGCCAGTGATCAATCGCCTGAGCCGCAAAATAGTCTTGAAATGAGCTGTGGGCAAAGCGATAGACCTTGGTGCCGATCGTGTGTGCGATCGGCGTGAGCCAGCCCAATTGAATGGCCTGATCGAGTCGCTCCAAATCTTCCAGATTCAGCGTTTGGGTAATCAGGGGGAGCGGCAGTTGAACGAGGGACTGAGTCAAAGCGGTAAGGGCTAACTTCGCCAGGAGGCGATTCAGGTGTTGCCGTTCAACCAAACTGGTCGGGAAGTAGTCTTGCTTCCAGTCATAGAGAGCGGCGACAAACTGCTGATAAAGCTGGTGCTGGGTTTCCGGTAAGTGTCCTTGGCCCCCGATGCGACAGAGTAAGGCGAGCCGCAGAGGATTGCGAATCGTGCTGCGCAGCCGCTTGCGTTCGGGACGAGCCAGTTGGCGACAGAGCTGTTCGCCCTGATCGGGACTGGCCTGAAACCAACGGCGAATCACGGTTTCAACTTGATGCCGATAACTGTCGTAGCCCAACAGACGATAGGTCGGGAGGGGAGCCAGGGCATTTTTGCTGCCATCCCACAGGCTCAAACGACAGGTCACAAGGATGCGGGCATGGCGCAACCAACCGGCCATCTGCTTAGCCAGGGCCGTCAAACTCAGGCTGCTAGCCACGGCCATTTCATCGATCGCATCCAGCAGCAGCCATACCCGCCCGGCTTCAATCTGATCAGCTAGCTCCTCTTGGGTTGCCGTCGGCACTGTCCGTTTGCCCAGGGCCAGCTTTAACCAGTCTTGCAACAGATAGTCTTCGAGGGGGCGATCGCCCACATCGGCAAGGGGAATCAGAATGGGGAGATCGGAGGTATGGTCCAGCACCCACAGCGCTAGTCGCTGCAGCAGTGTTGTTTTACCCGCACCTGGATCACCCACAATGGCTAGACGCCGCAGATTCTTTTGTTGGATCGTGGCGCATAGTTGCGTGGGGGCAATTCGTTCCGCACTGTCGTCTTCAGGCGCGTTTGGATCGGGCGATCGCTTGACGAGGTTGAGGGGGACGTACAGATCGGCGAGTTCAAAGCTGAGTCCTGCAGGAGCCGTCAGGGTATTGGTCGTCAGTGCATTGTGAGCCGCCATGCCTAACGCTTGACGGCATAGCGATTGCCATGTGTCCGGGGTAGTAGCTGTAACCGCTTCTGAGGGGGCCTCACGCGGCATCTGATGCTTTGAGGTAGCGGTACGTTGCTCTTCCCAGACGGTGTGAAAGCGGGTAATGATGGCCGTGCGATCGCGGCGATGATGCCACAGGTTGAGCGTGAAGTGCCAGGTATCCGAACCTCGGCGGCTAGTGCGATTGTCTTCCAGTATCCCCAGGTGATGTTCCAGGTGATGCAGCGCGGTTTTGACCTGCGCTGTGGCTAGTGGCTGACTCTCCGGTGTGAGTTGGGTGAGTGTTTCCAGGTTCCGGACTTTGGTGCGGACGATGAATTGACGGTCGGTAGCCCAGTGGAGGGTGAGCTGCGATCGCAAGCGCTCCAGCGCGGTTTCGTCCGCCACCACCAGTTCGTCATTGCCGTAGTCCAGTAAGGCTAACAGCAGCGATAAGGTCCGCTGCTTTGCCGCTGGTCCGTAACTCAATTTCGGCAAAGTTGCGGTCCCCCCCTAACTGACAAGCCCCCCCTAATTGTAAAACCATGGCCCAGTCAGCCTTTTGGGGCATTGAGTCCACCTTAGCTTAGGGGTAGAGGCTCTGCCTATTCTGAATATGTCGATGGGCAAGGCCGGGTTAGGAAACCACTCCTAAGTGACAGTAGCCAAGCGGTAAGGCACCTGATATATCCCCTTTTTCAATCAGACTAAATCTGGTTTACCCACCCCCCATTCAGAGACGCGACATGTCGCGTTTCTACAGGAATCACCTGCAGGGTTTGGGCATTTGGCTTAGTCTCACTTGTCCGCAAGGACCGAAGAATCAGGGTTATCGATTAGGGCTCAGGGATTCGGAGGTTCGACTCCTCCCTGTCACATCCTCAGGACCGGGCTCATCGACACACGTGACAGTAGCTCAGTGGAAGAGCGCCTAAATTCCTTATTCACTCACTTGCCTGTAAGGGCCGAAGAATGAGGGTTATCGCCTACCAAGCGGGAGGTCGGGGGTTCGAATCCCCCCTGTCACACCCATCCAACACCTATCCCCATGGTGACAGTAGCTCAGAGGCAGAGCGCCTAAACACCTTGTTCACCAATCATCCGCAAGGGTCGAAGAATGAGGGTTATCGCTTGGAACGCGGGAGGTCGGAGGTTCGACTCCTCCCTGTCACCCCTTGGAGTAGATGGCTTAACGGTAAAGCGCAATTTTTGCCCTTAGGGGCCGCAGGAATAAGGTTATCGCTTTTAACGATCCCCCCTTTTTCCGACGCGATGCGGGTTCGACTCCCGCTCTACTCCCTTGACCGATGTTGATGTGATTGCCCTAGGAGGGCCGACTGATGAATTACACCTTTTTTACGAAAGCAACCCAAACACCCCAAACGCAGCCGATTCCCGGGCGTCACTCTGAGATGAAGAAGGGACGCTCCGGTGGCTACCAGTTCAAAACGGATTTGTGGCAAAAGTTGCGCCGGTATTTGCTGTTGGGGACCGCTCAAGGTAGCTTCTACGCGGATAAGCATGAGCTGACGAGCGAATTTGCCGAGGTGGTGAACCAGGCCGTGGTCCTCAATCCCCAGCTTGTTGCGGAGGAGATTGTCTATGCCAGCGATGGCCATGCCGTGAATAACAGCGCTCCCTTGCTGGCTCTAGTTTTGCTGTCCATGGGCGAAACGGCAGAAGCGAAGCAGGCGTTTCAGGACAGCTTTCTGCAAGTTGTCCGCACCGGGAGCCACTTCTATGAATGGCTGAGCTATACTCGCTCTTTGCGTGGTTTTGGCAAGCTGGTACGGACCTGCGGCCAAGCCTGGTTGACCAAGCCAGACAGCAAGGCACTGGCCTACCAGTTCTTGAAATATCAGCAGCGCCATGGCTTTACCCACCGCGATGCGTTACGTCTCTTCCATGTGAAGCCTGCAACGCCTGACCAGCAAGCTCTGTATCAGTGGGCGACGCAGGGCTGGGATACCGTCCCGGCAACGCCTCCGACGGCAGCCATGAGCCAAATCTGGTGGTACGAGCGAGTCAAACAGGACCCGTCGCTTACCCGAGCTGCCATTCGGGAAGGCCGTCTGACCCACGAAATGATCGCTCCCATCGGTCAAATGGATCAGGCTGCTTGGCAACTGCTGTTTGAAGACATGCCCATTGGGGCTTTGTTACGGAACTTGGGTTCCTTGACGGCTCTGGGTGTGCTCCAAACCCATAAGGGTAAGAACCTGAAGCACCTGGCGCGGCGTCTCCAGGACAAGCGGCAACTCCGGAAGGGACGCATCCATCCCATCGATATCCTCAAGGCGCTGAAAACCTATCGCTCTGGGGGTAAGTTGGGGCGCAGCCAGAAAACTTGGACGCCTGTGGCCCGCGTCGCTGATATCCTCGAAACTGCTCTGGAGCGCTCCTTTGATGTGGTGGAACCGACGGGTAAGACCTTTTTGCACGCGATCGATGTCTCGGGCTCGATGTCGCACTACACGGTTAGCTCGGTTGGCCTCGCCTGCTGCGAAATTGCCACTACCCTGGCTTTGGCAAGCGCAAAGGCGGAGGAAAACTACATCATCCGTGGCTTTGCAACCGAATTCCGCGATCTGGACATCACCGCCCGCGACAGCTTTCACAGCGCACTGAAGAAAGCCTCGAATCAAAACTTCGGCGGCACTGATGCCTCGGTTGCCTATGATTGGGCGATTCGCCAACGGGCTTATGTAGATGTCTTCTGCTTCTGGACGGATTCGGAAAGCTGGGCGGGTAAGGCTCACCCTAGCCAGCGGCTGGCGGCTTACCGCAAGCAGGTGAATCCGAATGCTAAGGCTATCTATGTCACGCTGGCTCCCTATCGGACCAGCCTGGTCGATCCGCAAGATCCCAATTCCTGGGATTTCGGCGGCTTCGATCCGGCTATGCCTAAAATCATCCAGATGATCGCTCAGGGCGAGCTTTAGAAATCTTCTAGCCATGTCAAGACATCTTGTGTCTGGCTTGGCTGGTTGAGGTTATGTCACTTGGCTAATGCTGGATAATATCGTTTCTAGAAGTGTTATTTAGCATTTCTGACAGATAACACCCCACAATTCAAGAGTTCATTATTATGCACAACAGTTAATATCCAAAAAAACTAGAGCTTAACCGCAAATTTCCTCGTTAATATCTGGAAGCACGGTATTATCCGGCGAATGTGTCGGATCACTATGGATAGTCAAGGTCTTATCCGGCAGATCTGACGTTGAATTACAAGTTAGGCCCCGGCTCCCACCTTAAGGATATGAATTCAGATTCAGCAAGAGCATACGAGAATCATGCTCAAAAGTTCTTAAACGTCCGAGATCGTTCGACGATAGGTATTGGTGTTATTGAAAAGTGGGCACAATCACTCTCTGCTGGTAGCGATGTACTTGAGATTGCTTGCGGTGGTGGCATTCCTGTTACTCGTACACTCGCACTTGCAGGATTAAAGCTTTGGGCCGTAGATTCGTCGCCTACGCTTATATCTGAGTTTAAAGTCCGGTTTCCAGATATTCCCGTCGAATGTGCACATGCCTTGGAAAGTGACTACTTTGAGCGAAAGTTCAGTGCAGTTATATCGATTGGACTGATCTTCCTCTTGAGCGAAGAAGATCAGGTCGTGCTACTTCGCCGAGTATCCGAACTTTTATCACCTGGAGGTCGTTTCTTGTTTACAGCACCTGTTGAAATTGGGAGCTGGGCTGATATGAACACAGGTCATAAGTGCCGTTCCCTAGGGCGGGAAAGATATGAAAGCATCTTGCGAGAGTTCCAGTTCCAGGTATTGGACACCTATGTAGATGAAGGGCGAAATAATTACTATGAAGTGGAGCGAGTCTAATGGGCCTAACCATCGCGTACACACGGAACGGAGGTAGATGCTATCGGTATGATGCAAATATTATCGCCGCCCGGTGACGCGTTAGTATCCGTAGGGTGCGTTCTTTTATAAATCAAGAATGAACGATACTCACCCTACAACTAGAACGCACCACCTCCAATCAATATCTTTACTCATTTTTATTATGAAAATGATCAGAAATACTCTTAAGACTAAAGCATGATTTTGCTATATAAGTTGCAGCCAGTTTAGAGAGTCGGTACGTTCTAGTAATTGAGTTAGCATAGAAATCATTGATGAATGAGAAACGCATCCTACGCTTACTTCGGTATATAGCTTTTCTAAGGGAACATCGGTTCATGAGGCTTTTAGAGTATTTATGCTTATTTAAACAGTAAAAACTTGGATCAGCTATCATCGTTACAGCTATGGTACTTAGATCTGACATCATGCTGCGAGAAAACCTTAAGCAGGAAATTGATAAGCTCAATGACAGCCAACTGAGGAAAATCGCTGACTTTATCAATTCTGTCAAAGCTCAGGCTCAGCAATTGGCACATTCAATGCCATTTTGGCAACGTGCAACGCCTGTCGAACGCGCCGATAATTTTCGTGGATGGGTAGCTCAACTACCTAAAGCAAGCGTCACACTATCAAATGAAGCGTTTGACCGTAGCAATATTTACGAATAATGACTAAATATTTGCTCGACACCAATGTTGTTCTGCGGTTCAGTAATCCATCCGATTTTCAACATGATTTAGCTACTGAAGCTGTAGCCACTTTGTTATTCCAGGGTGACGAGTGCTATCTAACAGCACAAGTTTTGATTGAGTTGTGGGTTGTCGCAACACGTCCAATCGATGTGAACGGATTGGGATGGTCGGTTGAACAAACGCATGATGTTATTGAGCAACTGTTGAACCGTTTTCCCATGGCAGATGAAACCTCTCAGATTTTCCTAAGCTGATTCGCTCTTGTCACTGATAATAAAATCAAAGGTAAACGGACTCATGATGCCCGTATTGTGGCTGTAATGCTGACTTCTGATATTGGTCATATTCTAACGCTGAACCCAGATGATTTCTCAGAGGTTTTAGGCATTTCGATTGTGCATCCCCAGCAAGTACTTGAGGAAGCAACTAAAATTGAATAAAAAGCAGCTGATACTGCATTGTAATGGCAGGGCATAAGCAGTTGATTAGAGGCTACAGCACTTTCCGCAGTCGTAGGGTGCGTTCTTTTGTCAACCAAGAATCAAAGATACTTATCCTACATCTCGAACGCACCACCTCTAATCAATATTTTTACTCATTTTTATTATGAAAATGATCAGAAGTACTCTTAAGAATTAAGTATGCTTTTGCCATATAAATTACGATGATTTTAGAGAGTCGGTGCGTTCTAGTAATTGAGTTAGCATAAAAAATATCGGTAAATGAGGAACGCACCCTATGCTTACTTGAAAGGTTCACGATGAGATGGTTTTGCATTTTACATTTTGCATTCTGCGTAGCGGTACTAATTAAGGTGTTATTCGGTAGATCTGACGTTAAATTACAAGTTAGTCTGTCTGATATCTAGTTTTTGTGGAAGAAGGTAATTCCCATCTAAAAAAATAGCAGCGCAGAGTTGATATAGGCTCTCATAGTGATTTATCCAAGTATAGTGGTCGTTGGAAGGAACACTAATGAAGTTCTAGGCAATGCAATTCGGGATTGTTCAAGAGTGCTTGAATCGCTATTGCTCCGGAACGAATTAATGCTTCGACTTGATTAGTTGATGCGTTACCACATCGGAGCCAAACAACTTTAGGTGGAGAGCCATAAAGCCGACTTCTTTCAGGGAAATCAGCATCTTGTGTCACTATGCAAAATCCATTGAGCTTCGCAAATTCCCAAATCTGAGTATCTGTTTCCTCCGCTAGGTCG
>JBCBTQ010000155.1:0-14493 GCA_039818605.1 Cyanobacteria bacterium J06639_14 | reverse complement strand
AGCCAAGGTAGCATCGTTGTTTTCTTCTACTAAACGCTTCAAAACCGCTAGCTGCTCATCATTGAGTTTTGTTGGGGTTTGCTGAGTCCTGACTTTAGGTGCAATAGAGCCGGTTTCTTGATATTGTTTTAAGAGCTTTTGAATAAAGCTCAACGCGACGCCAAAACGCTTTGCCAGACGCCGTTGGGAAATTGACTCACTTTCGTAGATATCAATAATTTTCTGGCGGAAATCAAGAGAGTATGGACGCACCTGAGTAAACCTATTAAGGGAGTAAGAATTTCACCACAAGTATACCTCGTCAGAGTGGTAAACGCTGTATACAGTGGCATTTATTCTGATTCTCTGTGCGGATGGTGTGCTCTTTCCTCTTTTGGCCTTCGGACTTAGTCCGGAACTCGTCAGTATCATTTTCGGCAATGTCTCAGGAAAGGCTATCATGGCCGTCTGCTACAGTATCCCAATGCTTGGGTTTTATATCATATTTCGCAAGAACTTTGCCCGATTTCTTGATACACCGTTAACGATGAGTGAGTTGATCCGAGCTCCTCGGAGAAAATTGTTAGAAACCTTGTACCAATATGAGGTTCGAGACCAACAATTGCAGCGTGATAAGCAAGAACTCACGGAAATTGCAGGACGTGATGAACTAACCGGACTCGTGAATAGGCGTAAATTTAATCAGGTATTTGAGGCCGAATGTTCACGCTGTCAGCAACAAGAACTTCACCTGACACTCGTGATTGGCGATATTGATTTTTTCAAACAGTATAATGATACCTATGGACATCAACAGGGGGATGTCTGTCTTCAACTAATCGCTGTTCTCTGGGGCAATATTTTTAACCGACCTTCAGATGTTGCGGCACGAATTGGCGGTGAAGAATTTGCCATTATTTTACCAAATACATCTCCAGAGCAGATTATTCTAAATCTCGAACATTTTTTAACCGTGTTGCGTGAACAACCCATCCCTCATCTGGCCTCACCTATTGCTCCTCACATTACGATGAGCATCGGTGTCGCGGGATGGGTTCCGCAAAAAGGCTTTTCATCGAATGAACTATTTATTGTTGCGGATGAACGCTTATATGCTGCTAAGCATGGTGGACGAAACCAGATTGTTGCCGAGTGAATGCCGAATGAATGCGCTTCGCCCAATTTGGCGTGGCATGCAGAAAGTTTTTTCATATTTACCCTGACAGTAATAGCATAAACACACTTTCTGTCGAATAAAATTTATAAACCTATGACTTAAAGTACTTTGCTTAAAATAATTACAGATAGTCTACAGATAACAATTATAGGATTTTCAAGCAATGACAGATTTGACGTCTGCTTTGAATCGTATTCTGAGATGGCTTGAAAGCCACAGTCCTGCTTCTGCAGCTGGTTTTCAAGCAGGTTTATCCAGCGAAATTATTGCCGCAAAGCTGAAACCATTTCCTTTTGAGATACCTCAGGAGATATATGAATTATATCAATGGCGTAATGGTGACCAATCATATAGTTCAGTCTTTGGCTATTTATGGTTCCTCGATATCGACAGTGCGTGTGAAGCTGCATCTTCAGAAGTTCTGAATGATGAAGTATTGCTTGAGGTACGAGAGCAGGCTGGTGAACCTCAATTTTTATTTCCCTTATTCGCTTTTGACGGTGAGTATTTTGCGGTACAAGGTTGTCAGGAATCACAACCTGAAAGTTTGATATTTCATGTAAGTGACTGCTATGAAATCAACCCTGCCTTTGTTAATCTGACTGCGATGATGTTGGCAATTGCCGAATGCTATGAGACGGGCATTTATGTGGTAAGAGAAGATGACCTAATCGAAGTCGTAGATGAGAAGAAATTTGGTGAAATTCGTCGGAAGTATAATCCTGGAACCGTTGAATCGCTCTATGTTGAAGGGGGGTAAATAGTGCTGTTTGGAGGATTTCAGGTTTCTACTCCTGTTGCGTATTAACTTCCGTTATTTCATTTGAGATTTTATGGTGATGGTTGACTTATTCGGATGACGTGATGCGGTCGATGGGCAGACTCAATAATACTGTTTCGTTATTTTGGAACTACAGATTTTGAAGCTGAAAGTTTTGTGATGTCTGCACTTTTTAACCGGAAATCTGAAATCGCAAATTATTATTACTCACCTGGCTATCGCTAACGCTCGTTCAAGCGGTGTTGCGGTCAGTCAAGACACTACAGATGGAAAACTTGGCCAAACTGATTGAAAGGGAGAAAAGATCATGAATACAGCTTTAGTAACTGGTGCATCCAGTGGTATTGGCACAGAATTAGCACGACTCCATGCATCGAAAAAGGGGGATGTTGTATTGGTCGCCCGCCGTGAACAGGCCCTAAACGATCTGAAGTCAGAGTTAGAGAATACATATAGCATCAAGGCTATGGTCATTGTCGCTGATTTGGCGCAGTCAGATGCGGCGGCAGCTATTTTTGCGGCAACGGAAGCGGCTGGTATTCAAGTTGATATTTTGATCAATAATGCTGGGTTTGGCGGTCACGGCAAATTTCATGAGCGGGATCTCGCCAAAGATCAGGCCATGATGCAGGTCAATATGATGTCACTGGTGAATCTTACCCATCTGTATTTACAGGGGATGGTTCAGCGCAATGCCGGTAAGATTTTGCATGTGGCTTCAACCGCCGGATTTTTGCCGGGGCCACTACAAGCGGTTTACTATGCCACTAAAGCCTTCGTCCTGTCGTTTTCACAGGCAATCGCCCAAGAACTTGCCGATACAAATATCACCTCAACGGTGCTCTGTCCCGGTGCGGTTGCTACCGGCTTTGTGGCAGCAGGCGACCTGGAAGGAAACTCCATGTGGGACAATGCTGCTACGCCTGAGTCCGTGGCTAAGTGCGGCTATGAGGCTATGATGCAGGGCGAACTCGTAAAAATCAACGAAGCTCGCTTGGACTTTATGTTGAATTGGGTCGTGCCGTTTTTGCCCCGTAAAACGGTGTTAAAAATGTCGCAACAGACCATGGAAAAAGACTCGTAATTCCCTCCAAGACTGCCCATCGTAGCCTCTCTGGGGTGATTGCACCAATGACGAAGGCTCACCATAAAGTCCGAAATCCCAACTTGGTGGCAACTATTCATCAAAGTCAGATAGCCGAAAAATGTCTTGGCTGGTTTCATTACTGCCATAGCGTAAAAATCCACCAGAAACATAGATATCGCCTTGATGAGTAAACGCGGCATGGGCATATCGGGTCTCTGGCAATGGTGGGAGCGTTCGCCAAGCCGTTAGGTTGCCTTGCTCATCGACATCAGCTGCTTCAACAGTGGTTAGTACCTCCTTGGGGCCTCCACCCGCAATCACCACCAATGTGCGATCGACCAATACGGAGGTGTGACGCTCACGCGGCATGACGGTGCTCACAGGTTCAAACGAGGATAGCGATTGAGCCGTTTCTGCATCAGCCGCCCAAACCGTTTCGGTAAGTTGAGTAGGACTAAATTGTGTCTTGCCTGAAAGGGCAAAAATCCGACGATCGACGGCAATTGCGGTTGACCAGCCAATTTCAGTTGGGAAGGCTGTAAGCGATTCAAATGCGCCTACCTCACCATCATCAGCAATCGTTGCCGTGAAGACCGTATCACCCACGGTTGTTCCTGGGCGAAATGTTTGGCTGCCACCAATCACGTAGAGTTGGTTGTCAATCATGGTGACGGCATGGATCGTAAGGGGAATCGGCAATTGCCCGACTTCTACCCATTCGGTAATGTCGCCTGTAGCCGTAGGCTCTGCCCGAAAGATGCGATCGGAAACGGTGCTTCCCTCCCAAAAACCATTGTCACCTCCCAAAACGTAGAGCGCGTCGTTGTAGACGATGGCCGCATGGTGCTGTAAGCGTAATGGCAGAGCCGCAGAAGCTTCTTGCCAGTTGTCTAGCGTTCCTGTCGATGTCAGGGGTGCGAAGAAGACCTCTGCATAGGGACCACGGGTATCGTTCCAGCCTCCCAAAACGTATACAACATCGTTCAGAACTACCGTCTGATGCGATTCCAAGGAAAGCGGCAGCTGACCTACTAATTCCCACGCAGTGCTTTCTTGATTGGGACTGGGAGTCTCCTGGTGAGGCTCACGCTGCATAGTGCAGGCTGCTGTTGTGAGCACTGCAATTAATGCAATCCCAGTAGAAAAGACTGAGGCAAATGGCTTAATCACTGGATTAATCCTAAAGTCTTGTTCAGTCTAGTCTGTGTTGGGTCGAGTTGGGAAAGCCGTTGCCAAAGGATCGGTGGGAAAGTAAAGTCACCATACAAGACAGTAGATGGGTAGATGGGTAGATGGGTAGATGGGTAGATGGGTAGATGGGTGGATGGGTGGATGGGTAGATGGGTAGAAAGGGGATGGGATGTTATTTGGGTGCAGTTCCTTAGATATGCTCGCGCACCAGGATAATAAGGGAAGTCAAATTTGAAATTAAATGCGCCTCAAAGATGCAGATTTCTGTCACGCCGTTTACGGTTCACAAGCAAGTACCGCTGACCATCAGCCGAGGAACTACAGCCGATTCGACTAATCTTTGGGTGCAGATTTCTGAAGATGGGGTCGAAGGTTGGGGCGAAGCTACGCCTTTTTCTCTGGGAGCAAACGCGCAAACGACTGAAAGTATCAAGCAAGAACTGACGAGTCTCAAGACGGTGTTGGAACCGCTACATCCATTGCAGCGGCAACAAATTGAGCCGTTGCTGGCAGCGGTAGGAACCGCTGCTCGGGCCGCCATTGATGTGGCGCTGCATGATTGGTTAGGGAAGCGAGTGGGATTGCCTCTGTGGCAGTTATGGGGGCTCGATCGCGATCGCATTGGGCCAACTGCCGTCACCGTGGGCATCAGTCAACCCGACGCTGCGTGCGATCGCTGGCACCGTTGGCAAACCCAAGTGCCAACGGTGCAATCTATCAAGATCAAGCTGGGTAGCCCAGAGGGCATTCAAGCTGATCAGGCCATGTTTAGTGCCTTGTTGCCCCAAATTCCCCCTGAAACGAAAATCAGTGTGGATGCGAACGGTGGTTGGCAGTTAGCAGACGCGATCGCCATGGCAGATTGGTTAGCAGAGCGTGGAGTTACCTACATCGAGCAGCCCCTGCCGGTAGTCTTGGATAATGCCTTGGCAGACCTATCTGCGCGATCGCCCTTGCCGGTATTCGTTGATGAAAGCTGCTTTAATAGCCAAGATATTCCTCGCCTTACCGGAAGTGTTCAAGGCATCAACATCAAACTTATGAAGTCGGGGGGACTTTCCGAAGCGCTTCGCATGATACATACCGCTCGTGCTTGTGGCCTGCAAGTTATGTTTGGCTGCTATTCGGACAGTGCCTTATCGAACACAGCCTTAGCTCATCTTTCGCCCCTGGCCGATCATCTCGATCTGGATAGTCATCTTAATTTGACCGATGATCGGTTTCGAGGCGCTACGATCCACGCAGGCCGTTTACTCCCAAACGAATCCCCTGGATTAGGGCTCATCCATCATGAACTTTCTCAACACTGATCACCGTATTGCCTTGCTCATGCATGAAGGCACCGATAATCCCACTGGGAAGACGGGGCTAGCGATGCTGCGCTACAGTCCCTTGTCAATTGTTGCCGTGATCGATCAGCAGCAGACGGGTAAGTCGCTTCGGGCCGTTACAGGGATTGATCGCGATGTGCCCATTGTGGAGTCGGTCAAGGCTGCTTTGGC
The DNA here is from genome assembly GCA_039818605.1 of Cyanobacteria bacterium J06639_14. GTDB lineage: Bacteria > Cyanobacteriota > Cyanobacteriia > Phormidesmidales > Phormidesmidaceae > SIO1E4. The sequence goes on along the minus strand of JBCBTQ010000155.1, from coordinate 8,776 downwards.
TTTTAATCCGACCGTTTTAGCTATTGGTATTGCACCTTCAGGTGGGGCCTTGCCGGATCCCTGGTACCAAGAAGTTAAAACAGCGGTGACAGCAGGTCTGTCTATCGTCAATGGGTTGCATACGCCCATGGCAAACGATCCGGAACTATCCTCTCAACTGCAAACTCCCCAATGGATTTGGGATGTTCGTCAAGAGCCATCGGGATTGGGGATTGGTTCGGCGGCAGCGCGATCGCTCCCTTGCCGTAGGGTCCTGGCCGTTGGCACCGACATGGCGATTGGCAAAATGTCGACTAATCTAGAGCTGCATCAGCTAGCAATCCAACGGGGTTTACGCTCTAAAGTAATTGCCACCGGACAAACCAACCTGATGCTTGGGGACGATGGCATTCCGCTCGATGCCATCCGGGTTGATTTTGCGGCTGGGGCGGTTGAGCAACAGGTTATGCGCCATGGCCCTGACCACGATATTGTGTTTATTGAGGGACAGGGTTCGCTGTTTAATCCTGGGTCCACAGCAACTTTGCCCTTAATGCGAGGAACTCAGCCGACGCACCTGATCTTGGTTCATCGGGCAGGGCAAACCCACATCAGAAGTCAATCTGATGTCAGAATTCCATCCCTACGGCAGGCCATTATGGTTTATGAAACGGTTGCGTCGGCTGGTGGCAGCTTTTTGGCGGCCAAGGTCGTTGGCATTGCCCTGAATACCCATCACCTATCGCTGGAAGCTGCTAAACAAAATATCCAAGCAGTGGAAGAAGAAACTCATCTCCCCTGTACCGATGTTGTTCGATTTGGACCAACACTTCTTCTGGATGCAGTTTTGGAAGCCCCTATGCCTACCGTTACCAGCGCTTAGAGATAATCCAAGAGCGCTTTGTGGGCATTATTTTTGCAAGCATTATGGATGACTATGCCGTCATAAACTCAGCCTTTTTTGCCAACTTTTTCAGGCTGAGAGTTGATGACAGAGAAATCACCTATGACGCTCCCAACGATGAAAAGGAGGGCGGGGTTTGCGGGTGGGGTGCCGTGGGTCGTATCACGACTGTTGGGGAGTTCTGATGGACGGGTGGGGTTTTGACCCACGCTACGCAGGGGATATTTTCAGGGCAAAAAATTACTGTGGAGAACTAAAGGTCTACTGAATTCCACGCTAAATAGCTCGTGGGAGCTCTACTTTTTGCGGAGTCGGTAAGTAATGCGACCTTTGCTTAAGTCATAGGGGGTAAGCTCAACTTTCACGCGATCGCCCGGCAAGATTTTGATATAGTTACGACGAATCTTCCCAGAAATATGAGCCAATACATTGAAGCCATTATCCAGGTCGACGCGGAACATAGCATTCGGTAAGGACTCCGTTACAGTCCCTTCCATCTCAATTAAATCTTGCTTAGACAAGCGAATACCTCCTAAGTACCAGAATCGACGAAAAGATGCGTAGGATTAATCGAACCACTTTGAACAGACTTCTTAAGAGTAACAAAGATCAGCATATCCTGACTGTAGCCTAGATCTGGACAACCTTGAGAAGTGCATCCGTCACCAGATCCATCGGCTGATTCCCATTGACGGACACCAACTGCTGCCGCCCTCGGTAAAAATCAATTAGCGGAGCCGTACTATCACGGTAAACCTCTAAACGATGGCGAATCGTTTCCTCATTGTCATCCGATCGCCCCTGCTCAACCCCTCGCTGAACCAATCTGGCGATGATCACCTCATCGGGCACTTCCAGGTTCACGGCACATTCAAAAGGTTGGGCAATGTCGGCTAACAGTCCATCGAGAAAATCAGCCTGCTCAAGGTTGCGGGGAAACCCATCGAGGACCCATCCCAAACCGACATCATCAGCACCTAGCCGTTCACGAATCAAATCATAGATTAAGCTATCGGGAACTAACTCGCCCGCTTTCATGTACTGCTCTGCTTTTTTCCCCAGCTCTGTCTGCCGCGAAACGGATGACCGCAATATATCCCCCGTTGAAATATGAGGGACATTACACATATGACAAAGCTTCTTTGCTTGAGTACCTTTACCAGCTCCAGGTGGTCCTAAAAGGATAAGTCGAGTCACTATTGTTTCACCATTCCTTCGTAGCGTTGAGAGATTACATAAGTCTGCACTTGCTTCGCCGTGTCGATAGCGACCCCTACTAAAATCAGCAGAGAGGTTGCTCCTAGCCCTTGAAAGGTCCGCACACGGGTTGCACTCTCAACTGCACTCGGAATAACAGCTACTAATCCCAAGAAGATAGCACCTAAAAACGTCAAGCGATTTAGCACACGCCCAATGTAATCACTGGTTGCTTTACCTGGTCGAATTCCAGGAATACTGGCACCCATCTTCTTCAAATTCTTCGACATGTCCTCGGGATTAACGACCAAGGAGGCATAGAAGTAACTGAAAAATACAATCAGTACTAGATAGATGGCAACGTAGAGCAATGAAGTCGGATTCAAATACGTGCTGACAAACTGCACAAAGCCCTGGTTACTAATGTACTGAGTTAAGGACAGAGGTAGAACCAAAACAGCTGAGGCAAAAATAATCGGCATCACCCCACCTTGATTGAGGCGCAGGGGTAGATAGTTACTCTGTTCAAGATAGAGCTTACGCCCGACCTGACGACGCGCTGAAATAATAGGAATTCGGCGTGTTCCTTCCTGAACAAACACAATCCCAACAATCATCGCCAAGAATACTAGCAACAGAATAATGACCCCACCGACGACACCGCGATCGCCACTTTGAGCCAATTCAACCGTCTGATTGAGCGAACGTGGTAGAGAGGAAACAATATTGACGAAGATCAGCAGGGACGCACCATTGCCCAAGCCTCGTTCCGTAATTAACTCACCGACCCACATGACAAACATTGAGCCAGCGGTAAGGGCAACAACCGTCTGAAACACAAAGAAAAAGCCAGGCGTTTCAGCATAGGGGGCCAGCAAAAACAAAGACAGCAGTGTGCTTTGTAGGATTGCCCAGCCAAGGGCTACATAGCGGGTGATTTGAGAAATTCGTCGTCGGCCTGCTTCGCCTTCATTTTTCTGCAAGTCTTCCAAAGAAGGCAGGGCTGCAGTCAAAAGCTGCATGATGATAGAGGCATTAATAAAGGGCAAAATACCCAGCGCGAAGATACCTAGAGCAGACAAGCCGCCACCCACAAAGATATCAATGAAGCCGACGAAGTTGCCTAAGGCTCCGCTTCGAATAGCTTGGGCAAAGGCCTCTCGATCAATTCCAGGAACTGGAATGAAGACTCCTAGCCTTACTAAAACCAGTAGCCCAAGCGTTACGAGTAGACGACTTCGCAATCCAGCTGCCTGAGCCATTTGCATAAACGTCTCTTGAGCGCTGGGATTTTTGCCGCGGCTAACAACCATATTTCAAAACACCTCTACGCTGCTAGTGGAAATCAGACAGACTTAATCAAACAAGATGAAGCGTCACTGGTGACAAAACCAGTCTATCTGAAGGATTCTCAGGAAAGGACCTCACAAGTTCCGCCTGCGGCTTCTATTTTCTCACGGGCAGACTTGGTAAATGCAGCCGCTTTAACCGTCAAAGCAACCGATAACGCTCCATCTCCCAAGATCTTCAAAGGTCCGTCGTCTGCTGTCAAGATTCCAGCATCCATTAGCGATGCCAGAGTAACCTCTGTATTTGCCGCGAGATCAGCAAGAGCGCCTACATTCACAATCGTAAATACCTTCCGGTTGATTACAGGAAAGTGTTTCAACTTTGGAATGCGGCGATAGAGAGGGAGTTGTCCTCCTTCAAAACCGGGGCGAGTACCTCGTCCAGAGCGAGATTTTTGGCCTCGCATCCCAAATCCACAGCTAGCGCCCTGGCCAGCCGCAATGCCTCGGCCTACCCGCCGCCGCCGTCGCTTTGACCCTGCTTTAGGCTGAGCGTCAGTAAGTCTCATGACTGGCTTCCTCAAACAACACTAAATAAAAACTAAGCGTATAGCTTTTCAACTGGTATCCCACGCTCTTCGGCCACTTCAGCCAGCGTTCTTAACGCTGCAAGGGCATCGGCCGCAGCACGAGCGTTATTCAGGGGACTGTTGGATCCTAGTTGCTTAGCGAGTACATTACGCACTCCTGCCAGTTCCAATACGGTCCGGACAGCTCCGCCAGCAATTACACCCGTACCAGGAGCTGCGGGACGCATAAATACTTTAGCCCCTCCACCAATTCCCGTGGAGGGATGAGGGATCGAGTAAGCCCGGGTTAAGGGGACATCGACCAGATGCTTCTTACCGTCAGCAACCCCTTTCTTGACAGCCCCGATGACATCACCGGCTTTGCCAACGCCCACACCGACTTGACCACGCTCATTCCCGACGACCACGATCGCTCGAAAACTGAGCTTCTTACCACCCTTAACAACCTTTGTAACCCGCCGAATCTGAACAACACGCTCCTGCCATTCTGACTCTTTTTCACGACTGCGGGTATTTTTTCGACGATTCGCCATGGTTACCTACATTTCTACCGACTAGACATTTGCACCGTAACTTGACTACGCTCTCTAAAAAGAAAGACCAGCCTCTCTAGCAGCATCAGCTAACGCCGCGACTCGACCGTGATAGAGTTTACCGCCTCGATCAAAGACAACTTGAGAAATTCCTTTCTCCAACGCTCTCTCAGCAAGCAACTTACCGACAGCGGCTGACCCTGCTTGGGTGGACGTTTCTCCCTGAGCTTTGACAGCAGATTCCACAGTCGAAGCAGCTACCAATGTGTGGTGAACAGTGTCATCAATAATTTGTGCGTAGATATGCTGGTTGGAGCGAAAAACCGCGAGACGAGGTCTTTCTGAAGTCCCAAAAACACGTCGTCGGATGCGCGCATGACGGCGATGGGTTAATTCTTTCCGACTTGCCTTCATCGTTATTTCTTCCCTGCCTTACCAGCCTTACGTCGAATTTGTTCGCCGGCATACCGCACACCCTTACCTTTGTAGGGTTCCGGCGGACGCGCGGCTCGAATCTTGGCAGCCATGTTACCGACGACCTCTTTATCAATACCGCTGACGGTCACGTTAGTGTTGTTCTCAACCGCAAACTGAATTCCTTCCGGGGGTTCAAAAACAACTGGATGACTGTATCCTAAGTTCATGTTCAGGTTACGGCCTTGAACTTGAGCCCGATACCCGACCCCTTGAATCTGAAGACGTTTCTGGAAGCCGTTCGAGACTCCCTCAATCATATTAGCAATCAGGGTTCGGCATAGCCCATGCCGCTCACGAGCCTTGCGAGACTCATCTTGACGCTGAACGACTACGGTATCGCCCTCTTGCTGGATATCCACCCCTGAGGGCAGAACCCGCGAGAGTTCCCCTTTAGGACCTTTGACAGTAACAGATGAGCCATCAATGGTAACTGTTACTTTGCCAGGAATAGGGATAGGTCGTTTACCAATCCGAGACATCAGTGAACCTCCTTCTTAGCTCGTATCAACCAGGCTTGCTTGCAGACACTACCAGACATAACAAAGGACCTCTCCTCCAATGCCTCGCTGACGAGCATCTCGATCCGTCATGATGCCGCTAGAGGTGGAAATAACCGCAATGCCAATACCACCCAAAACACGCGGCAGTTCTTTGCGATTTGAGTAAACCCGCAAGCCTGGGCGACTGATACGTTTCAGATTCTTGATGATAGGATCGCGAGACTTGCCCCGGTATTTTAGGGTGACTACCAGTTTACGCTGGATCCCTTCACCCGTCTGCTCGTAGCTTTCAATAAATCCTTCTTCTTGCAGCACCTTGGCAATGCTCCGCGTCATCTTAGTGGAGGGAATATCCACAGTTTGATGACGCGCCAGATTCGCATTGCGAATCCGCGTCAGCATGTCTGCGATTGTGTCGTTAGCCGCCATAGTCCTCTCCAGTGATAAACCTAATTCTCCCGGAAGGGCATGCCTAACTCCTTCAGCAAGGCGCGTCCTTCTTCATCCGTATTCGCTGAAGTCACAATCGTGACGTCCATACCGCGTATCTGGTCAATGCTGTCATACTCAATTTCAGGAAAGATAAGCTGTTCGCGTAAGCCTAGTGTGTAATTTCCCCGTCCATCAAAGCTCTTCGGACTAACCCCGCGAAAGTCACGAATACGAGGGAGTGATAAGTTGATTAATCGATTTAAGAAGGCATACATGCGCTCTGAACGGAGGGTCACCATGACACCGACAGGCATTCCTTGACGGATCTTGAAACCCGCGATCGCCTTCTTAGCTCGTGTAACCACAGGTCGTTGGCCAGTAATGATTCCCAGTTCAGCGACTGAAGCCTCTAACGCTTTGGCGTTCTGAGAAGCCTCGCCCAAACCCCGGTTGACCGTGGCCTTAACTAACTTAGGAACCTGATGAACATTGGCATAGCCAAACTGCTCCATCAGCTTGGGTACGACTTTCTCGTTATAAAAAGTTTTTAGCTGTTCAGCCATTGCAGATGTCCTCGCTTTTCCTGGGCTTGGTCAGGAAACATGTAATCAATCAAAGTTCGAATTCACTTCTTCGTATTGCATCAAGAGAGCGATGTTAGTCGATGATCTCTCCTGTTTTTTTCAGCACACGTACTTTGCGTCCGTCTTCAGTAAAGGTGTAACCAATACGGCTCGCTACCTTTTGCTTCTCGGAATAGAGCATGACCTTAGAGCTATGGATGGGAGCTTCCTCAGTCACAATTTGGCCGGACTCGCCATCCTGGCGAGGCTTAACATGGCGGGTTCTGATGTTAACGCCTTTGACCACGACCTGGCTCTTCTTAGGCAAAGCAACAAGGACTTCACCTACCTTGCCTCTGTCCTTACCCGAAATCACTTGAACGGTATCGCCTGATTTCACATGCATGCGGTAAGTCTTAGGCGCTTCTTTCTGTTTCGGCATCACAACACCTCCGGAGCCAACGAAACAATTTTGGTGAAGTTCTTATCCCGCAATTCCCGAGCTACTGGGCCAAAGACGCGAGTCCCCCGAGGATTGCCGTCAGTGTTGATAATCACGGCAGCATTGTCATCAAACCGAATGCTCATACCACTGTTCCGGCGTAGAGCCTTACGAGTGCGCACTACCACGGCTCTAACCACATCTGACTTTTTGACGGCCATATTGGGAAGTGCATCTTTTACCACCGCAATGATGACGTCACCCACTCCGGCATAGGTGCGATTACCTCCCAAGACACGGATGCACATCAGCTTACGAGCACCACTGTTGTCGGCTACATTCAAATACGTTTCTTGCTGAATCATGGGGTGCCTCCTATCAGATCGCGGATGAGCGGCTTAAGATATCAGCGATTGTCCATCGCTTGGTTCGGCTCAGCGGACGGGTCTCACGGATACGAACGCGATCGCCTACACGACAATCGTTTGTTTCATCGTGAACCTTATACCGCTTGGTTCGAACCATAATCTTGCCGTACTTGGGGTGAGGAACACGGTTCTCTACGGCGACAACAACGGTTTTCTCCATCTTGTCACTGACGACAAGCCCCACTCTTTCTTTAATAGCCATTCACTGTCCTCCCCTACTCCTCTTCTGCGATACTGGTTGTTTGCGACTGAACAGGTGTAGGTGTAGCCTCTGAACCTGTTTCATCTGCCGTCGGCACAGTGGCCAGAAGCCTTTCCTGGCGGACAGTCATTAATTGAGCTAAACGATGTCGTTCGTGCTTGAACTGATGCAATCCCGACTCTAACTGACGAGTTGCTTTCTGAAAGCGCAACTCAAACAAGCGACGCTTAGTCGCTACAATCGCTTCATCTAAGGCTTGGTCATCCAACTGACGAGCCTCTTCTACCTTCGGTAACGCCATGCTCAACTCTCCTGCTCACGGGTAATGACTTTAGTCTTGAAAGGCAACTTGAAAGATGCCAAGCGCATTGCCTCCCGAGCCGTTGCTTCCGGTACCCCAGCAATTTCAAATATGACGCGACCAGGCTTTACAACAGCGACCCAGAACTCAGGATTACCCTTACCAGAACCCATCCGAGTTTCTGCTGGGCGCATGGTAACAGGCTTGTCTGGAAAAACACGAATCCAAATTTTGCCGCCCCTTTTGACGTAACGGGTCATGGCTCGCCGAGCAGCTTCAATTTGGCGCGAAGTCAGCCAACAAGGTTCCGTTGCCTGAAGGGCATATTCTCCAAAGCTCACCTTATTCCCCCGCTGGGCCATTCCGCGCATGCGACCGCGGTGCTGCTTTCGAAATTTAGTTCGTCTAGGACTTAACATGGCTCAAACTCTTGCCTGTGAATCACATTGGAATTTAATGGCCCAGCTAGTAACTGGGAAATGGATATCAAGAAAGATCTATGTCTCGTTTGAACGATCTTCGAACTGCTGACGACGACGCTGCTGACGACGACGCGGTTGAGCAGTATTAGCAGGTGCCTCCTGCTCTTGTCCTGGAATAACCTCACCGCGGAATATCCAGACTTTGATACCCAAAACACCATAGGTGGTCTGGGCAATTTTGTAGGCGTAGTCAACATCTGCCCGCAAGGTGTGGAGCGGCACACGTCCCTCACGTGTCCATTCAGTACGAGCAATTTCAGCACCATTCAGACGCCCACTCACCTGTACCTTGATACCCTCAACCCCGGCTCTCTGAGCCCGCTGCAAAGTCTGACGCACCACCCGGCGAAAAGCGACCCGCCGCTCCAGCTGCTGCACAATGTACTCAGCCACTAAAGCCGCATCGGCATCCACACGAGCAACTTCTACGACATTGATACGAATTTGACGACTAGAA
>JBCBTQ010000154.1:0-14533 GCA_039818605.1 Cyanobacteria bacterium J06639_14 | reverse complement strand
AGATATCACAAAGATGAGAGACCTTTATTACTCTCACTAGGATATTTTTTGAGGTGGGGTGCATTATGCTATTCGCGAATACCTTCAAAAAATTGACCAACAGATTTTCAAATCAAAAAGGTCATTCTAAGCCTTTCTGGATTATGCGTCCTCCATTCAGTTTCTTTAGATAATTTATGACTTGTTGTCTTGAAACAACATCCCCCCATTCTCTAACACTAGCTTGAGATATTTCTAAGATATTGCTTTCCACTTCAGAAACAATATTTTCCAGCTTCTTATTTGAGAAGCCTTCCTCCTTTCTTTCTTTGGCCAGAATAAAACTGTATTGGAGATTAACAATCTCTCTTTGGCTTTCTAGTTTTTTGATAGTAGGTGAATAGCTTGGGTACTGTAAATTGCCGTCTGAGGTTGGGTGCTCAACATAATAGGTCTTTGCCTCTAATGTTTCTAAGACAGCAATATTTGCATAGTATTCTGCTCGCGTTTGAGTATCAAACTCTCCTGACTCAGCAAATACATCACTAATATGATCGTTCAAGTAATCAAGGCCACCCGATTTGTTTAAAAACCATTGGGTTATCGCCCATGCATGTGCTTCCTTTGAAGGAGTAACACTCCCCTCTTGAATAACATGTACATATTCATGGACCAGGATCGTTGCAATAAAGAGTTGTCTCTGATTAGCATCTTGAAAATCACCATGTACGCTTATCTTCTTGGTGATTTCTGCAAGATCAAGAGTCGTACTACCTCCCGATGTTTCTCCAAATGAACCATTTGTGTTACCGATTTCCAGATTTCCATCTAAATAATGATCAACAAGCTCATTGGCAAATCTGTCTGAAACTTTATTTTTTATCAGTAATAAAGCTTGTTCCAAATCCTTGCTTATATTTATCTTTTGGTCTTCACTGAGTTCTAGATCCTCTACAGTTTGATTAGCCAATCTGCCCTCTTTACTGACTTTTTCTTCTGGCTCAAGGCCATCCGGATCAATAAGATTAGAGGGTCGATTTAAGGCATATTGATATAAATTCAGACCACCTTGTATGCCAATTGGATCAGGGTTAAGCCACCTTCCGAGCCACGGCGCATAATACCTTGCAGCGTGATAGGCCAACCCCGTCTCCTCATCGCGCTCCATCCCGGTATACCGATACCGCTTCAAGCTCACCTCAGCCGCACTCCGCCCAGCCTGATATGCTGTCGTACCGTAGGGATGATATTCCTCATAGGCAATCACCTCTCCATTCGCATCCAGTTCCAAACTGGTAGAGCCCAAATGGTTACTGAGCTGATAGCGGATGATGGGCACATTCAAGCTAGTTGGAAACTCAGGGCCATCCACAATCTCAGTGGTCTTGGTTTCTACCAGGGCCATTCGGTGTTGGTCATCCATCACATGGAGTGTTTCCCGCTCCAGCGTCACCGTATTACCATCGCCGCTGTACTCCCGGTAAACCTCAAAACCCCCTAGATAGATCCTTTCCTTCATACGAGTTGGCGTTGCCCCCTCGCTGGCTTGCCGTTCGGTGACCTTCCGTACTCGCTGGCCACTGGCATCGTAGATATAGTAGGTGGTCTCCGGTGTACCCGCATTCACCACCTGACGACTGGACGACTGGAGTTGGTCCTGAAAGTCCCACTGCATGAGGGGCAGGTGAGGCATGGTGGCTATATTGCCGTGGACATCGTAGGTGTAGGGGGCCGAGAAGACATCTTCGGCATCACCAGGGCGACTGGTGGCAAGAAGGTGGTTATTGTCTGCAGCGTATTGATAGCGTCGGTTCCACCGCAATACCGCACCGCCACGATGCTGCATGGTTAAGATGTTGCCGACACTATCGTAGGTATAGGTCTCCAAATAACGCTGGAGGGCATCAGGGCTATTGGGAAAGGGAATCCCAATGGCTGGCATGAAGTCCATGGCATCAGGCTGCGGCGTAATTTGGGTCGCGTGTTCCCGTCCTGTGGCCTGAATCAAGCGATAGAGCGCATCGTAGGTGTAGGTATTGTGGGGTTCAACAACAGCATTGTTGAAGAAAACCGTCTGCTGGGCCTCATCGCGAATCGACATCATATTGCCCGCTGGATCATAGACATAGTTCAGGTCTTGCAGCGTCTGGCCATCTTGATGGCGCAGCGTCTGCAGCCGGGTCAATCGAAAGGTCTCGGGGTCATAGGTGTAGGTAGTAGTAAAATTGGCACCGTCAGTGGTGGCATAGGTAATGCTGTCGCGCTGACCGCGAGCATCGTAGTCGATATTGGTCACAAATAAGGTTGCCTGCGTGGCTCCTTGTAGGTGCACAGCCATCTGGTCCAGCAGGTTGGCTTCGCTATAGGTGGGCCGAGTCACGCTACTGTCTGGCGTAGTCAGAGCCACTGGACGGTTGAGGGCGTCGTAGGCGGTTTGTGTGGTAAAGATTGCCGCTTCTAGCAAGGGTGCGGCAGCGGCAGTCATGTCATGGGTAGTGGTCGACGTTGCCAGGACCGACCAGTCCATAATCGTGTGGTAGGTCTGAGCTAGTTGACGCTGACTCGTCAGGGGGTTGCCCTTGAAGTCAAAGCTATCGCTGGTCACCACCCCAGCCCCATCGTAGACCTGATAGACCTGGCCTCTAAGATTCAGGCTGGCAGCATCGGGATGGCTTTCGCCATACACCGTCATCATCGCCAACCATTCGGGTTCCCCTGCCCGCTGTACAAAGAGATGAGTGGGACGCTGGAGGGCATCGTGGGTTGAACGTAACATCTGCCCCCGACTATCCCACCGGCGGATGGGTTTACCAGCGATATCTGATAGCACCCAGCGTTCGCCCGCATCCATACTATTTTCGTAAAACGGGCGACCCGCTACGTCATAGCCCAGCGCAGGGGGATTGCCTGCCGCTGACACCTGGTAAACCATGACGGCATTGCCGCGGGCATCGATCACCCGCAGGGGATGTCCTTCAATGTCCTGCTCTGTGCGCGTTTCATACTGTCCGTCGGGGCCGTTGTCGGCCACGCTCAAGCAAGGGCGACCCAGGGAATCAAAGTGAACCATGGCAGGGGTATCAGCATGGGCAGCGGCTTTTTGGGCGGCCTCCTGCTCCGGATGCCCCAAAGTCCCATCGATGCGGGCTTGATGCCAAGTGGGCAAGTAAGCCGCTTCATCAAGGCGTGCAAAATAGTTGCCCACATCGGCATCACTCGCCGGATCGGCTACCAGCACCGTATCGTTGACGTCCCACGTTTCCTGTCGCCAGGGATTGAAAATCACCTTCTCCCAGGTGCGATTCGGGTGTAGCGTAGCCACGACCCGACCCACAGGGTCGTAAAAGAGTGTGGGGCTGACTCCCGCTGTAACCCCAAACTCAAACCCATGATCAGCACTGAAAAAGGGTTCGTAGTGTTTAACGGGGTTGCCTTTGTTGTTGAAAATTGTCCAGCCACTGGTGGTCCAGCGGGGGCTAACAGTCTCACCGTCAGGTTCGACGGGGCCTGGTTCGGCTTGCATCTGACTCTGAATGGTGCGCCCAAAACCGTCTGAGTAAGCCAGGCTGATCTGTAGGGCTGTCGCTTCGCCCTCCGCCAAGTCACTGAGGTGGGTTTCGCGCGTAATGATGGCGGCAAAGGAGGGTTGCTCTAGGCGTTGGTAACGGGTTTCGTCATAAATAATGCGGGATGTGGCACCGCCAAGGAGTTCCAGGGCGATCGCCCCCCTTGGGTCAGCAAAAAAGGTATCGATCTGCGCCTGTGTGAGGGACGCTTGAAAACCTTCGAGGGAATCTCCCAAACTTTCCGAGGTTTTGCTCATCATCGCGGTTCCTGCCACCCGGCCTAAAACGTCAAAGACCACAGCAGAACGGTTCCCATTGGGGTCCGTCATTAATTCAGGTTGCAGTATGCGATAGTTAATGCGGGGATAAATATTGCCATCATCATGGCGATCGCCCACTGTCACCCGATTCTCCAGAGCATCCTGAGTCTCTAGGAGCAGCAAATCATAGGCGTCGTAGGTCACAAAGCTGAATTGTCCGAACGGATCCAGAAAGCGCTGCGGCAAAAAGAAATGCTGTTGGGCAAAGGCACGTTCCTGAGCCGCATCATCCGCGTCACCCGGCGACAGCAAGACTTGCCCTGAGGGAATCCACCAGTTGTTGTCATCGTCCAAGTGGACATAGCGCCCCTCATCAGTAAGCATGGCCTCGCTGAGGCGATCGCCAAAGACCTGATGCAAATGTTCCGGCGTGAACGCTAACTGGTAACGCTCAAAGGGTAGCGCCAGCGACTCCAGCACCCCGAGCGGTAGCGCACCCGTCAGATCATTGCGACGGTAGACTGTCCGAGCCTGCTCAACGACCCGTTTTTGGATGCCCGTACTGGGAGCTTGATGGTAGGCCAGCGACTCTGCTGATGACACCGCTGCTTGTAAATCTTCAAAACTGAATCGCCCGCGATCGCCTGCTAACACCAGCCCCGTCAGTTCATAATTGAGGGTTTCACTGGGGAGTGGGGTGCGGTAATGATCCGCCTCATCCACTGAGTTGGTATAAGCATTTTCAGAACAGGTGATCAACACCTGCGATTGCTTATCTTGATCGATGGCGCTTAGCAACGGATCAGGGTACCGTCGACCATAGCCGATCGTGGCCGACTGCAGCACCTTACCGTAATCATCAACGGCAAGGGTCAGCGCATGGCTAATGCGCGGATCGACTGGGTTACGTTCGTAGTGATAGGTGAGGGCTTCTCTCGCATGGGTCAAGAACACACCATGGCGATTATTTCCTCGCGGCTGCAACCGACGAAGTGTGAAGTTTTGCTCGGTTACGGCATAAGGATGCGGTGCCTGCGCAGTCCCATCCAGCGCATAGACCTCCTGACGTAACCGGGATCCCTTAAGCGCCCGATGTGCCTCGCGTTTTTCCTCAAGCGTCAACCCTTCAGGCAATACGGTATCGGGCAGCAGTTGTTGCTGGAAGTCAGCATCCGACAACCCTGGTTCGCGATAATAATCTGCTTGAAATAGCCGTGAAACACCTAACCCATCGATATCAGCACCTGTGTGGAACCAACTGCGGGTCAACACTGGAGCGATATGGGAGGCTTCATCAATGTTGTCACCGACAGGGAACGCCTCACTTTGATGGAGAGCGGCAAATTCTTCGGTATCAATTTGCTCCACCATGCCAAAGCCCCGAAATTCTCGCTCGCTGCCATCGAAATAGCCGTGGTGATAGGCATAACGAGTCACGAACCGGTTACGGCTGATGCGATCGTAAGTTTCGACCCGCTCCACTACCTGCACGGGAAACGGCAACTTAGTCATCCAGGGTTTACCAGCCCATTTGTCTTCCAGATAAAACTGGGTAGAAGGGGCATAGCGGACTCGCGTTTCGGCCCCCAAATGATTCACGGTTTTAATGAGCAGATGAGGCTTTTGGCCACCCATCAAGTCGATATACTGCAGGGCTCGGGTAGCCTGCCCCGGTAACGGTGAGGACCACACCAAGCAGGCGGTACCATTCCCCAGGAGATCTACCGTGGCCACTGTAGCCAAGCTGTCAATCGGTGGGAAGGCAGCCATGGTGTAAACGCTGGACCAAGCATTGCCAGACTGATTGAAGTAAATCTGCACGCCTGCGTCACTCAAGTACAGAAGATCGGTGGTCCCTGAGCCATCAATATCGGCTAACTGAATGCGCCGCTGATCGAAAATATCGGGTGCATCAAACCAAGGAGATTGATCCATGGTTACCTTGGCCCCAAAGCGCCCATACCCCAGATTGGGCCAGTAACAAACCTCACCATTCCGAATCCGCACAATATCGGTCAGGCCATCGCCGGAAAAATCGGCCAGGTAGATTGACTGGGTACCATCGGCAAAGACAATACGCGTCCCCGACTCTTCATCCCAGGGTTGGGGCGATCGCACAGCAGCACCAAACCCATCTTCAGCTAGCGAAGGATGCCAAACGAAACAATCCTCTTCAGTAATCAGCAAGTCACTATGGCCATCGCCGTTCAGGTCGATAAACTTCAAGTTGGGATTATCCCAATCCTGCACCGGCAGCGATCGGAAGGGCGTGAAGGGTTCCCAGTCCTCGTCAGGCGTGCGTTCATAAAATCCGGGGGTGGCCGTGCGCAGGGCCACCAAATCCAACTGCCCATCGCCTGCTAGATCGAAAAATTGCCCCCCGGCCAAAGCCATTGCTGGCTTACTAGCGACCGATTCAACGGCACCCAAACGAGCCTCTAAATGCTCGGAGCCATTTGTTTGAATACGGTTGAGGGGACTCAGATTACGCTTATAAAACCATCCCTCCCCTTGCTCAGTCAAAATGCCTGACAGACCTTCGCCGTCCAGGTCCACCCATTGATAACGGGTTCCGTCCAGCCCCTCCGGCAAATTCGCGAGACTACCAGGATCCACTTGACGCACGGTCGCATCAATTTGCGGTTCGCTGTAGGTAAACGCCAGTGGCGGCAGCGATTTTTGGCGATATCCCCCCTCCACATTGGGCTCGTAACCGGTTTGCGTGACTGAGAGCAGACGTGAATAAATCGGGTTGCGAGCATCGGTAGACGCAACCTCATCGTCATAGTGGAAATCGGTCGATCGCACTAAGCCGTCATATCCCGTCTCCCCCCCTAGTCCATTTGGGAAGTGATGAAACATGAGTACCCGTTGACAGAGGCGATAGGTTCGCACTTCAAACCCTGATCGATAGGTAGAAAAGGGATCATTCCGAACCGACCAGCTCATCCCCTCATCCGGAGTTGGGGCAGCCAGATCATGCTCACCAAAGTCAAATACCACCTGAAATAGCCAATCGGTGCGCTGCCCCAAATCTTCCTGGGGCTGTCGCGGGGTACGATTACCGTATTGAATGCGTTTCAGATATCGATTGGCCGCTCGCCTCTCAAGGGTGCGATGGTGCTCATGAGCCTGGGTCGTATCAATGCCTTCAGAATCTTCAGGTTTATAGCTGTAGCGAATCGCATTGCCCTTATCGTCGTAGCTTTCACAAATCAACCAATTAAAAATATGAGCGGGATGATCCGGATCGGCAATGCGACTTTCGGCAGTTCTACCATAGAGAGTCGTGATGTTGTCTTGCGAGAAGGAACGCCAGTGAGTTTCACCCGAATTCACGTCAGTCCATCGTTCGATACGAGCAAATAACCCCTCAATCCGCGGACGATATTGGCGAATACGATAGCCATCCCGCAGCCATTCCTTAACTGCACCCTCCGCATTCAAAACCGGCACCAAGTCTTCGGCACCAGACAGAATGAAAACATCTGATTCCTCTGCATCCAAGTAGCGGGGTAACCCTTTCGCTGTTTTGCGCGTAATGGTAGGGATAGAAAGGTGCCAACCAAAGCCAAAGGCACTATTACCCGCACCAGAGTCATAGGTGAGCGTCAGTTGGGGGCCAAATCCAGCACGTCCCGGACTCGTCGCAATGGGAACCGACATTGAACCGGTACCGGTAACAGGATTCGCCGCAAACTTTTCGCCAATGCCTTTAATGGCTCCACCACCCTTGGGCAATGAAATAGTGGGCGCTAACGAATATTGATTAGTATCTGTATCTGTCGCTTGCTGATTATGCGATTGAATAGGAACCTCAAACATGGTCTACCTCGACAAAAAGATAGGGCGATCTTGGCAGGAAAAATAAATTTGAATTTTGAAAAAACTGATAAGGTAGATGCTAATTTCCAGTCCTGGCATCAGGCTGAGAAAATTTTCAGGAAAAACATACCGATTCTGGAAGAGCAGGTTTAGTCAGAATCGAACGTTCATAGTCCGTATATCGCAATCAAAACCTGCCCTGGTTGTTAATACCACGGCCCGCAATTTCCTTAGACTCAACCAAACTCTTGAAAAATGGTCCGTACGATGCCTGGGCTTCACGTTCAAGGCATCAGATCTAGTCGTGACAACTAATCTAGCGCTACTTTTTGTATATGTCATTACCTAAAAAGTCACTTATTCATAGAAGTAACTTTCTGAGAAAGAAATTGCCGGTGTCAAACCAGAAAGATTTTGGTATGGCTCAGCAAGAAAGGTATCTTGCTTGATTGCAACAGACACGTGACCGAGATCGCGCAGGACTTTGTATGACTTATGACCGACTTAGGGGATTTCTGAGAAAGAAATTACCCAAAAAGGTAGCTTTTGTAGGCTGGGTTGAACGAAGTAAAATCCAGCAACATCAAAATTCTGGACGTGTTGGGTCGCGTGCTTCGACACTACCTACGGCGGTATATTCATTTCGGAAAATTCCCTTAGTACGATACTTACAGCTCAGGTCTAGCCTGACATCACTTCAGGCAACTCCTAGAAGTAGCTGAAACTATCGTGTGTCACTCGGCTGTCAACTTAAGGCAGAAAATTCCAGTGACGCAAGAATCGCGAAGTCAGGAGTCAAGAGAGCACTGGATGCTGGCTCCTGATTCTCTACCCAGCCAAAATTTCCCGGCTGACATCATACGCTTGGATTCGTTCAATCCTATTGAGTGAGACATAGGCTCTCCTATCCCTAGCTAGAAGGTTATATCTCTACCCTCATTGAGGACATACTGAGTTCTAGACTGAGAAGCAAACAATTTTGTATTGACTTTGTATCGATTTTTAGCGACCTGGGAACCTTTCTCGATTTCTTCCCGATTGTGCTCTAAAGTCTGTGTCGTAGATAAAAGCTAACGAGTCGCTTTCCCCTGTAGAGTCAATTTCAATGAAAAATAAAGCCCCTCAAATCAAATCCCAACCCGTTTATACCGTCGTTGCCCAAGAAGTGGCTACGTTGATATATCTCAAGTCACTGGCTGAGAAGGAACTATTAAATATTACAGGTGGGGGAAGTTCCCCCGGACGCGGGTTCGACCTAGAAGATTACTAATGTGAGCCAAACGAAAGAGCAACTGAAGAGATAACGATCTAAATCAATGCGATTGCACTCTATTTCTAAAGATGCGATCGCATTTCTGCATAATAAAGAACACGTTGTTTGACTTAAAAATCCTCTTAGTCCTTATTTCATCGTAGCTTAGATAAAGCATTAGTAAAACCCAGCAAGACTGTTGCTACTATTTCTCTCTACTTTTTCCCATTCTTAATTGAGAATCTTCTTAGTAAGACCATAACTGTCATTTTCTAGCGGAGAAGCCACACCAGGAGGGTGTATCCCAATTTTGTATTCAAGCTATCTTGCCCTCCCCTTAAATCCCTCTCCCAATCTAGGGAATTTAGGAGCTAGGAGCTAGAATCCAATGTTCTCCTGAATCCTAACTCCTGGATTCTAGATTCTGTTCCAACTAATATTTCCCGCCTTAAGTTAATCGCCTCAATAATTATCAATCTAAGGGTTAAAAATAATGGGTATTGTAACGGGTTGGCAACTGCAGTTGGAAAAAATTACAGCCTTACAGTCACAGCAACACTATGGTGAAGCCGAAGGACTTTGTACTGAGTTGCTGCAAAAGTTGCCACCGCCACCAGCGAGTCTCGTCATTCAGGTCAAGATCCAAAGCCTCCTAATTGATTGCCTAGAAGCACAAGCTCGTTATCTTGAAGCACAGGCTCTGATTGAGCCCGCCCAAACAGCTTTACAGGAAATCAAAGCGACCTATCCGATCCAAATTTTGCTGGCCTTGGAACTCAAAGTCCTCGCTCAAAAAGCTACGTTAGCTCGGATTCAAGGTCGCTATGCCGAGGCCGAAGCAGTCTTTCAGCAAGCGATCCACCTGGCTACAGAACATGGACTGCGACATCAGCCATTTTGGCGCAAGCTCTTGAATGACTGTGCCATTGTCTATAAATATTGGGGTCGCTTCGATGCTGCCGAAGATCTGTATCAAACGGTCTTAGCTGACTTAATCGAGCAGCATGGGGAACATCACATCAAGGTGGCAACTGTATATCACAATCTCGCGGGACTCTACCATGCCCGTCGCCTTTATGCTGAAGCCGCCCCCTATGCTCGCAAGTCCTATCAACTGCATGTTGATTTGCTGGGTTCGCAGCATTCCCAGACCATTGCCGATGGCGCAGCGTTGGGTTCAATCCTGCATGGGCTAGAGCAGTGGGATGACGCGATCGCTCACTTTGAAACCGCGATCGCCTTTTTCGAGCAGCAATTTGGCCCTGTGCATTACGAAGTTGCTATCAACCTCAATAACCTGGCAGCCTCATTGCAAGCGAAAGGTGAGCTAGAACCAGCAGAAAAAGCCTATCGACGAGCTTTAGAGATCAAAGAAATACTCTTAGGAACCCATCATCCTGATGTAGCCATCAGCTTGAATAATCTAGCGTCTTTACTCCAAAAGAAAGATGATTTGGGTGATTTGATCGAAGTAAAAGCGATATTTGAGCGAGCGATCGCCATCTTTGAAATGACTGTCGGTCTGGATCATCCCAATACACAATTATGTCGCGAAAATGCTAGCAAGCACCTAGCCAAATGCGTATCATGAAATTTATACCGCATACCGTTCTCACGATTCTTTTCAACAAGAAACGGTTGCCATCTACGCTAAGAATGTGCAGTTTAACACTGCCTCAATCTAGTACACTACGGCAGCAATATGCGAATCCTTCAGAAGGCTTGAAAAGCCCACATCCTGAAGCATTGAATATCGATAACACCCCATTCAGGAATGTTATTAATTGCCGAGCCTAAGAAGCCTTATACACAGTTTCATTTTCAGCCTGCCATGCCGGATCGACAATACAGATAAATACAATGGGTTCCTGACCTGTATTGTGAATAAACTGTCGGGCATGGGGCGGAATATAAATCGCATCGCCTGGCCCAACTGGACACACCTCAGAATCGATGTGCATTTCTCCTTGACCACTGAGGATGTAATAAACCTCAGACGTAGTCAGAGAGTGATCGATAGAAGTTTCGCCAGCGGGCACTACCGCATGAGCAAGGCTGTAGCGCAACTCAATTGCTTGTTTATCCGGGTGCAAAAGCTCTCGCAGTTGGGTATTGTCACCAGCGATAAACATTTCACAATCTGACAAGTTTCTGACCAACATACTTGTAACTGAACTCCTTCAGTGAACCTATCAGCATGTAGTTTAAGTTGAAAAATGTTGAGTTTAGAGGAATTCAAATGACTCCCTCCCTACCCCATCAGAATTTCCCAACTTCCAGATACCCCTTCAAACATCCTGTTTTAGCGAGTGCGTAACGTTCCAACCTAACTCCACTGAGGCAAAATCTGGACACCCAATCGCCTCCTCAGACAGGGCCTCGCCAGGGTGAACCGGACACTTTAGTAAGTAGTTCCCTGAAAAGTATTGACATTGGGAACAGGGAATTTGATGCATCCGGTGGGCTCGTTTCACGCTATCGCGGACGGCAGTCCAAAGGCTCCAAACGCCCATTGCAAAGACTGCCCAAGCTACCACAAAACATATGGGTACCAAGAATGGCTGAATAAATTGAATAAAGGCATGGGCGAGCGCCGAAAGCAGATGAAGAAATTCGTACATAATCGCTAAGGCAAGTAGCGCGGGTGCACCTAGACTAATTCACTGCCAAGCTCACGATTGGATTTGTAGATAGATACTTATTAATGATTATAGAAAGTTGAAATAAGATCCTGATGCTTTATGTTTTGACCTAGCTGTCAACATGCTCAAAGCCCTGACTGCTTTGCCTATCGCAATCAGGGCTTTGAGATATCCAACGCAAGGAGGGGCAAAGTCTAGTAGGCCAAGCCCATGCTGCGAGTTGTTTCAGCGCCTAAATAAACGCGAACGCTCAAGAAATCAGTAGGGCATGCTGTTTCACACCGCTTGCACCCAATACAGTCCTCGGTGCGAGGCGACGCTGCAATCTGGCCAGCTTTACAGCCATCCCATGGCACCATTTCCAGGACATCCAAGGGACAAGCACGTACACACTGTGTGCAGCCAATACAAGTATCGTAAATTTTGACGGAATGAGACATTGAACTGAGGACTCCAATGTTGATGGAACATTTACAGTGTTGCTGCAGAGGTGCTATCCGTAGAGCAACCACTCAAAGCGATATAGATAGCAAGGGTTCTCCAGTCTTTGATGAACAGTCTATAGGGTTAGTTTTGACGGACTCAGAGCAACCCTACAAAAGTTTATGGAACGTAATATTGAATGCGTCCCTCCAATAGGAGCTATAGTCAGCTTCCACGTCACGCTTTCCGATAAGATTTAGAGATGCCTAAAACTGACCGCGTTGAACTTTCGGGTGCATTTGTCTTGATTTTGGGACAATCTCGTGGTTTAGGTTTTAGAGGTGTTTAGTGTGATTGCTGGAAAAAGAAGGGTTGAACGCATGAGCCAAGAAGATGTTTTCGTAAAGGTCCAGAAAATCGTCGCTGAGCAGCTCGGCGTAGATGAGGCAGAAGTAAAACCAGAAGCTAGCTTTGCCAACGATTTAGGAGCAGACTCCCTGGATACTGTTGAGCTCGTAATGGCACTCGAGGAAGAATTTGATATTGAAATTCCCGATGAAGCTGCTGAGGGAATTGGGACTGTGCAAGCAGCCGTTGACTTTATCAAGGATAAAAAGGCTGCGTAACGTCACGTTATCGAAATGAGATGTTGTCAACGCAGACCTCCAGACCATTGATCTGAGTGTCTGAATATAGGTGAGCCATGACAGAGTTGGAAAAAAAGCGAGTTGTCATTACGGGGTTAGGAGCTATCACTCCCCTGGGTAATGACTTGGGAAGTTATTGGCAAGGGTTGCTCGATGGTCGCTCAGGGATTGGCCCCATTACCCACTTTGACGCTTCCCAGCACGCTGCCCGCATTGCCGCTGAGGTCAAAGGATTTGCCCCCCATGATCACATGGAGCGCAAAGACGCCAAGCGTATGGATCGCTTTGCCCAATTTGCTGTGGCAACTAGTAAGCAGGCGCTGGCCGATGCTCGTCTCGAAATTACCGCCCTCAATGCGGAACAAATTGGGGTCATGATTGGGACGGGTGTGGGCGGTCTCAAGATTATGGAAGAGCAGCAGACGGTTTATCTGAACCGGGGGCCTAGCCGCTGTAGCCCTTTCATGGTGCCCATGATGATCGCGAATATGGCAGCTGGATTAACAGCCATCCATACAGGTGCCAAGGGACCCAATTCTTGTCCCGTTACGGCCTGTGCTGCTGGATCTAATGCGATTGGCGATGCCTTTCGACTGGTGCAGCAGGGCTACGCCCAAGCCATGATTTGTGGTGGAACGGAGGCGGCGGTGACACCGTTATCGGTCGCTGGGTTTGCGTCTGCCAGGGCTTTATCAACGCGTAATGATGAACCTCAATTGGCGAGTCGCCCCTTTGATCGCGATCGCGACGGCTTTGTCATTGGTGAAGGCTGCGGCATTCTGATTTTGGAATCGCTGGAACATGCCCTGAGTCGAGGAGCCCGGATTTATGCTGAAATCGCTGGCTATGGCATGACTTGTGATGCTTACCACATGACAGCTCCGGTTCCAGGTGGTGAAGGGGCAGCGCGGTGTATTCAATTAGCACTCAAAGATGCTGGGATTACACCCGAACAGGTCAGCTACGTCAATGCCCATGGCACCAGTACGCCCGCTAATGATCCCACCGAGACGCAAGCTATCAAGACGGCGCTAGGGGATGCGGCTCATCAGGTTGCTGTCAGTTCAACCAAATCGATGACCGGGCATTTATTAGGGGGCTCGGGAGGCATTGAAGGGGTGGCCTCAGCCATGGCGATTGCCCACGATTGCGTCCCACCCACCATCAACTTGGAAAACCCGGATTCTGAGTGCGATCTGGATTACGTTCCTCAGCAACATCGACCCATGACAGTCGATGTCGCCTTGTCTAACTCCTTTGGCTTCGGGGGACATAACGTAACGCTCGTTTTCCGAAAGTACCGTAGCTGAGGTTACAAATTGATAAGTATAATAACCTACTAGAGGTTATTAAACTTAATGCCTGGTACGAGTCTCTTCCCTGAGTCCATTTGTCTGTTTGACATTGGACTCGGTTAGTTCTGGAATTTGATTGCCCGTCGGCAAGCCCAGTGAGATGATGGGGCCAGTAGGCTTCGTTGATGTCTGTGGTTGCCTCCAGTAGATTCGCGTGTCAGGTGCCTGCTGTACCGTCGTTGAGTATTTAGGTCTATGGCTGTCGCATCCCAATCTTTAGAGGCGCTTTGCGTCAATTCCATCCGTTTCCTATCAATTGATGCTGTTGAAAAAGCGAATTCCGGTCACCCTGGGCTTCCCATGGGAGCAGCTCCTATGGCCTATGTGCTGTGGGACAAGTTCATGCGGTTTAATCCCAAAAACCCAGCTTGGTTCAACCGCGATCGCTTTGTTTTGTCCGCCGGCCACGGTTGTATGTTGCAGTACTCATTGTTGTATCTGACCGGATACGACAGTGTCACCCTGGATGACATCAAGCAATTTCGGCAGTGGGATTCAACCACACCCGGACACCCCGAAAACTTCGAAACGCCTGGTGTTGAAGTAACAACCGGACCTCTCGGCCAGGGCATTTGCAACGGCGT
>JBCBTQ010000153.1:338-14555 GCA_039818605.1 Cyanobacteria bacterium J06639_14 | reverse complement strand
CCTTGCGTCGTATCGAAGGTCTTGGGTAGGTTGTGGGCCTTTATCAACATCCGTGGAGGAGATGTCCATCATGGACGTTCTCTGCGCCACCCACCTGCATCGAGGTGACCGATGACGCTCCGAGCCGATGAACTCAACCCCCATCTTCCCCTTGGCGACCGACGCGATGCCCGCTTTTACGGTCAGGATATTAGCCCCGCCATCTGCCAAATGGTGAATGCTCGTGGTTCGCAGCTCAATTCCAAACTGTTCAAAGGGATGCGTCAAGCTGCAGCACATCAGCTCGATGTCTATGAGCCTGCACAGTTTGACTTAGTTATTGCCACCGGAGTGAGCTGTTACTATCCTTGGGATTATTGGGATATCGTGCTTTCAGCCGTGAAAAAAGTTCTGAAGCCAGATGGTTTTTTTGTCTTTGATGTGATTGATCCAGATAAACCCATAGCAGAAGACTGGGCCATCTTAGAAATGTATCTGGGCGCTGAAGTAGAACTAACGTCTGTAGAGGATTGGAAGAAATCCCTCAAAGCAGCTGGCGTCAAGATCAAGAAAGAAAGGGAAGGAGAGCTGTTTCATTTGTTCAAGGTGGTGTTTTAAGGAGCTGATGGCTGGTCGTCGGTGGTTAATGCCTTGCCGGGGCGAGGCATTGTGAGAATAACAACTGTGTCGGTCACGAAGATCTTTAACCCAATGCCTCGCCCGTGCGGATTATTTGGGGATGGTGGCTGTTTGAGAGGTCGGCGTCAGAAGAGTGTTTTGAATTTTGAATTTTGAATTCCCATCCCCCATCCCTTTGCTCCCTGCCTTCTCCTCGCAGCCAGAATTTGAATCACAGGCATCCCCAAATGAGCCATTGCGTCTGGGTTATCGGCGGTACGCAAGAGAGTCGATGGTTAGTTGAGAAGCTCCTCGCACATCCGCAAGGTCCAGTTCGGTCGTCATGGTTGCTGGTGTCAGTCACAACGGACACGGCAAAGCGACTTTACCCGGAGAATCCAGCCGTCAATCTGTGGGTGGGTAAATTAAGGCCCGATCGCGCGGATACATTCATCGTCGCAAATACTATTGGCGCAATTTTAGACGCATCCCATCCTTTTGCCTCAAACATCTCACAGCTCGCGATCGCTTTAGCTCATCGCCATGGATTACCCTACTTACGCTACGAACGTCCTGCGATTAGTCCCGGTCCTGAAGATGCGTGGCTTGATGCCAGGGGAAGACCTGGCAATGTATGTTTGAAGCACTTGCCAGATCTGTTTACGGGGGGGTACCTGAAGCAAGAGCGGACCCTATTGATGCTGGGCTATCGCTGGCTGACTAGTTTTGCTCTGTGGCAGTCTCAAAGTATTCTCTTTGTTCGCATACTGCCCTCTCAGTCTGCTTTGGCTGCAGCACTTAGCGCGGGTTTTACATCTGACCGCATCATCGCGCTACGACCACCTATCAGTGCCTCATTAGAAAAAGCCCTGTGGCAGCAATGGCAGATCACCCAAGTGGTGACGAAGGCATCAGGCCAAGCGGGGGGAGAAGATCACAAGCAGGCGATCGCGGCTGAACAAGGGGTGCGCCTAATTCGGTTAGTACGTCCCACGGTCTCCTATCCGGCTCAGACGAGTTGTTTAGACACCGCCGTTCGGTTTGTCCTTCAACAACACTACCCCTAGAGGTATGAGAGTGGACAAATATCCTAGATATCGAATTGTGAAAATTCTCTTGCCACTAAGAGTTCCTCTCCTTGAAATTACAAATCCTTGTCATAGTCAGCATTTAGGCGTTTGGCGAAGAGATTGACCCTCACCCAAAATACGGGTTTTCCGCCCTCTAAATCAGTGCGCTCACTTTTGACAGGGAATGCTATGCTTAATCCCCAAATAAGCCCGCCGAATCATTTTGATCAAGACGGGTATGACCGCAGCCCTGCTTCTTAAGAGTTCATGACCGCATTGCCTATGCCGCCTGGCTCATCCAATACATCTGGTCAAGATGCTCGACCAGAAGCGACTCCTGCGTTTGCCCTCAAAGAATTGGTAAATCGCCTCCAGCGTGAGCAATTCAAGATTCAGGACCTCTTGAGTTCGCTCGGGTTTGCCCTACGGAGTCTAAATAACTTAAATCAGTTTTTAGAGCTCATCCCGATGATTGCGAGTCGGGTTACCGACGCGACTGGGGGTGCTCTAGTCTTGTTTCGACCCGATGGTCAGGTCCGCCTAGAGCGCTTGCATTGCCAAAGTACTGAGAGTTGTCAAGAAGTCAAGATGGCTCTAGAAGCTGCTACGCGCCAGGTGACAGCGGCCTTCTCACCTTCTGGTCGATCCGTAGGCACCATTGCACGAACAGCGATGCTTTCCTTGGATCGCTATGTTCATCGTTATTTGGGAGCTGATTTTCAGGTTTTTGGTACGGCCATCATTGTCAAAAATGTTGAGCGTGGGCGGCTTTACGTTTTTAGTCGTGAGGTTGACTATGCTTGGACCGATACTCGACAAAAGCTTGTACGACTGGTTGCGGACCAAACCTCTGTTGCGATCGAGAACGAAGAGCTGACGGTCGCCCTACGCAAGAAAGAACGTCTAGGCCGGGAATTGGAAATCGGGGCCGAGATTCAGCTACAGCTTCTACCGCGAACCTTCCCTAAGATTGATGGCATTGATCTGGCTGCCCGATGCCATACAGCCAATAAAGTGGGGGGCGACTACTATGACTTTATTCCCACCACTTATGATCAAATCCGCTACCCCGAGTCACAACAGTCAGCTTTATCTCCCTGGAGTTTTGCTATCGGTGACGTAATGGGTAAAGGGGTGCCCGCCGGACTCATCATGACAATGCTGCGGGGAATGTTACGTGCTGAGGTACTGCACAGCTATTCGGCTGCTCAAATTTTGCATCACCTTAATCACGTCATGCATACGGATTTGGAGAACTCCAGTCGGTTTGTAACCCTCTTTTACGGTGAATATGATCCCAAGACACGCCGACTGGCTTATAGCAATGCAGCCCACAATCCACCCTTTTTGTGGCAGGCCGCGACCAATCAGGTCAACCGTTTGGATACAGTTGGCATGCTCTTAGGGTTGGATATTGACACTTCTTATTACGAAGATCAAATTCAACTCCAGCCTGGCGACACAATTCTTTATTATACCGACGGCATTACTGATGCTGCTAATGCGAAGGGTGAGCGCTTTGATGAGGAAAATTTAATCAATGCACTTAAGTGGGCTTGCCGGAACCGGACATCGGCCCAAGAGATTTTGGATTACCTTTTTGAGATGTTGCAGCGTTTTGTAGGGCGCGATCGCCATACCGAAGACGATGTCACTCTAGTTGTTATGCGAGTTAAGCCAGAACTGCAGCTGAACCTATTCAATCAGTTGGCGAATGGCAGCCAGGAAACTGAAGCGGGAAGTAAGGAGCCGTAACTTGCTAAGTTGGCGGGGTTAGCCTGCTGACGCCACCTGTTGGTAAGCTCCAACTCGCCTCCGAAACAAGTTGTAACAGGCATAGAAGCTTCTGTGCGATTGGGACCAGAGGGGGCAGACACTTTTTTAAAGTGAAATTCCTTGTCTAGAACAGGGTATGCTTCAATTCATATTGTTTCCCTTGCCAGAGTGTCAGTAAAATGTTAGCCCCCAATTCTTCTGTTACTTCTATTCCATTGACTACTTGGGACACAGTCCCAACCGCTTTAGAATTGCCACTGCTAAGTGCTCCTAGCATGGCACAGCAGCAAAGCACTGTTATCGTTGCTCAGTTTGAGTCAGATGTTTTGGGTGACATTGGTGGTGCCTTTAAGAACTTTTATGAATCTGGGCAAATCTGGGCCCTCATCATTGGCATCGTTATTGGTTATGTTGTGCGAGGCATTACAACTTACAAATAGTGCATGACATTCTGCTAATATTCCCTTTTTGTGGAAGGTGTCAGCCCGGTGAATTCTCCTGCCCCGAAAGCTTGGAGCCAGCGCTTTGAGTCGGCTCTTAATCCTGCGATCGCAGCCTTTAATGCCAGCATCTCATTTGATATTGAACTGATTGAGTATGACCTGACGAGTTCTCAGGCACATGCGCAAATGTTAGCCAAAACTGGCATCATTTCTGAGGAAGAAGGCGAAACACTTGTCAACGGACTTGAGCAAATTCGCCAAGAATATCGTCGCGGCGAATTTGTCCCAACCATTGAAGATGAAGATGTTCACTTTGCGGTCGAGCATCGCCTCGTGGAACTCGTGGGGGCTGTGGGTAAAAAACTTCATACAGCTCGTTCCCGCAATGATCAGGTTGGAACCGATACGCGTCTTTATTTGCGGGAGCAGCTTGATACCATTCGGGCTCGATTGCGCGATTATCAAAGTGCGTTGTTGCACCAAGCAGAACAACATCTGGATACTTTAATTCCTGGCTACACCCATTTACAGCGGGCTCAGCCGGTTAGCTTAGCCCATCATTTGTTGGCTTATTTTGAAATGGCTCAGCGTGACTGGGAACGTTTAGGCGATGTACGGTGTCGGGTCAATATCTCACCGTTGGGATGTGGAGCCTTGGCCGGGACAACGTTTCCGATTGATCGGACCTATGCCGCACAGCTACTGGGCTTTGACTCCATTTACAGTAACAGTCTGGATGGTGTGAGCGATCGCGATTTTGCCATTGAATTCACCGCTGCTGCAAGTCTCATTCTGATGCATCTTTCGCGCCTATCAGAAGAGATGATTCTTTGGGCCTCAGAGGAGTTTGGCTTCGTCACCTTGAATGACAGTTGCGCCACTGGGTCAAGCATTATGCCTCAAAAGAAAAACCCCGATGTACCCGAGTTGGTGCGGGGTAAAACAGGGCGCGTCTACGGGCATCTCCAGGGCCTACTGGTGATGATGAAAGGGTTACCTTTGGCTTATAACAAAGACTTACAGGAAGATAAGGAACCCTTGTTTGACACGGTCAATACGGTAAAGGATTGCCTTACAGCGATGACTATCCTCCTCAGTGAGGGCATTCAGTTCCGGACTGAACGTCTTTCTACCGCCGTAGCTGCCGATTTTTCGAACGCTACAGATGTGGCCGATTACCTGGCTACCAAGGGTGTCCCCTTCCGCGAAGCCTATAATCTGGTGGGGCAAGTTGTCCGTCAGTGCCTGGCTGCTAACAAACTCCTCAAAGATCTGACGCTCGAAGAATGGCAGACCTTGCACCCTGCTTTTGAAAATGACATCTATGACGCCATTGCCCCGCAGCAAGTCGTTGCAGCTCGTAACAGTACAGGGGGAACTGGATTTGGGCAAGTGCGACAAGCTTTAGTAAAGGCAAGGGATACTTTGGTGTAGCCATGTCCATCTCCCTCTGCATGATTGTCAAAGATGAAGCCCAAAACTTATCGCGCTGTCTGGCAAGTGTGCAAGGCTACGTGGACGAAATGATTGTGCTGGATACAGGGTCACGGGACGAGACCATCGCGATCGCTCAGGGGTTTAAGGCTCAGGTTGAGTCAATTGAGTGGACCCATGATTTTGCATCTGCTCGGAATCAGTCCCTGACCAAGGCTAAAGGCGACTGGGTGTTGGTGTTGGATGCGGATGAGGTGATGACCGCCGCCGGACAAGCCGTTCTGGAACAAGTTCGGGGCGGTGAGAGGTTGGGAGAACAGCCTTTGGAGTCAGTCTTGGTCGTGAATTTATTGCGTCATGAAGTGAATGCAGACCAGACTCCCTACTCAGCCGTATCGCGTTTATTTCGCCAGCGGGCTGACTTGCGATTCGAGCGGCCTTACCACGAGACCGTGGATGACAGTGTTCTCGCTGTGATGCAAGGAGAAACTCACTGGCAGGTTGTTTTATGGCCCCAGGTGGCTTTGGAGCATACGGGGTATGAGGCCGATGCGATTGCCCAACGTGACAAGTTCACCCGTGCTCAAACCATCATGGAGGCATATTTAGCAAGTCACCCAGATGATGCTTATATTTGCAATAAACTGGGAGCTTTGTATGGTCAAGCTGGGGACTGGGCCAAGGGACGATCGCTCTTGAAACGGGGACTGGCCTCAACTCAGACTGATCCGTTCACGACGTATGAGTTGCACTACCATCTAGGGCTTGCTGAACGTACAGAGGGGCAGCTAGAGGCTGCCGCAGCCCATTATGCCAAGGCATTACAGCAACCTATTGCGAGTGTTTTGAAGGTGGGTGCCTATATCAACTTAGGTAGCCTGCGAAAGGCACAGCAAGATTATGTGGGAGCCATCGCCCAATTTGAAAAGGCTACTCAGGCTGCGCCTCAGTTTGCGATGGCTTACTTCAACTTGGGCACTGCTCACCGCGCCCGAGGCTACCTGGAACCTGCGATTGCTGCCTATCAAAGGGCGATCGCGTTAGACCCCAATTACGCCGAAGCTCATCAAAATTTGGGAGTGGCTTTTTTCAAGCTGGGCAAACTACCCGAGAGTCTCAAAGCTTTTCAACACGCGATCGCCCTCTATCGTCAAACCAATCCCGCAGAGGCTATCCGTCTCCAGCAGGGAATCCGCAATTTAGGCATGCCCATCTAACGATTGGCCAGGTGAGTTGACAGTAACTCACTGACAGCAGCAAGCATGGTGTCATCAGAGCGCTGGGCTAAAATTTTCTGTACCGACTCCACAAATGGCCAGTTGATGCTAGCTCCATCCCGTATGGTTTTACTGGCTGCATAGTAAGCGACATCCGCAGGAACATCGAGTTCATCGGTTTCGCCTGTTTGAAGATGTACCTGGGGATGACGCCAGGAAACGACCTTCCCTCGCAGGGTTACTTGAAACCAAGTGATGGTATCGTCTGCTGTTTCGATTGTGACATCGAAATAGGGCTCCCGCCCCTGATACCAGATACGTTGCTGCTTGGGGGTTTCGCCCCCAGACTTCATAAGGTTTTGGCTAATCTGTCGTAAGGACATGCCCAAGGCTGCAATCGCGGACTCATCAAGCTTCATGCTGAAATTTATTGAGAACTGACAAAGGTTGTGACTTTGAATAGATGCCCTACTGGTCAAATCTAACCATTTTTCAGGAAGTGTCGTTCCAATCTACTAGACGAATGCATCGCCTGCACAGCGATCTTCTTAAACTTAGATAGACCACAAAAGTTTGGTACGCGTTCCATTGTGAAACTTAATTCATGGATGCAAAATAATGACCTGTCTGCAATTCACGCTTCAGGCAATGGCGATGAACACCGGACATTTTTAAGGGTATCCCGTCTGATTACGGCAAACAAGAAAGGGACGTACGATGTACGTCCCTACCTTATGGCTCAGCGTCGTCGTTAGCACAGTCAATAGCGGTACAGGCTCACCGAATCGCCAAGCTTTGCTTCGTCAACGCAAGCTCTGGAAAGAGCGATAAGCGTTTTGCGCATCGAAGATATGACATTTACCCACGATTTGGCTAATCAACTTCCAGTTGAATTGACGCACATGGATGTACTCACCCCAGTTTGTCATCAAGCTCTTATGGGCCTGACGCAGATTGTACGAAGGAATTGCTACAGAAATGTGGTGGGGCACATGGACATTGATGTCATGACATAGAATTTCGACCCACTTGGGATAGCTGCAGTGAACGGTCCCGGCTAGCTGCGCAGGTACAGCCGCCCAGCTAGATTCAGGTTGAAACTGAATCTCAGGAATGGTGTGGTGAACGAGGGTAAAGGTACTCATCCAAAAGTGATATCCCAACCAAGGCATGAGCCAGAACTTGACAATGCCCCACGCGCCTACTGTGACGTACAGGGTAGGGAAGAAGATGACCGCAAAAAGGACAACTGCCGTGACTGAAATCCTCACGTTTTGGCGATCGCGCGGCGCAAATCTTTTCACATTAAAGTGCAAAGAAGCCCAGTGTGCAATTGAGGCTAACCACCAAAGAAATCCACGCATTGATCGATACAAACCCTGCATGAATGGTGAAGCGGTTATAAATGTTTCACTTGTCCAGGGATCCCAGGCATTATCTACATCTAGCTTATTCGTATTGACGTGGTGATGGTCATGGAGGAGTCGCCAGCTGTGAAACGGATAAATTAACGGCAGCATCATGACGTGCCCCACCCAATCATTGATCCAACGCTGCTTAGCAAAGGAACGGTGGCCACAGTCATGGGCAATCACAAACAGCCCTGTCAAGGCTGTGCCGGTAAAAAACCAGGTAATTGGCAACAAGAACCAGGGCGATAGCACGATCGCACCGTAGCCGATAGCCACTGTCGACAGCGTTATGCCTATAGACACACAAGCTTTACGCCAATCTTTCTGAAAACAGGACTTAGGAATTGTCCGAACAATGTCACTGATTTTTAAGTCGTTTAACGCTGATGAAGGGGCTGCAGATACAATTGCCTCAGCAGAAGAAGAGAGTGTAGCAGTCATTAATGGCCTCAAATGATGAGTAGACTTTTAGAGGAGCGCTGCTGCAGCAAACATCAACATCCAGCTTTATTTGCAGAGAAATCGCTCATGCATCAGCGGTGTGTCTGTCAGGGTTTTCTCTGATGATTTAGAGATAACAGTGCAAGAAGCTCGAAAAGTCTTAAACACAAACTTGACTAGTCTACCGCAAGTCGGGGATCAACATTATCGAGATTCAATGTCAAATTTAAGCTATTGAAGCACTTAGCTGTAAAGACTTTGCTCAACTTGATGAAAAAAATAGCAAGTGAATGTAAATAGTCAACCGCAATAATGCATTGAATCTATTCTTGAGAAGATATCTATATAGCCCTTGAAGGATGTTATTAGTTAACCAAATGTAGAAGGTTCACTAAAAAGCCTGGTCAAGAGTCTCTTGATTAGGCATACCTCACCTTTACTTAGCGAATAAACTCGTTGCATTATCGCGTCATGAAAAGATGTGCCTTAACTACTTTTCCAATCAATAAATTGGCCACTCATCTTTACTTTGAGCAGAGTTCCAAGGAAGCATATTTCTTGATAATAAATGTGTAAAAGGATACTTATTTTCGCCTAATAAGATCCGCAATTAGGATTGTCGTCTTCCTGAGTCCTCAAAAAAGTAATGTAATCACGAATTGATGAAGCAATAAGTGCGAGATCCGAGTTTTCTATACTTGTGCTTATTGTTTCCTACGGGGTTATTCTACTGGCGAAACTATTACTAAGGTTAGTGCATCGTCAACCCTAAAAATTAGGGCTTTGCCAAGTTCAGTCCAAATGTACATGATTCCGTTTATCCTGAGCTTGGCGAAGAGCCTCGAGCCCATCTTGAACTCTAAAACATAGGGTTGACAAAGCTCTAGCGAGATTTATTGGGCTATGAATGGACTGTAATTCCCTCCTAAATTCTCCACAATAGTTTGCGTGTTGGTGGCCATCATGCCAATGTAAGTAGCTCCTTCACTTCCTGCAGAGCCCAGGGAATCGGAGTACAGTTCGGTCGGGGCTAACTGAACCCCCGCTTCTTCAGCCACGACCGAAATCAAGCGGGAGTTGATCGTGGTTTCGGCAAAAATGGCAGGCACATTTGCAGCTTGAATTGCTGCCGATAATTGCTGAACTGTTTGGGCACTGGGTTGTTCTTCTGTACTGATACCAATCAGTGTGCCCACCACTTCCAATCCATAAGCAGTTGCGTAGTATTGGAACGCATCATGGGTTGTAACGAGTCGTCGCTGGGGTGGAGGAATGGTCGCGACTTGTACTTGGATCCAGTCATCGAGTTGACTGAGTTCAGCGATGAATGCGTCTGCGTTTTGAGCAAATTCGGCTTCATGCTCAGGCGCTAGCTGAATTAATTCGTCGCGAATGTGCTCTACCATTTGCACCACATTGGCCACATTCCCCCAAACGTGTGGGTCGGGAACTTGCTGGCCCTCATAGTCAAAGTCGAGGGGTTGTACAACTTCTGCAACTGCAACTGTACGCGCAGAAATGCCAGTGGCTTCGATGAGCTTGATGAGATTCGGTTCAAGGTTATAGCCGTTGTAAAAGATCAGATCAGCTGCTTCGAGGGCAATGCTGTCTTGGGGCACTGGCTCGTAAACGTGGGGGTCAGCTCCTGGTTGCAAAATATTGGTGAGTTCAATGGCATCGCCGCCAATTTGCGCGGTCCAGTCGGCAATGAATGTGCTCGTAGCGACCACCTCTGGTAGGCCAGAATCGTTTCCAGGAACTACTACTGGTGAAGACTGGTTGGGACGATCGCACCCCGCCCCTAGCACGGCTACGAGGGCACCTACTCCCACAACACACCAGCGGTTCCGGTACGTATTTAAAACTGCAACAGTCATGTGTCCTTTTTCATAATCGTTTCATTTTTGAGAGTACAATGGATTTCATAATCGGTTCATTTTTTCAGAATTATTTGCGATTTACTCTCATTAGCGATGACTCACTCAGTAACTCTTGCTGTCGATCACCTGAGCGTGAATTACCGCGACGTTCAGGCATTACGGAATATCAGCTTTACGATTCCACCAGGACAACTGGTCGGTATTTTGGGCCCTAACGGTGCCGGTAAAAGTACGCTGATTAAGGCTATGTTGGGCCTCACGCCCGTCGTTACGGGGATGGTGCGCTACGGTAATGACTTTTTAGCGTCACACCGCGATCGCATCGCTTATGTGCCGCAGCGATCGCAGATTGATTGGACCTTTCCCGCCACTGTATGGGATGTGGTCTTGATGGGGCGAGTCAAGCAGGCTGGATGGCTCCGGCGCTTTTCCCATGTGAGTCGCCGCATGGCCGCCGATGCCCTCGACCGTGTGGGTATGGCCGAATTCCGCAATCGACGCATTGGGGCTTTGTCGGGAGGGCAACAGCAGCGCGTGTTTCTAGCTCGTGCTTTGGCTCAGCAAGCCGATCTATTTTGCTTGGATGAACCATTCGTTGGTGTGGATCAAAAAACAGAGGCTGTCTTGTTCCAAATTTTCCGGGAGTTGGCCGATGCTGGCAAAACGGTCCTGGTCGTCAACCATGATTTGGGCGAGTCGATTACGCATTTCGACCAACTTCTTTTGCTCAACCGTGAATTGATTGCCTACGGACCTCGTGAACAGGTCTTTACAACAGAGACCATGACGCGAGCCTATGGTGGGCACGTGCAGTTTTTCTCAGCCCATGTCGCTTAGGCGATTTCTTTGTAGTTAATGGTTGGTGGTTGATGGTTGCTGCTCATTTGGGATGTAGCCAGAGCTGGTTTTGAGCTAGAGGAACTGTATTTTGCGCTTGCGATCGGCTGAACCCCCCTTACTATCCCCCCATCCCCCTTCTACCCTCCGACTCTCCTACCCTTCAGATGCGCGGGCGAGACATTTGGGTGAAAAGCTTCGTGACTACACCGCAGTTACTGGCCAAATGCCACGCCCCTTCTACCCTCCGACTCTTCCACCCTTCCACCCCTCCACCCTCCTCGTTCATGTTTATCAACTGGTTTATCGAACCCCTGCAATATGCCTTCATGCAGCGATCGCTCATCGTGGCCGTGATGGTTGGTATCATTTGCGCGGTGGTGGGGAGTTATTTGATGGTGCAGCGGTTAGCGCTGTTGGGGGATGCCATTAGTCATTCGCTGTTGCCGGGGCTCGCGATCGCGTTTTTGCTGGGTATCAATCTCTTTGTGGGAGCTTTTGTGGCGGGTGTCCTCAGTACTGTTCTGATTGCCTGGATTCATCAGCGATCGCCGGTTAAAGAAGATGCCGCCATGGGGATTGTTTTCTCAGCCTTTTTTGCCCTTGGAATTACCCTAATCACCGTCGTTCAGAAAGATAACAAGATTGATCTGAACCATTTTCTCTTCGGCAATATTTTGGGCGTTACTGGGAGTGAGGTGCGCGACACGGCCATTATTGCAGTGCTGGTGCTGATTAGCGTGGTTTTGCTGTACAAAGAACTACTGTTTTACAGCTTTGACCCCCTCGGTGCTCAGGCCAGTGGTCTACCGGTCGGGTTATTGAATGCCGGGTTGATGGTACTGATTGCGCTAACGGTGGTCGCTAGCATGAAGGTGGTCGGTGTGATTTTGGTGCTGGCTTTGCTCATTACACCAGGAGCCACCGCTTATCTGCTAGTTCCGCGCCTTCATCAAGTGATGCTTTTGGGGGCTGGAATTGGCGTTGTTGCTAGCGTGGCAGGGATGTACCTCAGCTACTACTTCAACCTGCCGTCTGGCCCCGCGATCGTATTGGTAACGTTTGGACTATTCTTTCTGGCGTTTTTGTTTAGCCCGCAGTACGGAGTCCTGACACACCCGAGTTCTAGGCCAGAAACATCTACTTTATGGAAAAAACTGAAGGGTAGGGGGCGATCGTAAAGGCAGCGGTGCCGCTGATATTGCTCACTCAAATAACCAACCAAATACAGTCCCAACATTTAGATTCAGTTCTTGGGCAAAGGCTGGAACGGGTAGGCGTGCTTCAGAATCATCAAAAACTGCTGGCTGCTGGTTGGGGAGATACACAAATATGGTTGATTCATCAGGATCAATCAACCAACCCATTTGAGTTCCGTAGTCTAAACAGCGCAAGATATTTTTAGTCACTCTAGTTTGACTTTGCTCCGGCGAAAGAATCTCAATACTCCAGTCTGGCGACAATGGAAAGACGTTCGCAACTTCTCCATTGGCATCGCGGGGAATTCTTTCCCAGGTAAATACAGATACATCCGGAATTATCGACCGTCCACCAAAGGTACATCGCAATTCAGTGAACGCTTTAGCGATTCTTTGCGATTTGAGTACCGCATTGACGGTGGTAGAGAACTCAGTTTGGATGGTGCTGTGTTTCCCTTGCAGCATTGGTTTCTGGATGATTTGCCCATCCATGTATTCACTGCCAGGCTTAGTCTCTGGTAGTTTCAGAAATTCTTCTAGCGTAATTGGCCTGGATGGAGTCTGGACCATGAGGACTTATCCAAAAAGCTATCAGTACTGTAGCGCGACACAACAACCTCTTGGCAACGAGAGCTTTGGGTTGAAAAATCGCATCACAACTGTGAGATTCTGTGTGCCAACTGGAAATCTAGGTCTGTAAGTCCACCAGCGTCGTGGGTGGTGAGTTGCAGGGAAACTTGGTTGTAGTTGATGGTGATGTCCGGGTGATGACCTAATGCTTCGGCAGGGTCCACCAGGCTGTTGACAAAGGCGATCGCTTCTACAAAATCCTGAAAAGTTCGTGTATGGAATAGCGCCTGTCCATCCGTCGTCCAGTTTGGCAAATTCCGCATGCGCTGATAAATTTCTGCGTCACTCAGCCGGGCGGGCACCTCTTTGGATGTGGGGGCTGCGATTGTCTCGACAGGGACTATTGGGGATGGGAATTCGACTGTTGGCAGCTGCTGAGAGTCTAGATTGACTGTCAACATGAGGCTAAAAAAATAATCCATAGAGCATTGCTCAATACTGCTCAGAATCTGTGCATTTGCACCCTACTAAATAACATGGCTATGCCGTTTGGCCGTAAGGAATTGTCGGATGATGATGTGGTCTTAACAATAGGGGCGCAATGCTTTGCGCCCCTAAGACCGGTATGCTGTTTACCGCAATAGCCCTAAGGGCTTATCGATCGACCGATCCCATAATCACGTCGATGCTGCCGAGAATAGCCATGATGTCGGCTACCTTAACCCCCTTCAGAAGTTGCGGCAGGATTTGCAGGTTGTTGAAATCAGGGGCACGAATCTTAAAGCGCCAGGGGAAGACATTGTCCTCGCCAATAATGAAGACACCCAATTCGCCTTTGCCACTCTCTAAACGCACGTAATGCTCACCTTCAGGGATTTTGAAGGTTGGCGGAATTTTTTTGCCCGCGAATTGAAAGTCAAAACCATTCCACTCAGACTTGGGGCCTTCTGCCATGCGCTTAGCTTCCAGGTTTTCATAAGGACCGCCGGGAAGCTGCTCACAAGCCTGACGGACAATTTTGACTGATTCTCGCATCTCGCGTATACGAATCATATAGCGGGCCAAACAATCGCCTGCCGTTTCCCAATGAACATCCCAATCGAAGTCGTCGTAGCACTCGTAGTGATCCACCTTGCGGAGATCCCACTTCACACCAGAGCCCCGCAACATCGGACCTGAGAGTCCCCACGCGATCGCATCTTCCCGCGAGATCACGCCGATGCCTTCTACCCGGCGACGAAAGATCGGGTTGTTGGTGATCAGTTTTTCGTATTCGTCTACTTTTGGCAAAAAGTATTCGCAAAAGTCGAGACACTTATCGATCCAGCCATAGGGCAAGTC
>JBCBTQ010000153.1:0-328 GCA_039818605.1 Cyanobacteria bacterium J06639_14 | reverse complement strand
AATCATCTCCCGTTCGCGGAAGATATAGAAAAAGGGCGTTTGGGCACCCACATCCGCCAAAAACGGCCCCAACCAGAGGAGGTGATTCGCGATGCGGTTTAGCTCCAGCATGATCACGCGGATGTAACTGGCGCGTTTGGGAACCTCGATGTCGGCTAGCTGCTCCGGAGCATTGACGGTAATGGCCTCGTTGAACATGCCCGCCGCATAGTCCCAACGACTCACGTCAGGCACAAACTGTACATTCGTACGGCTTTCGGCAATCTTCTCCATGCCGCGATGGAGGTAGCCAATAACCGGTTCACAGTCAAGGACATCTTCGCCATCT
>JBCBTQ010000152.1:0-14566 GCA_039818605.1 Cyanobacteria bacterium J06639_14 | reverse complement strand
AGCAGACACCTCCGAAAGCAGAGGTAGAATTTTCAGAGGGTAGTATACGTACAGTTGTCTCGTACTCTACTCCTCTATACAGGAGGTAGATAAATGGTGTGGATCTGCGAAAAAGCTAGGCGGTGACGTGAGCCTTCAGCGAGGGCGTTGGCCTTCATCAACCTCCACGCCGCCTATAAATCGCCGGTGGGCTAGCTGCAGAGCTGCAGAGCTACAAAGCAGACCCATGTCATCTAATCACTAACGTCGAGGGGGTTTTCGCTGACGCTGTTTCGCCGACTTGCGTTTTCCCCCTGGTGGTGTTCGATGATCACCAAAATATTTTTCACTCCGATAGCGCAACCAAACGCGTAGGACTTGCGGAATTTTCTCCTTTTCTGCCTTGGAGAGAGTATTGTAGAGGGCCAATGCCTTTTCCCGTTCTTGGCGGCATATAGACGGCCTCACCTTAGCTGACGAACTCGAGCAAGTTGTTTTGGACTTGGAAGATTTTCAGTCAGAACTGGCGTATAACCAAGCCAAAGGGGTGCTTCAGTCTTTACTAGAACGCCTCAAGCTGACACCACGGGAAGCATCAGGTTTACAGAACGAGATCCAGCAACTTACGGCGTTACTGCAGAAATTGGATCAAGCGGTCATTCACATTGCCGTCTTTGGTCTGGTCGGACGGGGCAAATCCTCGCTGCTAAATGCATTGGCCGGTAAAAATATCTTCGCTACCGGACCGACTCATGGTGTAACGCAGCAAGTGCAAAGGACTCAATGGACAACTCCAGACGATTT
The DNA here is from genome assembly GCA_039818605.1 of Cyanobacteria bacterium J06639_14. Taxonomy (GTDB): domain Bacteria; phylum Cyanobacteriota; class Cyanobacteriia; order Phormidesmidales; family Phormidesmidaceae; genus SIO1E4. Next base: position 13,783 of record JBCBTQ010000152.1, on the reverse strand, counting down.
GTTGACGGTCGAGGACGCCTCGGCGCAGCGGATATCACTACCAGGGCTGGGCCAGTCTCGCCTGGAACTCATTGATACGCCGGGGCTGGATGAAGTAAATGGTCAGGCGCACGCACAGCTAGCCCAAGCAATCGTGAGTGAGGCTGACCTGATCCTCTTTGTCACAGCTGGCGACATTACACGGATCGAGTACGATGCCCTAGCGCAACTCCGTCAAGCTGGTAAACCCATCCTGCTTGTCTTTAACAAAGCAGATCAATATCCTGAGGTCGATCGCCAGACCCTTTACGAGAACTTACAGGGCGATCGCTGGCAAAACCTGATCGCACCGGATGAAGTAGTGATGACAGCGGCTGCACCGCTAGTTGCAGTGCAGCCGCTACAGTCCGATGGTCGCCGCCGCCCCATCCTACAGCGTGGGCAACCCCAAGTCGACGCGCTAAAACTCAAGATTCTAGAAGTTTTACATCGGGAAGGACTATCTTTAGTCGCTTTGAATACGTTGCTCTACGCGGATGAACTCAATGAAACGATTCTGGCGCAAAAGCGGCAGATTCGTGAGCAAGCCGCCCATGATGTGATCTGGAATAGCGTGATGACTAAGGCGATCGCCGTCGCCCTCAATCCCATCACCGTTCTTGATCTGCTGACAGGCACCATTATTGATGTGGCCATGATTCTGACCCTGTCGCGTCTCTATGGGTTGCCCATGACCCAAACCGGTGCCACCAAACTCTTTAAGACCATCGCCCTAGAGCTGGGCGGCTTATCCATCAGTGAGTTAGTGGTCACCTTCGGGTTGAGTTCCCTGAAAGGCCTTCTAGGCGCTAGTGCCCCTGCGACCGGCGGGCTTTCCCTCGCCCCCTACACCTCCGTTGCCATTGCCCAAGCAGCGGTTGTCGGCATTGCCACCTATGGTATCGGGCAAGTCACGAAGGAATACCTCACCCATGGCGCTAAGTGGGGCTCTCAAGGTCCCAAATCGGTTGTGAACAGCATCTTAGATAGCCTCGACGAAACGTCTATCCTGAATCGTATTAAAGCTGACCTCGCAGCCAAGGTAGGTAGGCGAGTGGAAGAGTAGCAGGGGGTCAGAGATGCTGCAGGGGGCGCATAACGACGGTATCATCACGCCGATCCTGCCCCAAAGACATCCCTTGTGCAGATGGGATCGTGATGGCGTAGGGGAGTAGATGTGACAAGATGGAATACGTGCTGTAAAGCGGTTAGCGCGATCGCATGACTGATACCAATTTATCTTCGATTCCGGCTTATCAAAAACTCAAAACCCTGCGTAGCCTGCTCTTAAGGCTCCACAAGGCGCTACTCGATGCAGAACGTGACAGCTATGAACGGATTCATGGCCGGATTGCGACTAAGGGGGAATTCTTTCAACTCGTGATTGGGGATCCATGGTTTGATTGGTTACGTCCCATTTCCCAGTTCATTGTGCAGATGGATGAAGTGCTTCAGGCTAAGGAGCCGGTTTCGCCCAACCAAATTCATACCCTCTTGGCACGAGCGCGGGATCTGCTCCCCCTCTCAGAAACGGACCCGAGTGAAGCAGCTGTGCGCTATCAGCGGGCCAGGGAAAATTATCCAGCGATCGAGACTATGAGTGCTGAGGTGACCAACCTCTTGGACATAGCACCGACAGGCGAAAACCTCAACCCGTAGTTTTCGACTCCCCCTCAGAGGGACGGCAAATGCCAAACACGGACGTGTAGCCGTGAAGAAATGTCGCATCGCCAATCGGGCCAATTTCGCCCCCGCAAAAGAACCCACTGAGCGGCACGGTCGCCAGGTATTGATTAAACAAATGGGAATCAAAGTGAGGCTCTTGATACAGTCCTTCACCACGTCCCATGCAAGAAAACATAAGCGCACCAATGGATGAACTCGCTTGGGGCTTGATTTGCCCACGATATCGCATCAGCAACGTCTCTAAATCCTCAGCCGACGTGCGCGCATCCCGCAAATGAAACTGAATACGTTGTCCCGTGCGGATACGATCGCCAATCGCGATCGCGCCAATACGCGGATCGACACCCAACAAGTTGCGAATTAAAAAATCACCGTGGTCGAGCTTTTCCTTAAAGCTGTCTTGCGCGACGCCAACAAAGAGAGAATGCTGAGCTAATTGGCGATCGGCCTCACTCAAGTCTTGCAAAATCCCTTGTAAAGCTTCCAAAGGGGTCTGCGATGCAGCCGCTTCAAGCGTGCTGGCCTCTTCCACCTTGAGCAGGATGTTGCGTTCACCTTCGATGACACGATAGGTCTTCCCAATGGGACGACACCCCTGAGCCACAATGGCATCCAGCACGATGTTGCCAGACAACGCCACACCCACAACCCCTGAATCATAAAAAGTATCGTTGTAAAAGAGGCCGCTACTACGTTGGAAGCTACTGACACTGGCTAACCCACCGACCTTTACGGCACCTGGATACGCAAAATCAAGCCCTTGCAGCAAATCATTAATGCCTGAAGAAAATGGATCGGCCATCAGAATGAAATTAGGATTATCGGCAGGGGCAACCCCAATTTTCTCGATCCAGGCATCAGGTGGACTATCTAAGTCTGGCAGGTCATCGCCGGTCAGATGGAAGCTTTGCACTGAAACACTCGGTAACGTCGCCAGACAGACACTAAGTGCCGGTTGCTGCTCAATTTCATAGGAATCTCCCTCAGCTGCGGTGCCAATCACGCCACCACCACTACAGCCAATAACACAGGGTAGCTGGAGCACGTCATGCAATAACGGCAGCAGTCGCGAATACTCACTCGCAAACGCGGATGAGATAAACACCAGTCCCAAATCAGGCGCTGTGGGGATGCGTTCTTGGGCTTGTTCAGCGATCTCCTTAACAGCCGCTTCTAGCGAGGGTTTAGTTGAGAGCGTGCTGACCCACCGCATCGAGTGAGTAATTTCAGTCATAGAGAAAACCTCCTATCACTGAGCTTAATCTATCTCTAACCTGATGTACCCCTATACCAGTGTCCAAACATCATTTATTGGGAGCGATCGCCAACGCTTTTCAGCCGCGTTGCAGCGATTTCACCATAACTTGTTTTTAGACGACTTGCTTTTAGACGACTTGTTTTTAGACGGTAGGTGCGTCGACCATAGTCGATCAACGGATCAGGCTTTGCCCTTTAGCTCAAAGTCACGACAGGGCAATTTTCCAACAGCATCGATCCGGTGAGGATATCTTCGACTGTGATGCGCAGCGTACGATCGCGATCAACTTGAAACAACACCCGAATGCGATCAGCACCTGGCATCCCCAGCGGGTCTAGCTTGGCAATCGTGCGTCCCTTGCCTTGTTCGTTGAGGGGCTGTACCTGCTGAGGGGCTTGTTGAGTTTGACGTGTCACCAAGCGATCGCCTTCAAAAAAGACTTCGGTACTGCCCAATGTTGCTTCATTTCCGAGCTCACCGATGATGAGTTCAATACTCGGTTGCTGGGCCGTCGATGCACCGAGGATAAGTTCGACAGGTTCTGCCATGGGGTAGGGTTGCCCCGTTTGAATCAAGGGATGCCAGCCATGACAACGATTACGACGATCCCAATAGCGCACGCCGTAGCTGTGATAAAGGAAGTCAGTCAGTTCAATCCCTTGCTGCACCTGTAAGGCCCCTTCAGCCACAGCCGTAAAGGGGCGATCGCTACGAATTTTCGCTGAGGGAAAGTAGCCAGTTAACCATTGCTGTACGGCTGGAATTTGGGCCGTTCCCCCTACCAATAAGACCGCACCAATCGCCTCGCTATCAAGACCTTGACGGCGGGCCTGCTGCATCACTTGTTCTAAACACGCATCTAAGCGGTCAAAGAACTGATTTTGCTGCAAAATTTCCTCAAACGTCGTGCGATCCAACGTAAACGTTAAGCTCTCCAGCGTTTCATCATCAAAATAGCTTTCAGTCGCCTTAGATTGACTCGAAAGTTGAATTTTCAACCGTTCAACTAAGCGCTGCGTCAGCGGTGTAATCTGGATGCCCTGCTGCTCCTGGAAATAGTCAGCGAGCCAGTTGTCGATGTCAGCCCCACCAAGATTTTCGCCGGCTTTAGCCAGTACCTTGGCGCGCTGTGGCTGCTGGGATGAGGATTCGGCTAGCGACTGATTGCCCCACCGCAAAATAAAACCCAACGGTTTACGGTTGGTTGCGATCGCTAACTCTACCAGCGAGAAATCCAGGGTTCCACCACCAAAGTCAACGACTAATACCGTTTCTTCCTGTTGAATGCCGTAGCCTAGAGCTGCCGCTGTCGGCTCATCGAGCATCCGGACCTGTTCCAGGTTGAGGGTCTCGCAGGTTTGGGTCAGCCAGTGACGATAGCGTTCAAAACTATCGACCGGTACCGTAAAAATTAGAGAGTCCAGTCCTTTTTCCTGGGTTTGAACCGCTTGGATAATCGACGTTAAAAACCAACTGCCAATCTGCTCAAACGTGAGGACCTGACCATCGAGTTCTGGTAAGAAACCCTGGATGGAGGTGCCAATCCCGCGCTTGAAATTGCGATAGAACCGCTGATCGCTACTAACGTCTAACCCGCGATCGCGCACTGTCTGCCCGACCTGAACCGCTCCCGCCCCCGCATCCGTGACATACAGCAGGGAGGGAACCAGGGGCGGATTATTGCCAAGTTGTTGGGCGAGTTCTGGAATCAGAATCGTTTCCGGCTGTTGGGTAGCACTATTCCAACGGGTAATCACAGTATTACTGGTGCCGAAGTCGATAGCGATGGTCATGGAAGGTGGCAAACGTACAGTTAGTGGAATGCGGAATTGGGTGATTTCCATTAACCCATTCTGCTGTCAGGGGATCAAGAGGGCTTTTGATTGGGGACATCCAGAATGCGATCGCAAAAGAATAGCGTCCCCGCAGAGACACACAGAGGAATTGCGAGCAGATTCATTAAGGGAATGCTGATCAAACCTAAACAAACCAGCCCAAAACTCGCACTGGCTGGAAAACAGCGAAGGATCAATCCCAATTTTTGCCGAAACCCAAGGCGGCGACGCTCTAAAGGCGCATCAAACATATCCAGACATAGCAGAATGACGGCAATTGTTAGGCTACCGATAGGCGTAACAATTGCCCCAACCCCTGGGATAAAACCCGATAACAGAATGAACCCTCCCCCTACCAGGAGGAGCAGTAACTTCTTGAGTTCGAACAAAATTGCCCGCCAGATATCACGCCAAATGGCTCCGCTTCCCATGGCCTCAGGAGAAGCCGAGGATCCTGTACGCAGGGCTTCTAATTTTTCCGAAAGCTGACCATAAAAAGGCGAGCCGAGAATGCTGCCAAACTGCAGCAAGATCAGTCCTAAAACAATTAAGAGAATAATCAGCAGCCCGCCCTGAATCACTGGACTCAGAGCCGTGATGATGGCATCTAGCCAGGCTGGACCAATCCAGTTAGTCAACCGCAACATCCAGGCATCAATGAGTTTTAAGCCCCACCACATACCCACTGAGTAAAGGCCAATGCCCAGCAGGATATTAATGCCCAAGGGAATGAGCACGAAGGGGCGCAGGGATCGATGCTTTTGTAGCAGGCGCAATGCCTGCAGCGGATAACATGGCCCAATGACTAAGCCCAGCAACCCACCGCCACGAGGACGCAGTAGCTGGCTGTTATGAGGGTTCTCCATGGGGGCGAAGATCTCCTACCCACGCTCTCTAATCTTGCCTTGAGTGGGGACCAACGGGATATATCTCCGGATTTTTACGTCCTTTTTAGAAGAAAGCAATGACTGTGGTTTCTTAGGAATCTAAGTTGATGAAAGCACTATTTGTGAGTTCCCTAACGATGATGATGATCGTCAGCGGTAGCAATGCTAACACATTGCATGCCGATTCAACCGACGATCGCACCGCAAAGCTAGATAGCTTTGAATTGATGAACGCAAGGCGATATGAATCGCAAAATCGCCAATACGGTGGCGGGGGTGGCACCGGGCGACGTGAAATCCTGTCGCGTCAGAGTACTGACTCTGTGCTCGTATAAAGGATTCGTGAGCACACTGCAAATTCAACAGGAAACCAGTAAAGCATTCTTGGACTTTTCCAAGAATGCTTTTTTATACGATATCCAGCCGTATTGGATCAAGTCTCGTCTTCAACATCACGCTTAAAGTTCGGATCTGTTTGATTTCTCGTAGGCGGCAAGTCAATGAAGACGCGATCGCCCTCGGCAAGCCCCTCTGTGATTTGAATTTGGGTATCCGTTTCGGCCCCTAACGTAACTGGCCTAAAACGGATTTGATCGCGATCGGTGGGGATCAAAACGCCTGCTTCCCCTTCTTGCGTGACCACCGCCACTTTGGGGACGACCAAGGCATCCGTGATCTGTTCGCCAATGAAGGCAACCGTGGCATTCATATTCGATAGCAGGACCGACTGCCCCGTTGATAAATCAATTCGGACTTGGAAGAGCGTGACATTCTGCCGCTCAATGGCCTCGGGAGCAATGATCCGCACCTGCCCCTGAAAGGTTTGATCGGGAAAGGCATCCGCGATGATCTCGACAGCTTGACCTGGGCGTATCGCGGCAATATCAGTTTCCGCAACCTCGGCTAAGACTTCTAGCTCGCTAGCGAGCGTCACAATTGCCGTAGAGGTTGCTGAAGAAGCATCCGAGGCAGAAGTTGTGGGGGTCACAATCGCCCCTTCATTCGCGAACTTCTGGGTAATGATGCCCGCAAATGGAGCCCGAACTTGAGTGTCGGCAATCTGGATTTCGACCGCCTCCAATTGCGCTTGCGATTGGGCTAAGCGAGCTTCGGCCTGGGCAATATCCTCTTGTCTGGGCTCGTTATTGAGGTCGGCAAGCCGGGCACTGGTTTCACGCGCCTGAAACTGAGCACTTTCTAACGATGCCCGAGCACTCCGAGCGGCTTGGTCAAAGTTATCTAACTCGTTCTGTGAAATCGCTCCCTGAGACTGCAATTGTCGATTCCGGGTCATTTGGGCTTCGGCTAAGTTGAGTCGCGCCTGCGCATCACGCACTTGGGCTTCGGCTGATTGCACAGCCGCTTCTGCCTGAGCAATTTCTTCGCGATCGGTGCCCCGCTGGATATCGGCAAGTTGTGCCGTAGCCTCTGCAACTGCCGCTTCCCGCAGGCGACGTTGGGCTTCAAGTTCCCGACTTTCCATCTGGGCAATGAGTTGTCCCTGGGTAACGCGATCGCCCTGCTCAACATATAACGCTTCGAGAATCCCTGATGCTTTAGGGCTGAGGTTAACGGTTTGTATCGGCTCTACCGTGCCACTAGCAGTAATACGGACCGTCAAGGCACTGGTCTCTGCCGGAATCGTAAACGCCTCGACATCATATGCAGAGCCACGGTTACGGATGGCAACCAAGGCAGCCGCACCCAGGCCCAAAATGCCCAATGCAATCAGACTCAGCAACCACAGGGACGGACGGCGAACCTTGCCAAATACAGGAATCTGCATGAACTAAGAACTCGATAGATCGTAGCGATAGGGGACGATCCCACTATAACGAGCAATATCTTTGAAGAAGGGATTGTGCTCAGTTCCAGGGAGTGGGAGGGTGGATGGGTGAAATCTTTCATTGAGGAGAGCGCTATGACCTCGTCATCCTTGGGTGTGGCTGTTATCGGCACCGGTTTTGGGCAAAAGGTCCATATTCCTGGATTTCAGGTTCATCATCGGACACGGGTCGTGGCGGTGTATCACCGTGAAATTGAGCAAGCCCAAGCGATCGCCACCAAGTACGATATCGACCAGGCTAGCGATCGATTAGCCCCGATTTTAGCGCTGCCTAAAGTGGATGCGGTGAGCATTGCAACGCCACCATTTCTCCATCACACCATGGCCATCGATGCCTTGCAGGCTGGCAAACACATTCTGCTCGAAAAACCCACGACGCTGTCAGTTGAAGAGGCCCGTCACATTGAAACCTTAGCGCAGCAACAGCAACGTATTGCTGTCATGGACTTTGAGTTTCGGTTTGTCCCTGCCTGGCAACGGTTAGCCGAACTGTTGGCCAGCGGTTATGTCGGCACCCCACGTTTAATTAAAGTGGACTGGATGGTGGCTGGGCGCGCGGATCCGCGTCGGGCCTGGAGCTGGTATGCCCGCCAAGACCAAGGAGGCGGAACCTTGGGAGCTTTTGCCTCACATACGTTTGACTATCTGGCGTGGTTATTTGGTCCAGCTAAACGCTTGTGTGCCAACCTGACAACAGCAATTCCCCAGCGGCCCGATCCGACTACCGGCGAAATGAAACCCGTGGATGCTGATGACACCTGCACACTGATGCTGGAACTGGCAACAGGCATACCGTGTCAGGTCACAATTAGTTCGGTGACCTATGCTGGACGAGGCCATTGGGTCGAAGTTTATGGCGATCGCGGTACGCTCATTCTCGGCAGCGATAATCTTAAGGATTATGTCCACGGCTTCAAACTCTTCGGTGCAGAAGCCGGACAACCCCTCACAGAATTGCCTATTCCGGAACAGTTGGCTTTCCCCAAAACTTTTGATGATGGGCGATTGGCCCCCTTCATCCGCGTCATCGATCACTGGGTTAACTGCATTGACCAGGGTCAAGCCAGCGCCCCCTCAATCACCGAAGGCGTGTATTCGCAATTGCTTATGGACTTAGCTCACCAATCTAGCGATCGTGGCAGTTGGATGGATGTCAGTTTGTAGAGCTAGGAGTGTGGTGGTGTGTAGCGCTGTTTCGTAGAGTGGGTATACTTGCCAGCGAACTGCCGAGTCAACCGGCCCAGTTTTTCTATTCAGCCTTCGGCAAACAGAGTCCCCCTCGAAACAGCCCTTTCTACTGTCATGATGAACTCAAAAGACTTAGTAGAAGTTTTTTTGAATAAACTTTCACAGACCCTCTGTAATCAATAAAATATTAGACCTATATCAACAGCAAGCTCTGACATGACTCTGCAAAAATTCTCGTTAGAAGCAGTGCAGAAGGCACGTCAGCATATTCGTGCCCAACTGACATTGCCTTCTTCAGAGCAGCATCCCCTCAAAAAGCTAGATCTAGACGACACCACAAGCGCTGAAGAACCCGCCTCTCTAGATGCTTTGGGCAACCTTTTTCGGGCGGGTGGTTTTGTTGATGTCGATACGCCAGCGCCCAATGAGCAGGGACGATGGTTTATCAGCACCATTGATCCTGCTGCTGCGGTCAAAAAACTACCGGGCCTTGCCATTAAATCTGGCGTACGGCTCGTTACCTACTTACAGCGACAGCCAGCAGGGGGACAGGGTATTACCTGGGCTGTACCAGATGTGATGAGTACAACGGCTCAGCTAGAGCTGGCCCTCGAAGCAGCGGGAAGTGGTTCGGTGCCGCCGCAACCTCGAGGGGCTCTGAGTGATCTCATGGAGAGTCTGGAAGGCGACTATACACCAGCCTCATTTATGGCAGCTTCCTTGCTAGCCAGGGAATGGCGGGAGCTTGGCTGCATGGGTGCTAACTACCGCTGGTATCAGCATCAGTTGATTGCCGAGATTCCGTTTAAGCAATTTAAGCGCCCCTGGCAGTGGCCTAAGAAACCGCCTCAGAACTTGTTTCCCAAAGTTAAAGTTCAAGCGGATCAATCGGTATTAGTGGAATTTTTTTCGTGCCGTATCGCTCCCCCCATCGCGATTTTCCGCCACCTCGATAAATATCCCGCGAATTCTTATTGTCCGATGACTCAAAATCAAGCGATCGGGATGCTGCAAAAGTAGACGAAGTAGTGGATAGTGTTTTTAGAATTCGGAATTCGGAATTCACCTCATCCTTCTCCTACTCGATAACGGCTTCATACAAAGCCGAGTAGTCTTGGTCGGCGAGTCCTTGAGCGATCGCTTGCTCGACGATTTTGGCCACACTCGCCGATAGCACAGGGGATAGCCCGGCTGATTCTGCGGCTTGTGAGAAGAGCTTCATGTCTTTGAGCAGATGCTTCGTAGGGAAATTGGGATTCGCGAAGTTACGGTTCACCATCCGCTCTAGTTTTTTGTCAAACGTTGGAGCATAAAGGGCACTGTTGCGGACAATCTGCATAAAGGCTTCGACGTCAATTTGTTCTCGCTGGACTAGAGCCAGACTCAGAGCAAACGCGGTCGTGAGAGAACCGATAAGTTGGTTCATGGCTAGTTTGATAGCAGCTCCTGACCCCACAGGGCCAATGTGCATGATCTGCTCCCCCAAGCACTGCAGAATAGGTTGCCACTGTTGAAACTGTTGTAGAGTGCTGCCCACCATCACAATCAAGGTACCGGCCTTGACCTGAGGAATACTGCCTAATACTGGAGCTTCCAGGTAATGGCCACCGGCTTTTTCCACACGGGCTGCAATCTCACGGCTCTCATCGGGAGCGATCGTCCCCATTTGGATTAGCGTACAGTTTGCCAAGGCTACTTGAGTTTCGGAGGTGAATAGAGTGGCCGCGATCGCGCCTGCATCAGCCAGCATCAGAATCACACAATCACAGACCTGTAAGAGTTCTACCGGTGTCTCACATACGGTTACACCCTGGTCTAACAGCGGTTTTAGTTTCGCAGTCGTGCGGTTATAAGCCATGACCTCATGGTCACAGTCCTGCAAGCGTAGGGCCATAGGTTCGCCCATCAAACCGGTCCCGAGAATTCCAATTTTCATGATCTTTTCCCCAGACATTCCACCTTTTCCACAGATTATGGCCAGTTTTTCCACAAACCAGATCCGTTTTCCACAGGGGAAACCAGGGTTATGCACTCTGGCTGTGATTCCAGGGAGCTGCTTTCACCCAAGCCTCTAAAAATCTATCGAGCCATTTATCCACAGTGGCTCCAAATTGTTCATGGTTATGGAAATGGAGATCTCGCGGTTGTGCCCCTGGGAGGGTAAGTTGCTCGGGGACTCGACTCGTCCAGTCGTCAATCAATTCGGGGGTAATTTCAGGATGAAATTGGAAACCAAAGGCGTTGCCAGCGTAGCAAAATGCTTGATTCGGGAAAGTATCGCCCTCCGCCAATTTGATCGCACCATCAGGGATGGTAAAGCCCTCGCTATGCCAATGATAAACAGCCATCGGCTGAGGGATGTAAGGCTGACCAGCGAGGGTTGGCCGCAAGCCAAAATAGCCAATTTCGCGTTGCTCGTTGGGGTGAGGGCTCACCTGTGCGCCGAGTACCCGGGCCAAAAGTTGTGCACCCAGACAGATACCCAGATAGGGCTTTTGGGACGCTAGCGCTGTCGGGATCCAATCCAGTTCAGTACGAATAAAGGGTAATGTATCGTCATCGTTAGCACTCATGGGGCCGCCCAAGATAATTGCAGCAGCATGTTGGGCCATTGTTGAGGGTAGAGGATCACCTAAGGCAGGACATCGAACATCCAGTTGATAGCCTTGCGATCGCAGTTTTTCACCAACCAAACCAGGGTTAGAGCTCCCCTGGTGAACGACAACTAAAATTTGATTCATGCGGATTGCTTACCTATTGCGATCGGAAAAGAGAATCTCTCGACTATTCTCACTAAAACACCAACTCAAATGAATCATGAATTTGCTCAATCAGTCTGTCCGTTTCCTCTGACTGAGTGTTGTAGTAAGTCACAATCCTAGCGGTACCGTAGCTGGCATACCCCACAAAGGTAATGATTTGGTAGGAATATTCAAGTGGTAAATCGCTAATCCAGAGGCGTAAAGCTGTTAGCTCATCAACCTCAACAGTGGTGTAGCGGTGCACCCGATACGCTTGGTCAATGATGGCCGTCACCTCTCGATCAACAAAGGTGCTGGGATGCTCATCAACCAACATAACTTCGGTTCTAATGTCAGCGGGCTGTGGCGTATCCCCTTCCGGGCGGTCAGAGTTGTAATTGGTGATGACCGCAAAGCGATCCGTTTCCGTCCCTTCAGCATTCCAGTCTTGAGGAATTTGGAAGGAGAAATTTTGAGGGAGTGTGTATTCTTGGAGAGTTTCGGTAGGGGCTGAAGTCGTCCCCTCAGGCGCAGGCGTTGCTGGAACTGCTGGACTAGATGGCGACACTACATCCGAGGGAGAACTTTGGGCCATGGCCATAGAAGCACTGCCAGCACCTAACCCAAACCCCAACACACTTGTGACTATCCATTGCCGCATCATCATAAATCTCCTCGATACCCATTTACGCCGATGTCATTAGAAGAGCCTCTGTACTGAGAATACGACTGCACGTGGCTATTCATCAGTGTGTTCTGAGGAAGAATCTCTAGTGGCATCGTGAAACGGACACAAAACGCTGGCCCCAAACGTCTATTTGCATAGACTATTTAGACAAAATTCTTTGCCCATCAAAGCTAGTGCACAAAACTTCAGTCAAGTTTGAACTTTTTGATTCGGGAATTAGCTGAACCTGCACAGCTGATGACCCTTTTGCGGATTTCCAATCACCTATTATGAAGTCATGATTAACCGTAAAGAACCGCTTGCGCACACTTCCAGACTCTCCTGTCATCATTAAGTAAGTCACTATGAAAGTTGTCCCCTTGTTAAAATACAACGCTATTAAGCTTTTGAGTCTGTTCCTGATACTGGGTACATCGTCTGCAGCATTTGCGGTACCTTATGTTCCCCCTGCCGGGCTCGGTGCACCTGCCCGTCGTGAAAGTGCCGGGACCCGAGGATGTGTGTTTGGCAATCCATCCACCCTGGTGGCATTGATGCCAACCAACAATGTGGGTTGGACAACCGAATCTCATCCCCGGTTTTATTGGTACATGCCCGTCAACCAAGCAAGTTTTGTTGAATTTACGTTAGAAAAAACTGCTGAGGGTACGGAAACACCTGAGGTGATTTACCAAACTCGCCTTGAGGTAACGGGCGAAAACGGCATCATGAGCCTGCAATTGCCTGAAACGGAGGGTGGACCATCCCTCGCTGAGGGCGATCGCTATCGCTGGCAAGTCGCCATTTTCTGCAATCCCAATAGCCCTCAGGGCGAAATCAAGGTGGATGGTTGGGTAGAGCGTCAAATACCCGATGGCCCATCGTAAGCAGAACTGGCCACGGCCTCTGACATTGACCAAGTGGATTGGTATGCCAGCAATGGCTATTGGTTCGATGCCTTAGATAGGCTAGCAATGCTGAAAACTAAAGCTCCCGAAGACTCGGAATTACAGGTTCGCTGGGAAGAATTTTTAACGTCCGTTGACCTGGATGCGATGGTATGCCAACCCTTTCAATAGGAACACTATCAGATGCCACACCATCACTCCTCCACTACGATGTGTAGCACTGTTTACCAGAGTCAGTATTCTCGGCAAACTCCCAATAAAATATCCCAGCAGGCTCGTGCGTGGTGACGAAGTCCAACTGGGATTTCTTTAGGGCAAGTCTAATGCTTAAGACTCAGTTTTGAGACCTATTGTGCCCAAGCAACCTGGTTTTCATAGAGGGTTTTCTCACCCAAGACATCAGGCCAAAAAGCATCTGCTTTCTCGATGTTGCCAGCGATATCGCCGGACCACTGCGCTTGGACATCAAAGCTGTAGTTCAGGTACAGCTTGCCATCAACGATTGACCAGGCACGGGGATCAATGGAGGCCAAGTTACCTTCACTAAGCGCTTTAGCACAGTAACCACCGTACTCAGGTGCATACGCCTCAGGATTGGACTGGAACAACAGCATGTTGATCGAACTGCTGAAACGCCAGGTTGCGCCATTCCACTCGTATTCATACTCAGAGCGTAATTGCTCAACTCAGTAGCCAATCGGTCTGAGTTGATGTAAGGGCACGCTTAATCGCCTCAAAGGCGGAAATGC
>JBCBTQ010000151.1:0-14577 GCA_039818605.1 Cyanobacteria bacterium J06639_14 | reverse complement strand
CAATGTTCCTAGCTGAAGGCCTCTGTAAGCTAGTTGGATTTCTTCCAGGGCTAGCGCTCTGGGAGCCTGACCCAGGAATATCGTACCTGTGCCGAATAATAGGCTGCCGATAGTGAGCAGTTTATGTTGGGACCATTCCCCTGCGTGCAACTTAGCGCATTTTCCTAAAGCCGTAATCATTGACACTAGAGCTAAATTCATCGCCGCAATTTCCAAAACACAAAAACTTGCTAAAAACAAGGACGATTCAGTCTAAAGAAGGTTGCTCAAGGGGTGCGATTGGGGAATTCGTGACTTATGTGAACTCGCCGACGCCAATTTCTGAGGAAATAAGCGGCGAAATGGGCAATCACCTTTATAGTTTCTGTAAGTCGAGTGAGGCATCTGCCCATGACTCCCTTGAAAATTGTGTCACTCCTGCCGAGCGCAACGGAAATTATTCACCTGTTAGGACTCACAGAATATCAGGTGGGTCGTAGCCATGAGTGTGATTATCCTCCAGGGATTGAAGATTTACCTGCGTGTACAGAACCTAAGTTCAATCCTGAGGGCACCAGTGCTGAGATTCATCACCGCGTTACCGATTTGTTGCAATCAGCCCTTAGTGTTTACCAGGTCAATACTGATTTACTGCAAACGCTAAAGCCCACTCATATCCTGACCCAGGATCAGTGTGAGGTCTGTGCTGTGAGTTTGCCAGAGGTTGAAGCTGCTGTCCAGGTTATAACTGGTGAGGCACCCCAGATCCTCTCACTAAAGCCAACAGTGCTGACTGACGTCTGGCATGATATCCAGCGTGTGGCTCAAGGGTTATTGGGTGATGCCGGTGCCGCTCAGGCTCATAGCGCGATCGCTGACCTCCAAGCCCGCATTGGTATTTGTCGGTCGTTGACGCAAGATATCTTGCATAGACCTTCCGTGGTTTGTATTGAGTGGCTTGACCCGCTGATGGCGGCTGGTAACTGGATGCCAGAACTCGTTTCACTCGCGGGAGGCGTGCCTAAACTGGGCGTAACTGGCAAGCAGTCTGCCTGGATTACCTGGAACGAGCTCGTCAAAGCTGATCCAGAGGTCATTATTCTTATGCCTTGCGGTTACAGCCAAGCTAAGACCCTTGAGGAACATGCGATTCTCATGCAAAACTCTCACTGGCCCTTACTCAGAGCTGTCAAGACTGGACAAGTATACGTTGTGGATGGCAATCAGTACTTCAACCGACCCGGTCCTCGGTTGGTCGACTCTGTTGAAATCTTGGTGGAGATTTTGCACCCCAAGTTGGTTACGCCACAATACAAGGACCGAGCTTGGCAGCAATTGCGCTAAAACCTTGTTGACTATTGCGGATAGCTGGACTGACGTTTGCCGGTGAGTTCAGTTCTATGCTGGGTGATGGCAGGTCGTTCAATCCAGCCTACACAGGCGACTTGTTCGCGGGTTTTGGGGCTCAGAAATCGCCTTGTTCGGTCAGTGAGGTGGTCAGACGGCTGCACATGTCGATTACATGCCCATGATGTTATAGCCAGCATCGACATAGAGAATCTGCCCGGTGATACCACTGGATAAGTCACTACAGAGAAATGCTGCGGTTTTACCTACTTCTTCTTGGGTTACCGTGCGACGCAAGGGGGCAATTTCTTCCACATGGTGGATCATGTCTAAGATGCCGCCAACTGCAGAGGATGCCAGGGTTCGAATGGGACCTGCCGAAATGCCATTGACCCGAATATTATTAGGGCCTAATTCAGAGGCGAGATAGCGGACGTTCATTTCGAGGGCGGCTTTGGCAATCCCCATGACGTTATAGTTGGGGACAACCCGAACCCCACCTAGGTAGGTCAGGGTTACAATACTGCCGCCCTCAGCCATCAAGGATTTGGCAGCCCCAGCCAAGTTGACTAAGGAATACGCGCTGATGTCCAAGGCTGTCTGGAAACCTGATCGCGAGGTGCTGCTAAAGTCACCCATCAGATCGTCCCGATTGGCAAATGCGAGGCAGTGTATCAGGATATCTAACTTGCCCCACTTGTCCTTAACCGCATCGAAGGTCGCCGTAACCTGATCTTCGTTCTGAACATTGCACGGTAAAAACAGTGAAGGACTAAGAGGCTCAACCAGATCCTTCACCTTCTTTTCCATTTTGCCCTTTGCATCAGGCAAATAGGTTACCCCTAAGTCTGCGCCTGATGCATGTAGCTGTTGAGCAATACCCCAGGCGATGGAGCGGTTGTTGGCAATGCCAGTAACGAGGGCGTGTTTTCCAGTGAGATCCAGCATGATAATTCTGTGATGAGCCATCTAGGAGAATACTCAAAATTGGGGACACCTGGATAGTCCCTCGTACTCGACGGCGTAAGTTTGCGGACTACTTCGATAGTGGCAGGGTGCTTAGGTGGCAGGGTGGTTGGGCGAAAGGAATGGTGGCGGTATTTCTACCGCAGCGCACTAGGAAGGCGTAACAAAGCTGCGACGTGCTTGTCGTCAGAATTCCCAGTGATTATTCGCTATCCGGTTTGAGCAGGATTTCACCATTCAGCATCCGTTGCGCTGCATCCAATAACGCTTCTTCTAGATATGGCTTCGTAAAGTAACCGTTAGCCCCTAGATCGAGGGCCATCTGACGGTGGCGATCGGCACCACGAGAGGTCAACATGGCAATCGGAATACGCTTAAGAGCCGTATCTTTTTGCAAGCGCGAGAGGAGTTCCAGACCGTCCATCCGAGGCATTTCGATGTCGCAGAAGACCAGGTCGCAGGGAAGACCAGAGCGTAGTTTTTCCCAGGCTTCTTGACCATCACGGGCTTGCTCAACCCGGTAGCCAACTTTGTTAAAGCTCATGGACAGCAGTTCGCGGACGGTAATGGAGTCGTCAACGATAAGGACGGTGGGCTCAGACTTCGTTGCGACTAGCTCCTCGGTTGGCGGCTCTTCAGATTGTGTCCACAATGAGGACCCTGCTTCACGGCGCACCCGACCTTGGGCAATATCGATCAGTTCCAAAACATCGGCAATGGGCATAACGCGGCCATCGCCTAGAACAGTGGCTCCAGCGATGCCCATAGGTTTGGGGACGGGGCCTTCCAGTTGCTTAATTACAATCTCTTGCTCACCCAGTACGCGGTCAACCTGTAAACCAATGAACGTATTGGCACTGCGTAGAACCACAATCGATACCGCATCTTCGTCTTGATTGCCGCCATACACACGGCCTCGGCCCAGCGAGCGGTTAAATTGCAGCAGATCGGCAAGTGGTTGGAAAGTCAGCTTCGTATCGCGCCATTGGATGCTGCTCTGCTCATTTTCATCAATCTGAATGCGGTCTTGAGGGACATCAAACATGTCCTCAACCCCATCCATTGGGAATGCAATGCGAGCCTGATTATTCAGGCAACTGAGGGCCTTAGAGATACTCAGGGTCAATGGTAGACGAATGGTAAAGCTGGTTCCCTTACCCATTTCCGAGTCGATCGTAATGGAGCCTCGAATTTCGGATAGTGCTGTCCGCACTACGTCCATACCGACGCCCCGTCCTGCGAAGGCATCAGCCTGATCACGTGTGCTGAAGCCCGGACGGAAAAGCAACTCGTACGTTTCGAGGACGCTCATGGAATTGGCTTCGGCTGGGGTGAGAATGCCTTGTTTTACAGCTTTACGCTTCACCAAATCGGGATCGATGCCACCCCCGTCATCGGCAATGTAAATCACTGTTTGGTTGCCTTGGTAAAAGGCTCGTACGGTGATAGCGCCTTCTGGCGGTTTACCTAGTGCTGACCGCTCTTCTGGGGTTTCAATACCATGCGTAATTGCATTGTTCACCAAGTGCGTCATTGGATCATAGAGACGCTCCAGAATCATCTTGTCGATTAAGGTGTCGCGTCCTTCAACAATCAACCGGGCCTCTTTGCCACACTTGAGCGAAATATCGCGAACGGCCCGAGGCAAACGATCCGCTGTTTGGGCAAACGGTACCATGCGGGCCTTATTTAAGCCTTCCTGTAGCTGAGTCGTAACTTGTCGGAACTGGCGTGTAATTTGATCAGAAGATTCGACTGTGTAGCCAATATCAGAAGCTGATTCTCGGACTCGTACAATGAGTTCGATCATCTCCTGAGACAGTGTGTGGAAACCGGTAAAGCGGTCCATTTCCAGTGCATCAAATGTGGCACCAGTCGCGTGGCCTACCGTTCCTCCGTTACCGCTGCCGTGGCTCTCACTAACGCGAGGGATGCTACTGCCCTGTAAGGATTGACGACTCGACATGAGAGAACTTTCTAGCAGCGATCGCTCATACAGATCCCGCATTCGTTGCCCTACGTCATTCAGTTGTTGTACCTGGAACTGCAAATTATCGAGGAACTGGCGTAGACGATCTTGATCTTGCTCCAGAGAGTTACGGTTGACTACCAGTTCTCCCACAAGGTTATTCAGAGTATCCAAGTGCTTGACCGAAACCCTCATGGTTTGGTCGACCATAGTACCCACGCGCCGGGAAATGCGGCTCCCTGGTTTAGCACGAATTGTGGGAGAAGAGCCGCCTAAGGTCTGATCAGCCTCCTCTAAAAGCTTCTCCAGATCGCTAAACTCATCTTCTTCGCTAGCATTTAGGCTCTCGCTATCGACTGACGGCAATGGAGTGTCTTCTTCCAGCAAAGAATCCAATTCGTCAAAGTCAACGGTCTCACTGTTCGTTAAGCTTGCTGGCGGCTCTTCTGGACTATCCTCCAAAAGAGCGTCCAATTCATCGAAGTCTGACGAGGCATCGGGTTCTGCTGGCTCATCTGCCAGCAGCGCATCGAGTTCATCTAGGGACGTGTCTGCTTCTGTGGGTGGAGCAATACTTTCCTCATCTGCCGGTGATACTAAGGTCGCAAAGTCATGGGTGATTTCTGCCGATGTCAGCGCACTATCTAGGTCCGATGCCTGCAACTCATCATCTGAGAATGCCGTGGCTATGTCTTCGAGGTCAGGCTCGCTGAACAGCTCCTCAGTGTCCTGTTGTTCTGCATCTGGTAGGTTGATGGCACCATCGTCAATGGCAGCAATATCAGCGGTTGCTTCAGGTTCTGAAGCAGGTGCAATCTCCCCAAATAAATCTGAAATCTCTTCATCAAGACTACCTTCGCTAAAGAGATCATTCGCATCTGGAATGGAGATATTCGCGTTATCTAACGCAAACGCTTCATTAGCAACCGTGTCATTGTTAGCGGGTATAGCTTCTTCATCGAGTGAAGGATCATCGAGCAAATTCGCCATTTCCCCTTCAATGGCTTCATCCTCGAAAAGGAAATCGGCACGGGTACTCACTGGCGCGTCTATGGGCAGCTCATTATCCGTCAGCGCATCGATCACAGCTTCAGTGTCTGAGTCCGCATCATCAAAGAGATCGGCCACCTCTGTATCGTGAGCCGGAGTGCCAAACAAATCATCAGCATCAATGGGTGCGTCTATGGGTAATTCAGTCTCCGTCAGCGAATCGAGCACAACTTCAGTGTCTGAGTCCGCATCCTCAAAGAGATCGGCTACCTCTGTATCGTGAGCCGGAGTGCCAAACAAATCATCAGCATCAATGGGTGCGTCGATGGGCAGCTCCGTCTCCGTCAGCGAATCGAGCACAGCTTCAGTGTCTGAGTCTCCATCCTCAAAGAGATCGGCTACCTCTGTATCGTGAGCTGGAGTGCCAAACAAATCATCAGCATCAATGGGTGCGTCGATGGGCAGCTCCGTCTCCGTCAGCGAATCGAGCACAGCTTCAGTGTCTGAGTCCGCATCCTCAAAGAGATCGGCTACCTCTGTATCGTGAGCTGGAGTGCCAAACAAATCATCAGCATCAATGGGTGCGTCTATGGGGAACTCAGTATCAGGACTTGCCGCGATCGCAGCTTCAGTATCTGGGGCCGGATCCTCAAAGAGATCGACGACCTCTGTATCAAGAGCCGGAGTGCCAAACACATCATCGGTTGTTCCTAGTAATGCATCCTCTTCTAGATCTAAGACATCTGGTGCATGACTATCGTTATCGAATTCTTCTCGGTTCAATTCATCAGGCGTGCCAAAGAAATCATCCGATGCAACTGTTGCCGATGTATCCAGAGACTGTTGGGGCTCTTCAAAGAAATCAGTAATGTCATCGAGCGACGAAGTCTCTGCAGGAGCGGTTGCGATCGCATCTGGTGATGCATTTAATAAATCATCGAAGCCGATCGCGTCTAATGGGCTTGCTTCAGAGCTGTCAAGTTGATCATCCTGATCCAAATCAAGCAGGTCAGTACTGGTTTGTGTTGACACATCAGATGGTGATTGTAACTCTTCACCAAAGAAGTCTTCTTCGAGCCCGCCAGAAGACTCAAGTCCACTTTCATGGGGGATATCTTCGGTGAGTCCACTACCGAAGATGTTATCTAATTCGTTGTCGGCAACGCCTAAGGAGTCAATCGTTGTGTCTTCAATGGCTGCGGAGTTGGAAGGCGCATCATGCAGCACTGGGTCGGTTTCTAAAGCTGCAAACTCTGCGCCGATTGCTGCTGATTCATCGGTCACAGGAGATATGTCGTCAGCCCCAAATAGATCATCGAAGGCCTCGGTATCAGTCGATAATGCGACCTCATCATCAATGTCAAGCCGTGACTCAGTTTGGCCAGAAGTCTCAAATAAATTATCAATGTCGCTAGTGTCGTCATTGATAAAAGCATCATTATCGATATCGAGAAAAATGTCTGCCTGAGAATCTGGAGCCGCATCGTCGAGTTCAGCAGGTAAATCGATGGCAATATCTGTATCCTGCAACCCTTCTTCAGACAAATCATCCAAATCGAGATGATTCTCGATTAAGTTATCGCCTAGGATTTCAGAATCCCCAGGCAAATTCTCGAAGAGGCTATCGTTTGCGGAAGCGTCATCAAAATAGGGCACATCGGATAGGTGAGCGGGCGGCACCGGATTATCGGCGATCGCCTCTGACATAGCCGACAAATCGGTATCCGCCAGATCTGCATCAGCGAAGAGTGGATCGGCGACTGATGGATCTCCCAGCACATCTTCTAAGTCGCCACTAAAATCAGGTTCGGTAACCTCAACGCCTGATCCGACATCGTCTAGCTCATCGCTCAGCAGTATATCCAAATCAAGATCACGGGCCTCAGCGTCAACTTCACTCGCGTCCAGGCTGCTGCTCAGAAGTGCATCTAAGTCTTCGCTATTGGTTTCTGCTTCTTCTAATATTCCAATATCTTCAAAGTTGAGGGCGGTCTCTGATATATCAGTGGATTCCTCTAAGCTTTCCTCGAAAAGATCAGGGAAGTCATCCGTTGCTTCCGTGTTAGAAGTCAACGGCATCTCTACTGCACTTGCCTCATCAGCAGTATCCGACAAGTCCAGATCTAAGTCTGCAAAGCCCTGGAATTCATCCTCTGTAGCCGGTGTCGCTGGCTCACCTACAGGAATCTCGATTTCTGCATCTTCTTGAGACTCTGACCATAACTCATCCAAGGCATCGAGCGCGGACTCGTCGGCAATATCATCTTCTGCTTCTTCCGTGGCCCATGGATCGAGGATATCGTCGAAGAGCAAATCTGAATGGTCAGAGTCTTCCCCATCAGGATCAGGGTCGCTGGCAACTTCGCCACTTCCCCAAAGATCTTCTAAAAGTTCATCGCTGCCAGTGGCTATAGTGTTTGCTGCTTCTGGTGGGGTTTCAGAATTATCTGGCACCAGATCTGACATTGTCTCTAAGGAGACATCGCCTAAATCAGCCGAAAAATCAGCATTGCTTCCTTCTTCAAAGAGTTCGCCTAAATCATCAAAGGTTGCTTCCATACCCAGGGCATCCCCTGCATCGATTGCTGATTCAAGCTCCTCCTTGTAGGCGCTGCTATGCTCCGAGGAAATACTCTCTAGGAGATTGTCTAAATCTTGATCTTCATCCGAGTTCGCTTCTGCAGCCAGAAATATATCATCACTATCTGAACTGACAGGAGATGACTCAAATAAATCGTCAAAATCGTCGGTTGCAGCCGTATCTTCAGAGCCGGTGTCAGACGCAAGGATATCAGATGCAAAAGCGCTATTTCCTGCGGCGACAGGTGCGCTGCTAAACAGATCGGTCAAATCTTCATGACTCTCTGCTGCTGCGTCATCGTCTAAGGTGTTTTCAAGCAAGTCCGAGAAGTCATCAGGAATACTGAGGTCCGGTCCTGTATTACTGGTTGCGGTGTCGCTAGCCTCCGAAATCTCTTCCCACGGCGATTCTAGATTGGCCATTTCACCTTCAAATAGGTCGGCCAGACTATTGAGTTCTGAGGTGCCGACGGAGGGCTCTTCGCTATTAGCACCTTCTAGTTGTACCGTTGCGGTATCGTCTGTTGAACTTGAGAATGATTCGAGTGACGTTAAAAAGTCATCGTCCGCAGCACCTATGTCATCACCGTCCGCAGATGTAGGGGTTTCCAGCCAGTCAAGATCAGTCTCGGCGGTAAGCGCTGGTGATTCTTCTTCAAACAGATCCAGGGGTGAGTCTGTTGATGCCGGTATCGCATCTGTCAAGAGGGCATCCAGTTCATCGTCAATCACCTCATCGGTTGCAATGGGTGATGGCATCAATGCTTGCAAATCATCTGAAATAGCGATATCACCAGCCCGACCCGCCAGAACTTGCTCTTGAGCCTGTTTCAACTCCTTGATGATAATTGGTGCGAGGGCCCGATAGGTTTGATCATGATTGCCTACAGCTTGGTGCGCTGCTGAGGTTAAATTGCACCAAAAATCGAGATCAAACTGTTCACCGATGCGTTCTAAAGCTTCACAGCAAATTTGCAAGGCTTGGCGACTAACGTCGGTATCGGCCTGCTTGAAGAGCGCTAGCATCTCACGTAGATGCACAGGAACGTCGCTTTTGAAGACGAGATTGAGAGCACTGACTTCGCTGCTTGGGGTTGTCGTCTTTGGTGTTCTCCCCGAGGATGCTGAGACTGTTTGGGGTGTCGCGGCTGAGGCGACTGTGGCAGCGGTTTCAGGAGGACTACTCGCAGCGACTAATGTATTGAGATGTTCCTCCAGCCTGCCGAAAACAGGCTCCAAGCCCTGCATGACTTCCTGTGCTTTATCTTCTGTCAGGCCGAAGGGACCTTGCAATTCTTCGAGCAAAGATTGCAAACCATCAAACACCTGGAGAAACATGGATTCCAGGGTCCGATCAACCTTCGCTGGAGATTCCTTGAGAATTTTGAAATAATCTTCGAGCCGATGGGCCGTTCGCTGCATGCTGTTGATGCCTAGCATGGCAGCACCTCCCTTCACCGAGTGAGCTGCTCGGAAGACCTCATTGACCATTTCAGAGTCTTCGATGGTAGCTTGGAGATTCAGCAATCCCTGCTCAATCGTATTGAGGTGGTCCTTTGCTTCTTCGATGAAGTATCCCAGAATTCGTTGCTGCTGTTCAGGCATCATGGCGGACAATTCCCCCTCATGCTCGGTGGTAATAACCCGTAATGGTTCACGGGGATCGGGTTTAACTCGTTAACCTTGATGTCCTCTGGGTTACTTGCTTGGTGGCTCCCGTTATGCAGACATCTTAGTGTGTTGTTTGTGGGTGCCTTTACAGCACTTAACATGAATGGGTCATGTTACCGCTAAAGGTTCTGTATCATCCAGTTTTCTCCTGTCCTGACTCAACTTTAAAGCGCTCCACTGAGGTCAGTAGATCGCGGGCAACGCCTACCAAGTTCTGTAGTGAACCCGATACCCGCTGCGATTCTTGTGAAGTTTCTTGAGCGGTTAATTCGACGGACTGCATCACCTGAGCCACAGCTCGAGAGGTTTCAGTTTGTTCAACCGTATCGGCTGTAATAGACCGCACCAATACATCAATACGATTCGATACCTGAATGATATCTTCGAGCGATCGCTTCGCTTGTTCCGCTAATCGAGTACCTTCAATAACTTGCTGTGTACCTTCCTCCATCGCTGTCATTACTCCGCTCGTCTCACTTTGAATCTGTAAGACAATCTGCTCAATTTCCTTCGAGGCTTTGGCGGCTCGATCGGCAAGCTGGCGGACCTCATCGGCCACAATGGCAAAGCCCCGTCCCGCCTCGCCCGCTCGAGCCGCTTCAATACTAGCGTTCAAAGCCAGTAAGTTCGTCCGCGAAGCAATCTGTGAAATCAAAGCCACAATCTTCGAGATTTCTTGGGAGGATTCGGCCAGGCGTTTTACCTTGCGAGTTGTTTCGGCGACCGTCTCGCGAATCTCGAGAATACCGGATACCGTTCTTTCTACTGCTTCGCCGCCTTTTAGAGCAGTGGTAGAAGCCGAACGAGCTACCTCCTCAGCCTCCCGAGCGCTTTCTGCTACCCGTTGGATCGAGTCCGTCATGACCTGCACTGAATTCAGCGTAACGGCCAATTCCTCGGCTTGCCTGAGGGCGTCAGCCGACAGGCTGCGAGCAAACGTTTCATTTTCAGTTGAAGCCTTACTCACTTGCCGGGCGGCAACGCTAACCTGTTGCACAATCTCGCGCAGGTTTTGAATTGTGAGGTTAAAGGAGTCGGCGACTGCACCCAACACGTCAGCCGTGACCTCTGCCTGCACCGTTAAGTCACCCCGCGCAGCCCCTTCAACGTCGTCGAGTAAGCGAATCACTTGACGCTGCAGATCTTCCTTGGCCTGCTCTTGTTCTTGGGCTTTGCGCTGAGCTTCGCTCGTTGTGGTGAGAATCACCCGTGACATTTGGTTAAAGCTGTTGGAAAGCTGACCCATCTCATCTTCAGCGTAGACTGTTGCGCGCGCATTCAGGTTCCCTTGGGATACCGAGTTGAATTGCTCTTGCAAGTCTTGTAGTGACTGCTTCGTGCGACGATTTGCCAAGTGCCCTGCACTGTAGGTGGCCCCAAAGCCGATAACGCCTGCGACTGTCGCCATCATGGCGTGCAAGCGTCGCGGCAAATTTCGTTCGGCGTTGGCTGTGGATGCTACAAAGTGAACAACGGCTACCGCAAACATTGACATCGCACCAGCGGCCACTGCAATCATCAACTGCTTATTATCGATAGAAGCATTTTCAACAACCGCGAGCCAACCCTGATTAACTTGAGCCGGTTCTACTTCATCTTCTTCTACCTGAGCAAAGGCCGGTAGCTGGTCGGCTGTTCCAGAAATACTGAAAATTTCTTCATCACCGATAGCCGATTGGTCATTGCCACCATCAGTGCTGATAAAGTCTGCCTCGCCAACACCGTTGTTGGAATCATCAGTCGCCCCTAATCCAGATGCTCCAACAGACGGACTTGTGAAGCCTGCGGAACTATCCGTCAATTCAAAATCGGGTAGGCTCCCGAGATCATCAAATTCGTCGAAATCATCCAAGAAATCGACGTTACTTTGGCTATCGGTAGTATCCTCTGCGATCGCGGCTCCATTTTCGGGATAGGTCGCATAGTCGTTATAAGTTTCCCCAGCCGGATTCGCCTCTGATTCTTCGGATGCAGAGGCATAAGGGTAAGACAAATCCTCTTCTGAACCGTAGGCGAATTCATCCTCATGCTCGGAGGCGGCTTCACCCATGAATAAGGTCTGGTCTTCTGGCGATTCACTCATCGCTCCAAACGTTGCTTCTTCTGAGGCGTAGTCATTAGAAGCATATTCACCGTAACCTGAATCGCTGTATTCCGAATCGTTGTACCCTACGGCAGAATCTTCTAATGGCGGACCCTCTGTTTCGATCATCATCGGGTCAGTTTCAGCCGTTTCCAGATTCTCAAAATCTGTAAAGGGATCCCCTTCAGCGACAAACGAGTCAGGCAAGTCGATATCAGATAAATCCCCATCCGGCGCAAAGGGATCATCATCAACTTCTAACTCAAAATCAGTGGTCGGTGCCGGTTCTGACACGCTAGGAGTGGCAAAGGGATCATCCGCAAAAGCCGTATCGATGGCCTCTGCTTCTAAAGGCTCGAGCTCATCCCCATCAGCCCTAAAAGAGCTAGCAAAGGGATCTTCATCATCCATCACACCGATATCAACTGTGCCTCCGAGGTCGATATCGACTTCTTCGAGGTCAAACGCCGTCAGTTCACCGTTTTCGTCAGCGCCAATATCAGAAGTTTCGGCCGCGAAATCATCAGACCACTGGTCTAGTTCAGAGGATTCTTCGATGAATGTGGCGTTTCTGTTCAACGTTTCTTGATCGGCATTCGCCATTTCTGCTGCGAATTGTTCCTCAGCATAAGCCAAGCCATTATTGGCAAAATCTACAAACTCCGGGTCAGAAGTGATTTTGAGGACTTCCTGATACTGCTCTTTAGCTTCTCGATATTGCTGTAAGCCATAGCAGTAGATGTGTCCCCGAAGTAGCAGCACACTTGGATCGGTTGGATATTCGGCAGCGAGCTCGTCAATCACAGCAGCAGCAGCTTCATAGCTACCCTGCATATAGGCTCTCTCAGCTTTCTGATATGCTTGTGTGTAATCAGTGCTTGATGCCATTTGATTCTCCTACCGTTTTAGCGATCTACTATCGGTTGCAACTGATTAGGCTGCCCAGCGAGCTGACCTCAGGACAGCGACGTGGTCAAGTAGGCGGAGCACGCGAGTTAAATCTTTATCGACAACCCACTCTCCCTTAAGAAAGGGAGCCATGGTATCTGGAGTTCCCTGTGATGGGGAAAGCTTCTCCAGATCCATCCAGTCAGTGCCAACAATCTGATTAACGGCTAAGCCTAACATAGTTCCTTGGTCTTCGACTGCTATGACCGGAATCTCCGGTCGATCAGTATTTAACTGGGTAGGATATCCAAGAAACTGTCCTAAATCCGCTACCCAAATAACACGTCCCTGCTCGTTAAGGGTACCTAATAATAGAGGAGATACATTCGGAACAGGGGTAATTCTGTCAGGAGACTGTTCGATAATGCGACGAATTCCTGTGGCCGGTAATGCAAATTCATCGCCAGAACTCACAAAAAAGCGCAAATAAAGTTCACCTTCTGGTGTGTCTAACGCTTGTAGCTCCGGCCCCTGCTCTTGGCCTTTGCCAGCTAAAAAGTCGGAATTTACGACCATTTCTTCCTGTTCCCCATAAGAAACTAACCTCGCAGGAGTTGCTTAACGGTGCCGACTAACTCGGTGGGCTGAAAAGGTTTGGCAATATAAGCATCGGCCCCTTGTTTCATGCCCCAGTAGCGATCAAACTCCTCGCCTTTGGATGAACACAGTATCACTGGTACGTTTTGTGTTGAGGGATCGGCTTTCAGACGACGACAGACCTCATAACCATTCATACGAGGCATGACAATATCAAGGACAACTAAATCCGGTGGACGTCCCGACTGAATTTGTTCGAGAGCCTCTACTCCGTCACTTACCGCTGCAACATCCAAACCGCTGCCGCGAAGCAACTCAGTAATCATTTCCCGTTGTGGGATGCTGTCCTCTACCACTAAAACTATGCTCATAGTGTTCAATAGACTCGCCAACCGGCTCCCCTGATGGAATATTCCAATACTTGCATTGTCAATATCCGTGACCGAGACTGACTTAAAGTCTTAAAGTTCCGTCCTGTGCCTATTAAGTTACCCCTAAACTAGCTAAATACTAAAAAACTGCACAAATTTGGTGGACTAACTCCTCTGTTTTAAGGTCTGTAGACTTCATAATTGGGTTCAACGGCTCTGAGAGCAGAGTCTAATGTTGCAACACAATCGGCTTGCCTACACTGCTATTTAAATCTAATTTTCCAAAGTTGGCGCAGCAATCTCTGTTAAAGCAGACAATTGTGGGGAGATGATTGGACCGCTGACACATCGAAGGAGGCAGCGTACAGAAGCTTTTCAGAGTCGAGGGCGTTGGGAATCGCCGGTTTGTTTTTGGAATTCATCTAGGACTTATATCATGCTCGAATACACCGCTAAGCACCCGCACAGCCATTAATCTGGCTTTTTATCGTAGTGGTGGCATGGGACCTGCACCTAATTCCAAATCATCCCGAATCGCTTCTGCTAGGAGGTGATCGGGTTGCGGTCTGAGAGGGTTGCCCAGCCCCACATATTTTTCCACCAGCGTTAACAACTCTTGTGCTCCAAAAGGCTTGGTCAAGTAGTCGGTTGCTCCTGCCATTCGGGCTTTCACCCGATCGATAAAGCCATCTTTACCGGTCAACATAACGATAGGAGTCTGGCGAAAAGCATTGGACTGACGCAGCATTGCACAGAGTTGATATCCTTCTAACTCGGGCATTGCAATATCACACAGAATTAAATCGGGTTTGAGCTGAAATAGCAGACTGAGAGCCCGCAAAGGATTACCAATCGAGGTTGCTTCATATCCTTGCTGGTCGAGGATTTGTTCAACAGTTTGGCGAATTGTGACACCATCATCGACACATACAATGCGCGGAACACGCGTTGCGTGCCACTCTTCCGAGGCTGGGATGACTGGAACGTCGGCGGCGATCGGTGGCAAATGAACAATGCCTTGACGGACATAGGGGTAGATTACTTTGGCTACGGTGACAATATTGCGATTGAGATAGCGCGCAATTTGTCGAATCGAGGTTTTGCCATTCATCCACGTTAGCAATCGGCTGGCTTTC
>JBCBTQ010000150.1:0-14586 GCA_039818605.1 Cyanobacteria bacterium J06639_14 | reverse complement strand
CCACCGCATTGGTTGGGGTTAACCGTAATTCTTTCTAAGATCTGATTAATCGGTGATTTCATAACTACCTCGCATTCGTCACTATTCTAGTGCGACATGGATTGATGATGCGCTGGCATTGCACAGCCTGTTGGCGAAAAGCGACTGTTATTTCACTCGCTGACCTGGCATTGGCAGCGTTACCAAACGCCACGAAAAACCTCTGCCGCGATCGCGACGCTTCCCCTCAGGAAAATCGCAACATTCATTGCACCTACTGGAAAGGGAATTTAGAAGTTACTAAACCGCTAGAAATTCATGAATTTTCAGTGCGTTTAATACTTGAACTGATTACTGTTCACCAATCTGCTGCAAGATATCCAGTACGCCCTGAACGATATCTTTCTGCGCATTTCCTGACTCTGTAAAGGGTTGTCGAACAAAAATATTCATTGGTTTCTGTCCTTTGGAAATCATAATATTTCAATGGGCCAAACCATTAGTTTGAAATTCCACATTATTATTTAGATGCACTGAGGAAATTTCTCGAAATGAATATACTGCTGTAGGTTGGCATCGAGGCAAGAGACCCAACACTTCTAGAAGTACTATTCTTCTAGGTTTTACTTCATTCAATCAGCCTACGTAGTCAACCTTTGTGGATAATTTCTTTTTCAGAAATCCCCTTAGCACTCTGTAAATTAAGTCGTCGACCTTTTGCGGCAACGGTTTGATCCCCCCAACTCCCCTTGCGAAGTGGGGCCATACATTGCCAAGGTTTTCATAGCCCCTTTTTTTGTGGCGTAGTCTGCCCGGAGGGCGTAGGGACGACGATAGCGAGGGACCAATCTGCTACTGATGAGATGTAGCAAGAGATTTAGTTTGTAGAGCGCTTAGTTAGATGTAATTTCAAGGATTACTGGCTTCAGATGAGCCGGTGAATGTTGAATGAGTTTCCCAAGCGCTGAAGTCAAGTTCTGGTATATCGATAAAGGTAGTTCTTCTGACAACCCAATGACTTCGTTTAGCATTTGTTCTTGAGCTTCAGGGATGAGGTCAATCCAATTAGGAATTCTTAGATTTCGTTGAACAATATTGAGCTTCCACTGGGTATCGTCTGAGATCTCGTAGTTGGTAATATACATCGATTTACTTCCTCTCTGAATTACTGTGAAAACTTATGCAATTAGCTGAAATTCGTAAATCCTGGCTGCATGTCTCTTTTTTTAGAAAACTATCGGGAGAAACTCGGGAAGCAACGTTTTTGAAGTAGGGGATCAACGTATGGGTTTGTAATTTAAGCCGGAAAGTATCAGTGGTAAAAGAAACCAGGAGCCATGAGTCATCCCGAATCCCAATGGCTAACCCCCATGATGGGAAATAGGTGATACCTGCAGAAACGCGACATGTCTACCCCAAATTTCCGGGATTCAACGGGGACGCTCAGGTTTCCTGGGTGGATGGGAATTGTTTTCAATTGTCATTCCATTGCACTCATCGAGATCCCCGCCCCCCTCGACGTAGGCAAAATCATCAATGAAGGTACCGTCATAGAACCCGCCTGGATTGCCGCTACCGTAAGGTCTTGCTCCCTGCTTGAGCTGATAACTGGATATGGCTTTGCGAATCGTACCGTTGTCGATAGGTTCAGTTCCCACATCTGTAGTGGCCAAAAAGCAAAACGGCACTACAGCCAAATCAAGCCTAAAAACTACAAGGCGGTTCGCCTATGCGACAAACGGCTAATAACTGAATCTGGGTTCTGTCTTGACCAAAATGTGCTGGATTTACCGGAACAGTGCCATGAACGCTTGACATCCTGAAGTAGTACATTTAGCCTAGTACCCTGCGGCAGAAATACCGTCACTCTTCCACCCTTCTATCCAACCACTCAACCACCCTTCTACCCAACCACCCTTCTACCCAACCACCCTTCTACCCAACCACCCTTCTACCCAACCACTCAACCACCCTTCTACCCAACCACCCTTCCACTACTGAATTAGTCCGAAAACTTACGCCGCCGAGTACTAGCGTCTAATCGACAACACGGTTACATCAACCTGTATGTCCACCGATTAACGGCTTCCGGTTTGCTATTTTGGTTGAGCCGAGGCTGTGACACCTTCTTCGCTCATATGAAACGGTCCTGCTGGAGGTTAGGGGGGCACGAGTAACGCATTCGTAATTTGGCTCATGCATGGAAACCAGCCTAATCAGATACAGGAACAGGTAGACGCGCTTTATCGTTCCGACTCTCGTCGTGTTTTTGCCACCTTGATTCGCTTACTCGGCGACTTTAACCTGGCCGAAGAAGCGCTGCACGAAGCTTTTGCCGCGGCTGTAGAACAATGGCCCAGCGAGGGGATACCTGCGAATCCGCGCTCATGGCTGGTTACGGTGGGGCGCTTCAAAGCCATAGACATCATTCGTCGTCGGGCGCGCTTTGATGCCTCCCTGATGGACCTGTCACAGCGCCTGAACTCGACAGAACCCGTACTCCAAGATGACGATGAGGTTGAGGACGATCGCCTGCGTTTGATCTTTACCTGCTGCCATCCGGCGCTATCACCCGAGGCTCAGGTCGCGTTGACGCTGCGAGAGATCTGCGGCCTCAAGACAGAGGAAATTGCCAGTGCCTTTCTGATCGCAGCGCCCACTTTGGCACAGCGGATTGTCCGGGCTAAGGCAAAGATTCGCGATGCTCATATTCCCTATCAAGTCCCATCACGAACTGAGTTGCCTGAGCGGTTGGATGTCGTCCTCCAGGTCATTTACCTGGTCTTTAACGAAGGCTATGCGGCCTCATCCGGCGCATCGCTAACGCGAGCCGATCTCTCGACCGAGGCGATCCGTTTAGGACGATTGGTGATGGAACTATTGCCCGATCCTGAGGTGACAGGACTCCTTGCTCTGATGCTATTGCAAGAATCACGGCGCACTGCCCGGACATCCCCAACGGGGGATCTCGTTCTGCTGGAAGATCAAGACCGTTCCCTGTGGGATCGAGAGCAGATTGCTGAGGGGCTAGCCCTTGTGCAGCAAGCATTGGGGGCGCAACAGGTAGGGCCTTACATGCTACAGGCGGCGATCGCTGCCGTCCATGCCGAGGCTCCCCATGCTGCTGCCACCGATTGGGCGCAGATTGTGGCCCTGTACGACGTCCTGGCGCAAATTGAGTCATCCCCGATTGTTCACCTGAATCGGGCCGTAGCAGTGGCCATGCAAGAAGGTCCTTTAGCAGGACTCGAACTGATTGACGCTATTTTGGCGCAGGGCGATTTGGTCAATTATCACCTGGCGCATGCAGCTCGGGCTGATTTGTATCGACGGTTGGCCAGAACGGCTGAAGCCAGGAAATCGTATCAACAGGCACTGGTACTAACCAAGCAAGTCTCAGAACGTCGTTTTCTCGAAAGACGGCTGCGCGAATTGGACTAATACCGCATCCGACTGGCTAACCCAGTAGGTGATACCTATCGAGACGCGACCTGCCGCATCTCTCAATTAGGGGGTGGGCAAACCAGATTTAGGATGAAAGTTTCTGGCTTATTTTTTGGCCTCGCTGTCGATTTAGAGCTTCCCTAGACGACTACTGAATGAAAGTGACGCTTGTCGCTCAATTTCTGGAGGTAACCATGAAATTTATCTGTTTGGGATATGTGGACGAGATGCAGTGGGATGGCATGTCCGAAGCTGAGCAAAAAACTCGCCTGGCGGAGTGTTTGGCCTACGATGACGAGCTGCGTCGGAGCGGACACTTCATCGGTGGTGAGGCGCTTCAAAGTGTTCGCAATGCGGTGACGCTGCGGCTGCAAAATGGCAAGCTTGCCGTCACCGATGGTCCCTATGCCGAGACCAAGGAGCAATTGGGCGGCATTCTGCTGCTGGAAGCCAGCGATCTAAACCAGGCGATTCAACTGATATCCCATCACCCTGGGGTCCGTATCGGCACTTTCGAAATTCGACCTGCTGATGAGGAAATCAACGCCATGGTCGGCAGTGGTATCAGCATTCAGCAAAAAGTTTAAGGCCAAACAAGGAGAAATTGTCATGACAACCGAAACCGTAGCGCATCCACAAGTTGTATCGAAAGAAACGTGGCTTGCTGAGCGCCAAGCGTTGCTCGATGCAGAAAAGGCCCTCACCCAGCACATTGACCGCGTGAACACTAAGCGGCGGCGGCTACCGATGGTCAAAGTCGATAAGGCGTATATCTTTGAGGGGCCTGACGGCAAGACGAGTCTGCTGGATCTATTTGGGGATCATCGTCAACTCATTGTTTATCACTTCATGTTTGCTCCCGATTGGGAGAAAGGATGTGCTGGCTGCACAGGTCTCATGAATGCTATGGGTGACCTGTCCATGTTGGACGAGCGTGATACAACGCTTGTCCTCATTTCACGTGCACCCTTAGAGAAACTTGAGCGCCACAAAGCCCAGCATCGCTGGGAACTGCCCTGGGTCTCCTCTTTTGGGAGCGACTTCAACTACGACTTCCAAGCCACTCTCGATGAGTCGGTAACCCCTGTTGCATACAATTATCGTCCAGCGTCTATGCAAGGGGAAAAACACGGCATGAGCGTCTTCTTTCGCCTGAACGACGCGATTTTTCATACCTACTCGACCTATGCCCGTGGCTGTGAAGCCCTCACCGATGCTTACCGTCTCCTCGATATCACTCCCTACGGGCGACAAGAAGATTTCGAGGATTCGCCATCTGGCTGGCCCCAGAAACCGACCTATGGCTAGGAGGATTTTGGATGAGTTTGCAACTCAAGGAAACGATCAATGAAATACATGTTGCTCATTTATGGTGATGAAAATGCCTGGACCGAGAGTGAACAAACGTGCTGCTATGCGGAGTCTGTGCAACTCGCCCAACAGCTAAAGGCCAACGGTCAATATTTGAGTGCCGCGCCGTTGCAATCAGGGGCAATGACGACGAGTGTTCGTGTTCGTGAGGGCAAACGTCTGGTCACGGATGGCCCGTTTGCCGAAACCCATGAACAACTCGGTGGCTATTTCCTGATTGAAGCTAAGCACTTGGATGAGGCGATCGCGATCGCGGGCCGTATCCCCGGAGCCCGGAAAGGCACGGTCGAAATTCGACCGTTGCTGGAACTATCCGATTTGCCTGTTGATCAATAACGCCACTTGGGAAACTGGAGTGCAGGGGACTACGCGAATATTCCGCCATAGCTTGATAGCAAGGCACGGATACCTTGGGTGAAATCGGTATTTAGCAACTTTGGCATCGATGCTGAAGGTTTCCTGCTCCTCCCAGCTCCCCACTTTGAGGCTAATGGCGCAATCGCGATTGCGCCATTAGCCTGAGGAATGGCCTGAGGAATGGCCTGATCAATTAATTACCCCGTCGCCAAGGGCGTAAACAAGCCATCTTCCCCACGGCCCCGATTTATCTGGCTTGTCCTATTCAGTGTCTGTACTGGCTGAACAGTAGTGGTTTAGACGCTGCCGCTGATGTGCAGCCTGGATTACAAAATTGGGGATCGTTTTTTAGCAGACTGGAAGAGCGTCCCTTGAGAGAAGAAACTTCTTTGATTTTGTTAACCCACACCGATATAATTCATTACTTAGAAACGTGCTCACACGTTCGTAAAAAGTTCTTTTCACTCAGTAAGCTATGGTAATTCCGACCCAGTACCCCATCATGGCAATTGGAGGGGCAGAGGACAAGGTCGGTAAGTGTACTGTTCTATCCACCTTTTTTGACAGTGCTGGTGGCACCCAAGCGACCATCGGCATTGTTCCCTGTGCTTCCCAAGAACCGAGCGTCGTGGGCGATCGCTATCGCCGCATCTTTACCCAAATGGGAGCCCAAGACGTTCACGTGCTCGATATTCGACGCCCTCATGAGTGCGATGAGAGTAGTTGGCTCGGGCTTCTAGAGTCTTGTACGGGGATCTTTCTTTCGGGTGGGGATCAGGTCCGCTTATTCAACTTTATCCACAGTAGTACCTTCATCAGGATGATTAAAGAGCGTCTCCAAATGGGGACGCTGGTGCTGGCCGGGACCAGTGCTGGCGCAGCTGTGATGGGTGAAAAAATGATTTCCGGCGGAAGTAGTGGTGAATCCCCCAATCGCTCACTCGTGGATTTGATGGATGGATTGGGCATCATTCCTGAGCTACTGGTCGATCAGCACTTTCATAATCGCAATCGCATGGCACGCCTGATGAGTGCGATCGCGGCCCACCCCGACAAGCTAGGGATTGGCCTCGACGAAGATACCTGCGCGGCATTCAAGGGCGATGGCATCTTTCAGGTCATCGGCAAAGGAACTGTCACCATCATTGATCCCGGCGAGTTAACGCACACAAACTATCGTTTTTCTGATGTAACCTCTCCCCTGAGCCTTCATGATCTCAGGGTGCATGTTCTCAACGATGGCGACCAGTACGATTACAAACGTCGCTCAGTGCGTCCCAGTAATTATAAATTTGGCGAAAGGCAAGGATTGCAGCGTCTCTTGCCAAAATTGTTCTAGCTCGAAAAGACTCAATCTGCGGCGTGTAACTGAGGGGATTTCTCGAAGCCGTTTGTCCTCAGATAAACACACCTTATCTGCCAACGCCAGTCCCTGCCTCAACTAAGATGTGCTGGATGCGCCTGAGTAAGGCGATGGTTGAGGATAGCGTCAATCAAGTTTTCCACCGTCAACGATGGCAGCTTGATCCCTCTACTTCCCTTTGAAAGAAGGCATTCCACTCGAGGCTTTAAATAGCTCCTCTTTAAAGGTGGCGATAGCAGGGGATCAAGCTGCTACTGCTGAGACAAGGCAATCAACTTAATTTCCAAAGTATGGAGTCGTGCGCACCTTGGACAATTGCTAGCGATTAACATTCGCACATAAGTTGATATTGCAGAATGTGAGCCAGCCTCTTCATGCTCGCGATCGCGCCAATCTATACCCGGCAGAGATAAATTGCTTGGGCAAAGCCCACTGGCAACCTATACATGTTGCTCAGCGCGATCAATCCAATCAACTTTTTCTAGTGGCTTTAGCCTCAAAAATCCTCACTCAGTGCCAAGAGTTGATGCAACAACCTTATATTAACTTTTGTTATAGGAGTTAATAGCTAACCTGATGAATTGTGTGTAAAACACCTGTTCCTGTATTTTTCCATACATAAGGTGCATGATTGCATGGAATAGATGTTATGGGTCACTGACAAAGAAGTTGCCTTTTTGGCCATAATTGGTATTATTCAATACAGTTGGTTAATAGCTATTAGTTCCGCCGCCTTTTTGTTATGATGACTCGATGCCTTGGGGACGTTTGCGAAGATTGAGGCGAAGTTTAGAGTCCCCGTCATGAAATATTCAACCAAAGGTTCCAGATCGTTTACTTGTATCTGTAGATTGCTCACAGACTGAATCAAGGAGATCTATGGATCAGTTGGGAAAACTTGCAATGGTTTTTGTGGACGTGTTTACGCTCTTCCCCGCGGAAGGGTGTCGCTAAGTTTATTCGTGAAGTAAAAGGCTGCACCAAAATCTCTGTACTGTTGGCATCTACTCAAATACCCTCTGACATCTATGAAAATTCTGCAAACTCGAACCCTTCGTGGTCCTAACTATTGGAGTATTCGCCGTCACAAGCTGGTTGTGATGCGTTTGGATTTGGAAAATCTGGCTGATCGCCCGTCTGACACTTTGCCTGGTTTCTATGATGGGTTGGTGCAGGTGCTGCCGAGTCTTGAGGAGCATTACTGTTCACCAGGGTGCCGGGGTGGATTCCTCATGCGTCTACAGGAAGGAACCATGATGGGTCACATTGTGGAACATGTGGCTTTAGAATTGCAGGTTCTGGCTGGTATGGACGTGGGCTTTGGCCGTACCCGCGAAACTAGCACCCCTGGGATTTACCAAGTGGTTGTTGAGTACCAGAACGAAGCTGCCGGTCGCTACGCTACTCGGGCAGCTGTGCGCTTGTGTCAAAGCGTTATTGAGACGGGTACGTATCCTGATCATGAGCTGCAAACAGATTTGACCGACTTGCGGGAATTGCGCATCGAAGCGGCTCTGGGAGCAACGACTGAAGCACTTGTCTGTGAAGCTGAAGCCCGTGGCATTCCCTGGATGGAGTTGGAAAACTGTGATCTGTTCCAGCTTGGCTATGGCAAGTATCAGAAGCGTGTACAGGCAGCGCTGACCTCTTCTAGTAATGTGCTGGGCGTTGAGTTGGCCTGCGATAAGGAACGCACCAAAGCCATCCTGGAAAACATGGGGGCACCCGTTCCGACTGGCAAATTGATCTATGCCTTCGATGAACTCGAACCCACGATTGAGCGGCTCGGGGGCTACCCAATTGTAATTAAGCCGCTAGACGGTAATCATGGGCGTGGCATTACAACCAATATTCGTTCCTGGCGACAGGCCGAAGCGGCTTATGACTTAGCCAAAGAAATTTCTAGTGGTGTGATTGTCGAGCACTTTTACGCAGGAAGCGACCATCGTATTTTGGTGGTTAATCATCAGGTAGTCGCTGTCGCTGAGCGAGTGCCAGCCCATGTTGTGGGTAATGGCCAAGATTCAATCGCTGAACTGGTAGAGCGGGAGAACCAAGATCCACGACGTGGCAATGGTCACGATAATGTGCTGACGCAAATTGAGTTGGATGCATCCACCGACGCGATGCTCAGTCGTCAGAACTTTACATTAGATACCGTGTTGCAGCCCGGTCAGGTAGCCTACCTACGCGCTACCGCAAATCTCAGCACCGGGGGGACAGCCATTGATCGGACCGATGACATTCATCCGGAGACGGTGTGGTTGGCCGAGCGCGTTTCCCGGATTATCGATCTGGATATTGCCGGGATCGATGTCATCACGACTGATATTACGAAGCCGCTGTCTGAAGCCGATGGGGCAATTTTGGAAGTGAATGCAGCACCGGGGCTGCGGATGCATTTAGCGCCTAGTCAGGGGATCGCACGTAATGTCGTAGCTCCCATCTTGCAGATGTTGTTCCCACCGGGAACGCCAACCCGGGTACCTGTTGTAGCAGTTACCGGTACTAATGGTAAAACGACGACCACGCGTCTAATTGCTCATATTGCTAGACAGGTCTACGAAGCCGTGGGCTTTACCACGACAGATGGCATTTATATTGGCGATCACCTGATTGAAAAGGGTGACACCACCGGTCCCCAAAGTGCCCAGATGATTCTGCAAGATCCCACGGTCGAAATGGCCGTGTTGGAAACAGCCCGAGGCGGGATTTTGCGATCGGGTTTAGCCTTCCGCAATTGTGATGTCGGTGTGGTTTTGAATGTCGCTGCTGACCACCTGGGGCTGGGCGATATCAACACCATCGACCAAATGTCCAGGGTCAAAGGTGTCATTGCCGAGGCCGTACACGCTGATGGCTACGCCGTCCTCAATGCCGATGATGAGCGGGTTGCCGCCATGGCTGATCGGGTGGTTGGCAAGGTGGCCTACTTCTCGATGGATCCGCAGAATCCCCTGGTGCAGGATCATATCCGACAAGGAGGTATTGCTGCTGTCTATGACGATGGTCATATCGTCATCTTGCAACAGGATTGGGTCCACCGCATTGAAAAGGCTGAGCGAGTGCCGCTGACCTTGGGTGGCCGGGCACCGTTTATGATTGCTAATGCCTTGGCAGCGAGCTTGGCAGCCTTTGTTCAGGGCATTACCGTGGAGCAAATCCGGGCGGCGCTGCGTAGCTTTAAGGCTTCGGCTCAACAGACGCCGGGTCGTATGAATCTCTTCAATATGGGGCGCTATCACGTACTGGTGGATTATGCTCACAATCCGGCTGGTTACGAAGCTGTGGGTGGTTTTGTGAAGAACTGGTCGGGGTCAACCATTGGGGTTGTCGGTGGACCCGGCGATCGCCGCGATGAGGATCTGATCGACTTGGGTCGTCTAGCAGCGACGTTCTTTGATCACATCATTGTCAAAGAAGATGATGATAGTCGTGGTCGCAACAGTGGTGATGCAGCGGATCTCATTGTGCAGGGGATCATGGCCGCCACTGAATCCTCGATGCCCTTCTCGGTTCAGTTGAATGAGACAGCCGCGATCGAATGGGCCTTGGAGCATGCACCTGAAGGTGCGCTGGTGGTAATCTTCCCTGAGCAGGTGAGTCGCGCTATTGAGTTGATTCAGGCACGCAATCCTATTGCCGATGCTTCCGCAGCAACGGTATCGGACTTAGCTTCGGAGTCGTCCTCATTTGCGCCTATTGCCATTGGCGGTCAGTAAATTCAGCACCGCAGTAACCGTACTGATTTTTTGATACCTTGCTTTTCCCTCAGTCCCTTTCCTGAAACGGTGGGACCGGGGGGATTTTTCTATTTCCCTGTTGCAGTTGAGGTTAGCGATCGCAATGAACTTACCGATGCAGCGATCGCTGATGATTCTGTTCTTCAAGGTATGAAAAGCGAATAGTGTAGAACTTCCGTTTACATCGATTCAGTTAATGCCTCTAGCTTTTCTAAAATGGCTAGCTGAATCAGTCAGGGATGATTCAGCGAAAGCAGTATCTGAGATGGGTAACCTCCAGCATAGCGAGGGCTTGATCGCCCGGAATTCTTGGGTGACTCAGAACTGCTGACGATAGACAAACAAAACTAAGTCAGAGGCATAAAAGCTACGGTACAGTAGCCTACGAGAACTCACAGACTGCAAAGGTTAGCAGCATTCGGAGCTTGGTGACGGTGGAACAAGATAACCAACAAAAACAGGTCCCTTCACCTCTACCTGAACAAGTCCCTTCATTTCAACAAGAACAAATACCTTCCTTTCAGCAAGAACCAGTTCCCTCACTTCAACAAGAACCAGTTCCCTCATTTCAACAAGAACCAGTTCTCTCACAGGCCATAAAAGCAGGCCCATTGGCTGATGATGAGTTCTCGCCCCCCCAAACTCATCATCAGCCTCCACTCTTCACTAGTCGTGTACTACGAGGCCACGAATTACCTGTCTATTCGGTGGCTTTTAGTCCAGATGGTAAATGGATTGTCAGTAGTAGTGCAGACAAAATGGTTCGCCTATGGGACACGATAGGCGAACCAATCGGGAAGCCGTTCCAAGGCCATAGGCGTTATGTTAGCTCGGTGGCCTTTAGCCCAGATAGTCAAACCATTGTTAGCGGTGGTGAAGACAGAACGTTACGCTTGTGGGATTTAGACGGCAACCCGATTAGGGAACCCTTCCAAGGCCATAGTCGTACCATTAATTGGGTGGCCTTTAGCCCCGATGGCCAGAGGATTGTCAGTGCCAGTATGGATGGTACGATACGCCTATGGGATTTAGACGGCAATCCGATTAGGGAACCCTTCCAAGGCCATAGCGGTTCTGTTTTATCGGTGGCGTTTAGCCCAGATAGTCAAACCATTGTCAGCGGTGACTCCGAAACAGTTCGGCTTTGGGATTTAGAAGGTAATTTGATTGGGAAACCGTTTCAAGGCTATGGGAGTACTGTTTGGTCAGTGGCCTTTAGTCCGAATGGTCAAACCATTGTCAGCGGCTACGGTGACAAAATAATCCGGTTGTGGGATTTACAAGGCAACCTGATCGCGGCGTCTTTTCAAGGCCATGAAGATTCTATTTTGTCGGTATCCTTCAGCCCAGATGGTCAAACTATTGTCAGCAGCAGTCGTGACAAAACGATCCGGTTGTGGGATTTACAAGGTAATTCTGTCGCGGAACCACTCCAAGTTCATGAGGGGGATGTCTGGTCAGTAGCCTTTAGCCCTGACGGCCAGACCATCGCTAGCGGCAGTGCTGATGGGACAATTCGGCTATGGTTCAGACTACAAACCACATTTGTTCCAGCCAGCATCTGCAACGACTTGCCAGAGGGCAAAGATACCCTCCAAATTGAGGATGAACTCACCGCGTTAGCTACGGTACTGATGCTGCGCCAGCTACAGCCTCCCGTGGCGGTGGGTATTTTGGGCAGTTGGGGCAGCGGCAAGTCCTTCGCTATGCATCTCATCCGCCAGCAAATCAACGCTGTGCGTAGCGAACGCCTGACAGCGCAGCAAGCATGGGGGGATGAACAGGATGAAAACCATGCGAAAAAACTCTCGCCCTACGTTGGCCATATCTATCAGATTCAGTTCAATGCCTGGACCTATGTCCGCTCTAATCTCTGGGCCAGCCTCATGCAGGAGATTTTCTATGAGCTGAACCGTCAACTCACACTGGAACAACACCTTAAAAAGGCACTTGAGGCAGCCGATCCACCCCAAAGTCTGTTGGTAGGGGGGAATTATTGGCAAGCTCTTTATGCCCTGCGCCCGGAAGAGCAGCAAGCGTTACTCCTCGAAAAAGGATTGAACCCCAAAGCTTGGGAAAACCTCCAAAACCTTAGTAATAGCCCTGATGCCACCGAAAATATCCTTTGGTCAGCACTCAGTCAGTTGCGCCAGGAAGAACGTAAGCAGCTTCAGGCCACTGAAAATCAAATCAAACAAGAGCAAGCTGATTTAGAAGCTAAGCAGCAGCAAATTGAGCAGGCATTCGAATACAAAAAGAATCGTCAGGAAAAAATTGCTCGCTGGCGAGCCTTTGAAGCCCGCATGGCCCTTCTCTTTTTAGAGCTATTACAGGTTAGAGAGCAAAGCGGCAAACTTCCTAAAGAGTCATGGCAAGCCAATTTTGCCCTACGCATTTTTCAACTCCAGCCAGAGGACACCACAGACGATACGACGACTGACTCCGAGGCAACCGCCGACCCAGGGGCCGATCCAGAAGCAACAGCCACGGCAGAAGAACCAGAAGATAAGACATCCACTGTTCAGACAGAACTCGATGCTTTTCTCTCAGAGGTCAAAAAACTAAATGGCATCGAAAGAGTCACCCCATTCAGTCTGCGTCAATGGATAGCCCACAATCTGGTGTTCTGTGTTCTATTTGTTGCCAGCATTGTTCTCCTGAGTTTGGCTATTCAAGACTTGCCAGATCTGCTTAACAGCGAGAGTCCTAATTGGGCTCATCGCTTCTGGAACTTGTTGGGGGGACTGGTAATTCTGCTTCCCACGCTATTCCAAATTCTGAGTCGCATCGGCAAATTGGTAGGCGATTATCAAACCAGTGTTAAGAGCCAGCTTGAACGTATCCAAAAACGACAAGAAGTTGAACGCGAAGATCGCTTGGCAGCCGAGGGCGTCCCTGCCCAAATTGAAGCTATTGATCAACTCAAACTTCAAGCTGAACAGCTCCGCCAAAAAGTGGGGCTCACGGCCAACTACGATTCCCTCATGTCCCTCATGCAGGAACGTCTCGACGGCAAAACCTACAGCGAACATCTGGGGCTGATGGAGCAAGTCCGGCGTGACCTTTTGGATTTATCCGATCGCCTGACCACCCTACCTCCCCCTGAAGATCGAGATCGCCGCCAAGCCTTCGAAACGTATTTCCCTCGTGGTCCGGTCCGAGTTGTACTCTACATTGACGACCTCGATCGGTGTCCGCCCAAACGGGTGGTTGAGGTTCTCGAAACAGTTCAGTTACTGCTGAAAACCAGACTTTTCATTGTTATTTTGGCGATCGACGATCGCTACATTGCCCGTGCCTTAGAACAGGTGTATACCGGCGTGCTCAAGCGACGCGGTAAACCTTCCGGCATCGACTACCTGGAAAAGATTATCCAAATTCCCTACCGGATGCGCCCCATTTCCCCCCTCAATGTCGAAAGTTATTTAGATGCCCAAACCCAACCTCGTAAGGTACAAGAACCTCTAGAAACCGAATTTTCATCCGCAGAGGACTTCTCTGAAATCAGCCAGAATGAGACTCCCGTGCAAACCACCGCAACAGCACCGGAATCAACTCATAACAACCTGGAAGATGCTGAGGTTGCAGTTGATCAGGGAAGTGTCACGGAGACTGCTGAGGCCACTCAGTCAGCTTATCTTGAAACCATTGCCGAAGTCACCGAATTTGAGGAGTGGGAGTTTCAACTGTTAGTGGCCTGCTGCCAACACGTTGATATCACGCCCCGTACGGCCAAGCGCCTCATCAACATCTACAAAATTCTCAAAATCGTCTGGCAAAACCGTCCCGCGCCCGAAGAGCAGCCGCCTCAAGAACGGGAACGGGTTACGATCGCCCTGTTAGCTCTATCCGGTCGCTACCCTGACTTTATGCGCACCTTTTTTGAAGAACTAGCCACCCGCTTCGAAGAACAAATGGTCCCCTCTGACAAAAATCCGCAACTTCAAGTCTCGGCGCATAAAATCACCCAGGAACTTGAGCCTCAAATTCCCCCAAAGGACTATCACGCCAAACGAGAATGGCGTCGTTTCAAGAGTGACCTTAAACGCACATTATTTGACCTAGTACCTGAAGATTTGCAGCTGTCTTTAGCAGAGCTACACGCGAAGAATCCAAACCTCGACACCTTCCGCA
The DNA here is from genome assembly GCA_039818605.1 of Cyanobacteria bacterium J06639_14. Taxonomy (GTDB): domain Bacteria; phylum Cyanobacteriota; class Cyanobacteriia; order Phormidesmidales; family Phormidesmidaceae; genus SIO1E4. The sequence goes on along the minus strand of JBCBTQ010000150.1, from coordinate 195 downwards.
TTGATTATCCAACCTTCCATTTGGCCTTGTCCTTCTGCTTCGTGGGTGACTTGGGCTATGACCCTGACGATTACGCACAAGATGTTTATCGCTCTGATGAGTGAGTGAACCTAGCCGAGATCAATGGCACTGACTTAAGAAAAGAGAAAGGGGTGTAAAGCCTGATAATAATAGGCTATAGCGTTTTCACACCCC
>JBCBTQ010000149.1:0-14626 GCA_039818605.1 Cyanobacteria bacterium J06639_14 | reverse complement strand
CCTCAGTTGAAGCAGGCGGGCAAGTTAAGATTCCTCGTGTAGATTTGCTGCTTGAAGAAAAAGATGACGGTCAATTGTGGCAAGGGGTCTTACTGGATGCTCCCATGGAGCAAATCTATATGCAGTTTAAAGTGATACTGCATTTAGAGGATGGGCGCGAAGGTGTTGCCAATATTTTCCGTGTTGATCCTGGTAAAGCATACTTCACCGGACAAGGCTCCCTTAAAGATCCCAAGGAACTAACCCCTATTCCACCACCCATTAATATCCGGGACAAAATTACGGATGTACCTGAGTCTCTCGAACAACTTTTACCATTGTTGATAGGCTTTGATGGTAATGCAGCTGCTACGACTGAGCAAATTCAAGCAGTAGAAGAAGCCTTGGCAGTTCGCTTCCCCTCAGCTCTGCGAGAGCTGTATTTGAATTATGATGGATTTCAATGTGAGGAATTTTATACGTTTCCGTTAGGAACACCGTCAGATATAGATGACGAATCACTCTTTGCTAGAAATAGTGAATTGCGTACCTATAATGATGAAGATGAGTCAGGTCAGTTAATTCCTTCGGAAATCGTTCACTTTTTGATAAAAGACTGGATTGTATTTGGTGAGAACTGTATCCAAGAATTTTTATTAATGAATGCTCACGATGGAACAGTTGCAACTTGGCTGATGGAAGACAGCCCAATTTATCAACCTTATGCAGGCAGCCTAAAGGATTTTTTGTGGTGGCAGAATAGTCTGTGAAAGGGAAAGCATGCTACATTTGCGCATCCCTTGAAGCAGGCCAACTACACCACCGACATGAGAATCTGAGACTATTTATGGTGAACGAAATAGAGTTCCAGTACCTGCGTCGTTGCGTAGAACTTGCAACAGAAGCCCTGGAGGCGGGCGACGAGCCGTTTGGCTCTGTGCTCGTCGCCGCGGACGGGACTGTCCTCGTGGAAGATCACAACCGGGTGGCATCCGGTGATCGGACCCGCCATCCCGAATTCGCGATCGCGCGCTGGGCTGCAGTGAATATGAATCCTGAAGAGAGAGCAGAAGCAACCGTCTACACCTCCGGTGAACATTGCCCGATGTGTGCCGCAGCGCATGGGTGGGTGGGGCTAGGCCGTATCGTGTATGTGAGCTCCTCCGAGCAATTGTCAGCCTGGCTAGCCGATCTCGGAGTTCCAGCCCCTCCTGTGCGAACACTGCCGATTCAAGCAGTGGTGCCTGATCTGGTAGTGGAGGGTCCTATCCCCGGTCTTGCCGAGCAGGTACATGATCTGCATCGTCGTTTCCACAGTCCATCCCAATAACGATCGCGGTATCGTCACAATGTAGAGAGCGAGCCTGGTGCAACCAACAGCCAGATGCAGGTTGTCGGCCTTGCCGTGCCTGCTAATGCCTCACCAACCAATTTACGGTTCCCGACAAGAAGAAGCGCAGTGCTTGGGGCGTAAAACACATCCCAAGCAAGATGATCGCAACGCCCAGTTGTATACCCTGGTATCACTGCGCACTTGCGAAGAAGAATTTGCCCAGAATTGACAACGCTTTCTAACCGAGCAAGGCTATCGGTATCACATTCAGTTTTGGGAGTGAGGACGCTGGAGATTAGCCTCACAGTATGGGAACGCGATCGCAATCTCGACCTCACTCCCGGCAATCAAGGCACTGAGCTACTCAGCGATAATCCCCAATCGCCCATGGGTAGCCTCTAACCACCGTAGTTCCAGCCTGTACTCGCTAGCAACAACGGCTCACCGTCCCGGTGTAGGGCTGCGCCCACCACTTCCCCTACAAACACCGTATGGTCGCCGTGCTCAACATGGCCAATTACCCGACACTCGACATAGCCCAACGTATCTTTGATAACTGGACACCCCGTTTCCGGTGCTTCATAAAATTCGATGTCTTCAAACTTATTGCCCACTCGCCGCAGGGGCTTAAAAAAGTTTTGGGCCAGGTCTTTTTGCCCCGCTTCGAGAAAACTGAGGGCAAAGACACCACTTGCCTTCAGCATGGCGTGCGAAGTTGAGTCATTTTTAACGCAATTCACCACTAAGGGAGGCTGAAAAGAACCCTGCATCACCCAGCTAGCGGTAAAGCCATTCATGTCATCCCCATTACGAACCCCGCAAATGTAGAGACCATGGGGAATTTTCCGCAACAGGGTCTTTTTAGCTTGCTCGTCCAGCATCGCGTTTTCCTCCAGTGATTGTGATTAGCGTACTCTTCATCCTACTGGGCGAGGGCTAGATACGGGCCACCCCTTCCTCGCGAGCCGCCTGTTGGACAGCCGACGCCACAGCCGTCGCTACTCGCGCATCAAATACAGAAGGAATGATATGGTCGGCCTTGAGATCGTGGGGACTGACAAGGGATGCGATCGCGTGGGCTGCCCCTAAAAACATCGTGGTCGTAATCGCCTCTGCACGACAATCGAGGGCACCCCGCAGCATACCTGGAAAAGCCAGAACATTATTGATCTGATTAGGATAGTCACTGCGCCCCGTGGCCATCACCGCCACAATGTCAGCAACCAGTTCTGGCTGAATTTCTGGAATTGGGTTGGCCATCGCCAAGACAATCGGTTGGGGAGCCATCGATTGCACCATCTCAACCGTAACCACGCCCGGAGCACTCACCCCCAAGAAAACATCAGCCTGTTTCATGGCATCGGCTAAAGTCCCCGCTTCATCCACCACAAATTCTTGCTTTTGAGGATTCAAATCCGTACGATCGCGCGCGATAATGCCCTTCGAATCACACATCAAAATTGTCTGGGCTCCAGCTTTTTGGAGCAAATGGGCGATCGCCACACCGGCGGCCCCCGCACCATTAATGACAATACGAATTTCGCTGAGTGCTTTTTTTACCAGCTTCAAAGCATTGGTTAGCGCTGCCAATACCACAATGGCAGTCCCGTGCTGATCATCATGGAACACAGGAATATCCAATTCACGCTGCAGGCGGGCCTCAATTTCAAAACAGCGAGGGGCACTAATGTCTTCTAAATTGATGCCACCAAACACGGGGGCAATGCGTTTAACCGTTGCAACGATTTCGTCTGGATCTTGCGTCGCCAGACAAATGGGGAAAGCATCGAGCCCAGCAAATTCTTTGAAAAGCAGGGCTTTGCCTTCCATCACGGGTAAGGCTCCCTCCGGGCCTAAATTACCGAGCCCTAAAACGGCGCTGCCATCGGTCACGATCGCAACGGTGTTGCGCTTAATCGTGAGGTCATAAACACGCTCAGGGTCGGCTGCGATCGCTTTACACACTCTACCAACCCCTGGCGTGTAGGCCATCGCCAGGTCATCTTGATTACGGACAGGCACCTTACTGACAACTTCAATCTTGCCACCATCATGAAGCTGAAAGGTGCGATCCTCAACCTTCAACAGTTCAATGAGGCTGAGTCCACGCACCGCAGCCACAATGGCCTCGGCATGTTCCTTGCTGGCTGCATCCACGGTAATCTCGCGCATAACGGATTGACGCGTACGCTCCAGCATCGTCATGTTATCTAAGTTGCCACCAGCCTCCCCAATCGCCTGCGTAACTTGAGCCAGCATTCCAGCTCGATTGGGGAGTTTGAGACAAAGCGTAAGGCCGTAGCTGGAGTTGGGGGTAAGGTGCGCCATGACATTCCTACGATGGAGACATTAAAGAGGCTAGCCAGTTAAAGTTGCCATTGTGGACAAACTTAAAAAATGTTACGCCTATTGGGGAAAGGAAAGATCCTCAACTTTCCCAGGTAAGAAGACTGTGACAATGAGCGGCGCGATCGCCCCACATCCTAATGCCAACCCTGCGGACTGAGATTGAAATTAACGCCCCCCGTCACCTTGTTTGGGAAGCCCTTATCCGTAAAGATGAGTGGCGACGTTGGAATACGTTCTTATTTGACGCTGATCCAGCCTTGCCTATCCGCCAAGGGCAAGCGATTTTTCTATCGGTTCGACGATTAGAAGACGACGAATATACTGATTTTGAACCGCTGATTACGCTCGTTCAACCCAACGTCTGTCTCCGCTGGATGGCCAAAATGCCGGGCTTCAAAAGTGAACAAACTTTTGAGCTACAGGAAATTAGCCCGAATCGCACTCTCTACAGGCACTGCACACGCTTCAAAGGGCTACTGGCCAACGTCTTTCTCCCCTTTATCCGTCAGGATGAAAAACAGGGCATTAAGCGGATGGCGCGTCAACTTAAGCGTCATGTTGAACATCGAGAATATCGCCAATATCGGCGGGAAAAGCGCGATCGCCGCTATCGATAACGTATTATCTACCAGTTCTAGGATGCGGTAACGACACTTGAATCTGAGCCTGTGCCGATGCCGCCATAAATTCCGTCTTATAGAATGGTTGTACTTAGCCCCTCTTATTCCCCATGAGTAAAACCCTAGCCCGATGGACGGTAGCAGACTATCACCGCATGATCAGTAGTGGTTTGCTAATGGGGCGGCAGGTTGAACTGGTTAATGGTGAAATTGTTGATATGGCTCCAGAATTGCCGATTCATCGAGCAACTTATCGACGTGGGGTTAAGTATTTAGAGGCTTTGCTCGGCGATCGCGCAGTTGTGTTCGCCGCTGCCCCTGTCACGTTGCCAAATGATGGTGAGCCTCAGCCTGATATCAGCATTGTGGCACCTCCTGAGTCTCGTTACGATGCAAGACATCCTGGCCCTAACGATATCTACTGGTTGATTGAGGTGGCTAACACTAGCCTGACCTACGACCTGAGTGAAAAAGCACAAGCCTATGCCCGAGACGGCATTCAAGACTATTGGGTATTAGATATTGCGGGTCAGCAGTTATGGGTTCACCCTAAACCTGCAGGTAATCAGTATCGTTCTGTACAAGCACTCAAAGCAGGTGTGATCACGCCACTAGCCTTGCCACAGGTAACCGTGCAGATTGAACGACTCTTGCCATAAATATCCTTTTTGATGCCTAGACACTAAAAATAGTGTGCGTCTTAAGCGTATTCAGCGCTAGGCAGAAGAAACCAAAGGCGAGAAATCGGAACAGAATCTCGATAAACGCTCCTACCCAGCAAAACCCTCAAAGCTGAGAAGATAATTCCTCCAAAATTGACTGCATCAGCTGTAATTGCGAGGATTCAGCTTGCACATTCATCTTCGGTTGAGTCGGTGACTCACAGCAAGCATTAAACAGATCGTTTGCCGTACGTTCATAGGCATCTAAGGCAGCAGTTGCTTCAGCGCTGAAGCGCACGAGATAGTTGCGCGCAGCGGCTTCGTATAAGCGATCCACATCTTCGGCTGTGATTTTGACTTCGGATGTTGAGTTGTCTTCTCCCCGCCCTTTCTGATTAAGCAGATAACTCGTACCACCCAGGAGCGTTGCGCCCAACGGTCCACCAAAGACCCACCCCACTCCCGTCGCGATCGCCACCGGCATCACTCCCGGTCCACCACTCGCTGGCGCAGTCTGTGATTGTTGCTGCGTCGCAAACTCAGCCGTCGGTTCAGCCGGTAACGCAATCCATAAATCCACCGGACGCGGGCGATCGAAGAATTCACACGCCTTATGTACCCAACTCACCACCGCCTTCCGACGCTCGGTCCAATTCGGCTCCAGCGTAAAGGTCTTCCACGCACTGTAGTCGAACTGCTTGAGCGCGATCGCCAACTCCGCTTGATAGAGACTGAGCAAATTATCAGGAATCAACCAGTTGCGTAAATCCCGCGTACTACCGTCAAACCCTCGCTTAATCAGGGTTTTTGCTTTCTGCAGCAAAACCATTTTCTCGTCCTGAGTTTGCTGCTCAGCATTATTAATACGCGTCGCCAGGATATGAGCCTGTCGTGCCAACACCGTATGGACTTCCTGCGCCAGCACCGTGAGCCGCTGCTGGCGTTTTTCCGCTACCTGCGATTGCTGCATTTGCATCACCGTTTGCAAGGCTGATTCCAGGGCGGGCAATCCAGTCGTTTGGGCTGTAGCCATGTCTCCTTTCAAGCGAGCTCTGAGGGCTGGAAGCGCATCCACACGATACAGGTTACTCACGCCAGCCGGTAAGTCGGTGCGAAAACTCTCAGCCACAAAACGTAAGCGATGCGACACCTGCTTTTGGTCCTCAGGCGGCATCAGGTTCAGAAAATTAACCACAAACATGACCGTTTTCATGCCGCGATCCAGCAGCCAGTCCCGTAAATGCTCCCGTTCTCCCAGCGTCATCAACTTCCGACCATCCAGCATCTGCACGACTAAATCAGCCGTCAGTAACTGGTCCTGCACCAAGTCATTCTGCTCTTGGCGATCGTCGGTTCCCGGTAAGTCCAACAGTTCTACCCCAGCCTGCAAAAACGGGTGGGGACAGTGAACCGCTACAGCGGCCACGTCTTCCCGCATCCGCCGCTGGTCGTCTAAGATCGCATATCGTTTCAGGACAGCCGTTCCGTCTTCTGTAATCACCTGACCTGTCTTCAGCGTGATGCGCGTCTGCAATTCGGCCCCATAGCAAACCGTAATAGCCGCTCCGGTGGTGGGAATTAAGTCAATCGGCAGCGCCTTCTCGCCCAGAATGGCGTTCAACAGCGTCGACTTGCCGTAATTAAAGGGACCAAATACGGCAATCCGATAATCCCCCTGCACGACGCGATCGCACATCGTAATCACCGACTGCTTCAAGCGGTGGTGAGCGTCAGCCTCAAATAATCCCACAGCGCGACGTAGCGTATCTACCAGCGATTGAGATGGTGTTGATTGAGTCATAGCGATCGCTTTTTAGACAGACAACAGATGCACAACAAGCCGCAAGAGCAGCCACGCCAAGGCAGTCGTTTTGAGTTCAAACCCAAATTCCACAACGCTCCTACCCATTCTCCCTTCTACGCTGCTACGCTCCTTCCCCTCAACTATCCCAACAATGTCTGATAGTCCTGTTCTACTTTATTTTTAACCGTCACCAGCTGCTGCTCGGCACCTTCTAACCGGGCCAGTTCAGCATCCCGATTGATTTCATGGGACTCCTTCTGCTTCACCAGGTTATCCAACTCGGCCTTGCGACAGTCAATGTCATCATCAATGCGACGAATCACTTCCGTTTCATACTTGTCAAAACACTCGCGCACGGACTGATAAATGGGTTGCCATTGCTCTTGAGCGACCTGAGGCAAATATTTAACCAACTCCTTCTTCAGGGCTTTGACCAATTCTTTACGAGCCTGGTCAGCTTGCAGCACGCCAATACCCAATCCCACCAGCGCCAGAGCAACCGGGCCCAGCACGACACTAAAGATAGAAGCCGCGACAAAGGCAACACTGGTCACGGTAAGAAAGTTGAGGAGAATACTTTTCCAATCGAAGCCGGTTGCCGCTAAAGCCACGCCCGCGATATTGCCGGTGGCTAAAGACACCAGTCCCATCGCCCATTTGGCCCAACCTGGTGAAGCCTCCTCATAGTCCGCTTGGGTGCGTACGCCAATGCTATTCCCCGTCAACTTTTCCGTAATCCGGTCGGTCACCTGGGTGTACGAGATGCCGTACTCTGAGGCACTGCGAGCCAGTTTCTGAAACGCTTCGTCAAGGTCAGTTTCAGCCGTTTTCACCCAAGCCTGAAACTTATCGTTGACATACTGCTCAAAAGCCCGCTGCAAACCTCGCCCAAAGGCTTCCCGGCGATCCTGTCGCAGAAAATCGAGAAAGCCTAAATCGGGCTGATAGCGAATGAAATCTTGCTCAAAGGTATGCTCCAGGTTCAAAACATAAGTACGAAAGGAATCGGCCACGGCCCGTGCTTTTTGATCGCGCAGTGTGCGGATTTCGTCTTTGAAGCGATCGCGAATATCGCTCAGCGCCGTAAACTCAGGCTCTACCGATGCAAGACGAGTCTTGAGTTCATCCACCGATTGGCTCAAGAGTGGAATGCGACGACCCAGTGCTTCTTGAAAACGACCATGGGCTTGGCGGGCCAAGGTGCGAGCCTGACGGAATTCAGCGATCGCCCGCTCCTGCGTCAAAAACGTATTGAGCGCCCCCATAAATTCCGGGAAGCCGGTTCCGTTTAACTCAGCATCCGTATCCTTCACCCGCCGCCGCAAAGCCTGAAGGGCAGAAATCGCAAAGACTCGCTCGTCGTACCAATCTTCTCCTTCCAGCTGACAATATTCTTGAAGATTGCTGCGAAAGACCTTGTGTAATTTCGCTTCTGCTTCCCCCAACTCCTCGGCATCATCCGGATCAATCAAACTCTCTTTAACCTGATCCCAAGCATTGATCAAAAAGAAGATCGCCAGCCCCCGCCCCTGAATGTAATTCTCCAGATAGCGTCGTTCGGCCAGGGTGCAGGGTTGTGTAGCCCGCATCACAAACAAAATGGCATGACAGTTATTGATGTACCCCAGGGATAATTCATTGCGGGCTTCTGTATCGTTCAAACCCGGACTATCCACAATTTCCACCCCTTTTTCCAGTAAGGGCAGAGGATACGTCACAACGGCATGACTGACGTTAGGAAAAGCATCCTCCTGACGCGATTCAAGTTGCTTGGCCTCTTCCGGTGCAATGGTGTACCGCTCCTTAAAAGCCCTAAAGTCAATCACTTCTGGCAGACTGTCATCTTTGAAATGAATCTCCACCAGCTTTTCTGGACCGTACTTGAGAACGGTAAGCAAGGCCGTACAGGGATTCACATCACTGGGCAACAGATTTTCCCCAATCAGGGCATTCAAGAAGGTGCTTTTGCCCCGTTTCATATCACCCAAAACTAACAGGCGAAATACGCCTTGAGCCAGATTTTGCCCCGCCAGGGTGACATCCTCGATCTCCCGTTCTAGCCCCAGTTGCCCAGAGGTATGGGTGCCCTCTGACTCCACCCGGCCCAGAATGTCAGCAAGTTGCGTCAGGGACTGCGCCATACTGCGACGGACCTGGGCAACCCTGTCTAGATCTTCAAGGAAACGATTCGTCCCGACGGTATAACTCATAATTCGCAATTCCTGGGGTGCAGTGATCGGTAGGAAAATGTTCGTTGGAGGGAACTTTTTGCTGTACGCAGTCTAAGCAGGAACACGCAGTTCGAATATCAATCTATATGCCTCACAATGAGGTGTCACAATTTCTGAGGAACTCAAATGCTGAATGTCAATCCAGAGGTCTCACAGTGAGGTCTCACCGTTGCAGATAACGAGTGGACACTCCGAAAAAGTAGCCACTCAATCAGGCTATCCCTCCCTTCAAATCAAGAAGATAAAGGTTCCACTGCAGATCCACCCTCGGCAATCTGAGCGATCGCGGCCATCTCATCAGCAATGGATGCCTTGAGTGTATGTAAACGATGAATTTCGCTATCACGATTGATTTCATGGGATTGCTTTTGCTTGAGCAAGTTATCCAACTCAGCCTCACGCGCTGCAATATCAGCCGTAATACGACCGATAATCTCCTCCTCATAGACCTCAAAGCAGCTTTGCACGGCTTTGTAGACAGGACGCCATTGCTCATCAGCAATTTGAGGTAAGTGTTTCACAAACTCATCTTTAGTCGTGCTGAGAAACTTTTGGCGCACCACTTCAGCCTGAGCTGCCAGGACCCCACCCCCCACCATCAGCACCCCAATAACATTCAAAATCAAGCTGCTGAACATGATGCCCAGAATGTAAAGCGCAACGTAAACACAAACGTAAACGAGCGCCAGCCTGAGCACGCTTTGCCAGAAATAGTTGAAGCGGCTACTCGAATCATTCAGCACATCAGGAATCGATGCAAACAGCTCTTTAACATTGTCACTCCATAGGGAAACCGTATCCGGGTCATAGCGGTGACCAACAGCATAAAACCGTTCTCCCAGGAGTTTTTCATTCATGGTTTCGATAACCGCTGCGTAGGCTTCTTGATATTCCTCAGCACTCGTTTGCAGCTCAGCAAACGCTTTACTGAGGTCTTGCTTAGCCATAAATTCCCAAGCCGCCAGTCGATCATTCATGTAGCGCTCAAAGGCACGCTTAAAGTTAGTGTAGAAAGCGGCGCGTTTTTCTTTCTCCAGAAATTGCAAGAAATCTAAATCCGGCTGCGAATCCACAAAATCCTGTTCAAAAGTTTCCTCTAGTTTGAGGATATATGCCTTGAAGGAGTCAGCCGTGGCTTCGGCCTGGCGATCGCGGGTCTCTTGAATCAGCGATCGATAAGCATCACGAATTTCTTTCAGCTTGGCAAACTCAGCTTGGACAGAAGCAATCTTTTGCGAAAGGGTTTCTGCAGTCTCTTCGAGAAGAGGAATACGACGATCCACCGCTTCGCACACTTGACGGTAGGTGCGACGAACCATCGTCTCGGCCCAACACAGCGCTGCCTGGCCTCGCTCTTGCACCAGAAATTGCCCTAAACTTGCCAGCAACTCAGGAAAGCCTGTCCCGCCGAGATCAGCGTCGGAGGCTTTCAGCCGACGCCGCAGCGCTGCTAGCGCCGATATTTCAAACACTCGCTGGTCATAACGGTTTTCTTCATTAATCTGGCAATATTCCAACAGATGTTGCTGAAAGACTTTCCGCAGCTTATTTGCAGCCTCTTGCAACTCGTCGGCATCATCGGGATCTACTAAACTACTCTTCACCCGGTCCCAACCATTGATCAAAAAGAAAATCGTGAGCCCTCGCCCCTTCAGATAATTCGTCAGATATCGCCGCTCATCTAAGGTACAGGGCTGATTAGCGCTCAGGATAAACAAAACAGCCTGACATTCATCAACGTACTTCAACACCTGCTCGTTGCGGGCTTCTGTATCATTTAACCCTGGCGTATCGACAAACTCGATGCCCTGTTCTAGCAGTGGGAGCGGATATTCCACCACCGCATGGCTCACATCCGGGAACGCCATTTCCTGCTTCTCGTCCAGCTTTTTGGCTTCTTCTGGATCAATCGTGTACTGTTCTCGAAAAGTAGCAAAATCAATCGCCGCCGAGGGTTTATCCCCCGTGTAATAAATAGTGACTTGCTTTGCGGCACCATATTTAATTAACGTCAGGACCGCCGTACAGGGATTGACATCACTGGGCAGCAACCGTTCTCCGAGGAGCGCATTCAAAAAGGTTGACTTACCCCGCTTCATATCCCCTAGAACAAGCAGCCTAAAGGTTCCCTGGCTCAAGGATTCCTTGACCGTCCTCACCTGCTGAATTTGTGGCGCTAGGCCCAATTGCCCTGAGGTTTCGCGGCTAACTGTTTCCGTCTGCGTTAGGGTATCGACGATATTGCCAACTGCTTGGGAGACTCGATGGCGATCGCGCGACATTTGCTCTAAATCACCGACAAGGCCCATCGCATCCATTGCAACTTCCATGCAAACATCCTCGCTAAAACCAAACCTCACTACAGCCATAGACAATTCCGCCATCATCGCGACGTTCTAGACCTGTGAGGTGCCATCACAAACCGGCCAAACTCCAGGCTGCACTCACCTTAGGCAAAGTCATAAACCGGCTTGCCGCACGATTCTAGCCTTCTCAACCAAGCGGATTAGTCAATTTTGAAGTTATATTGCCAGTCCTTGCCATCAGCAAAAAAGTAAATGCGCGGCAATTTATAAATTTTTGTAACACAATAAATAAGTAAGCGTATTTCCGAAAAATCATGACGGCTACCCAAGACGCGATGACGTCCCCCAGCTCCCAGAGTCTAGCCCCCAGCGCTGCGGGTGGTCCTGATCCGAATTACTTTGACTGGGTCGAAGCCTGGTATCCCATCCACTACATCGAAGATTTAGACCAAACCCGCCCTACTCGCTTCACACTACTCGATCAAGCTGTCGTGATTTGGTGGGATCCCCAATCCTCAACCTGGCGTGTTTTTGCCGACCAGTGTCCCCATCGCCTCGCTCCTTTATCTGAAGGGCGGATCAATGAAGCGGGAAATCTGGAGTGTCCTTATCATGGCTGGGCCTTTGCTGGTAGCGGCGTCTGTGAACAGATTCCTCAACAAGCCCTTGATGGCCAAGCGCATCGGTCCAATCGAGCTTGTGTAGCCTCAATGCCCACAGCCGTACACCAGGGACTCCTGTTTGTATATCCTGGCAAGGCTGAAAATGCAGCTCAGGTTCCGGTCCCAATCATTGAACCTCTGGAGGCAGAACCGGACGGTTGGGTGATGCTTAATACCTTCCGCGACTTACCCTACGATGCTCTCACCCTGTTAGAAAACGTTCTCGATGCTAGCCACATTCCTTACACCCATCACCAAACGGTCGGTAAGCGCGAAAATGCCGCTCCGATGCAAATGGATGTCCTCGAAGCTAGCAAACAAGGGTTTCGGGGAATTTGGCCAGAGGGACCTCGTAAGGGCAAATTAGGCACTCAGCACACAACTTTTGTTGCTCCTGCCTTGATGTACCATGACCTGACCTCTAAGCAGTTTGGTCGCACGCTGACAGTGGTATACGCCACTCCCATTCGCAAAGGGGAATGTCGCTTATTTGCCAGGTTTCCATTCAAGTTTTCCTCCAAGTTACCCAGCTTTTTTATCAAGCTGACGCCCCGTTGGTATAGCCACATTGGCAATAATCGTGTCCTCGAAGATGATCAAATCTTCCTTCATCTACAAGAACGGCTCATTGCCCAAGCGGGCGATCGCCCCTACGCTCAAATCTGCTATCTACCGACCCCAGCCGATCGCTATGTAGTTGCCTTTCACCAATGGATTCGTGAATTCGCCGCTGATCCGTTTCCAGGCCAACCACTCCCCCCCCAGCAATCAACCGCAGCCCTGCTCGATCGCTATCACTCCCATACCAAGCACTGCAGCAGCTGTCGTGCAGCACTTCAGCGACTACAACAAATCCGCCAGGGGACATTGATTATCACTGCTATCGCCTGGTCTTTGATTCCCATAACGGTGGCGCTTTCTGATTCCTTGCCCCTGCTATGGGGCGGGCTCCTGACAACCTTGCCTATCGCAGCCGGATTGTTATGGCTATGGTTAGGCAACCTGGAGCAGAAATTTTATCGGGGCTCAGAAATTCCTCCACGGAACCTGTCCAAGTAAGCTGCCAACTTGAAGCAGAAAGTTATCCCAGTGATGAATATCTTAAATTCTTTGTGCCAAACACTCTCTGAGCCTGAGTCAATCATGAGCTTATTCCAGTAGAAATACTGTCAAAGTTATCTACTTTTTGAGGGGCTGAAAAGGATGAGTTTTTCCTTATCCGTAATTCTTAGGACTCTCAAAGCAACAGCGATTGTTTTTCTTAAAAATCATGCTTAAAATGCGCTAATTACTGACATAGTCAACTTTTAGACGTATAGAAAATCCACGGTTAGATCCTCGAGCTAAATTTCCGATACTGGGTTCATCCAGGTAACAAAAGTTACTTTTCAGGAACGCTACTCTGTCGGAGATTACACTCATGAAGTTATCCATGTCTACTTTAGGGATTGCTGCCATCACAGCGATCGCGGCCTTAGGCAATGCCTCTACAGCAAATGCTGCAACCCTCTCTCAACAGGCTGCCGGTTTGTTGAATGCCAATCCTGATAATAGCCAGTACCAAACTCAGTACAACAATGTCTCAGGTGCTTACAATGCTCAAGCAGCTGATTACTCCCTAGAATTTGACGATTGGTTTGCTATCAACTCTTTTGTGAACAATGAGCGCGCTGCTTACGGTACAGATGGCGCGAAGCTAGATGACCTGGTCGCTCTCGATACAAACGATCTGACCTGGGAAGCGGGTGCCCATGATGTGGAAGTTTTCTTCATTAATGAAGGTGCAGGCTATCACAATAAGTTTGGCTACTCCACAGCAAGTGGCAGTAGTAATCTGACAGACTTCTGGAATAATGAAGTTGACGTGATTTGGGAAGATGCTTCATCTACCAACAGCATTTTGGCTAACGGTGGGCCACTAGCGTTAGGCGAAGGCTATAAGATTGGTGATGTTGATGCAGGTGACACAGTTAACTTCTTCATTCGCAATGGCTTTAGTGGAACCGGCAATGTTTTCGATAGCTTGAGTGCTGAAGACACAATGAATGGTGATGGTCTGCAGCACGTCACAACTTATCAGTATCAAGAATACTTGGTCTTAGCTTTTGAAGATCTCTACAACGGTGGTGACAGAGACTACAACGACGTTGTCATCGCTGTCAAAGGTTTAGTCGATACAGAAACCGCTGATGTCCCTGAACCCACAGGAGTACTGGCGCTTTTGGGCCTAGGAATTGCTGGCACAGTCGTTAACCGTAAGCGTAACAAGCTTGCCTAACTTTTGACCTACTATCAGGGGATATCACTGGGTGCATCGTCGGGGTGGCGTCTGAATTTCTAAAACAAACCCAGTTCGATGTCTAAAGACCGAGTCGTACTCACACGACTCGGTCTTTCTTTACTTTTAAATCTAAGGATGAAGAGCAACGGGGGTGAATTCAAGTCGATAACGATAAAGTGCAACCGGTTGATCGGGAGCCTTGAAATAGTTGATGTCTTGCGGGGATAGATAAATTGCCGTCACTTGATCGGCTTGAATCGCAAAGTCATCATCGGCAATTTCAGAGTAAGCAGTTGTTGTTTCTACTTCATTGAAATAAGGCTGTGCAGTCCCTCGAAATACCTGTTGGAAGACTTCAGTTGTCACAACCTTGCCAGCAGCAGGAACCTCAACCGCTCG
>JBCBTQ010000148.1:0-14850 GCA_039818605.1 Cyanobacteria bacterium J06639_14 | reverse complement strand
CATGGCCCTGTTGAGAAATGGGTCGATCTTCTTCGATGACTTGAATTTTGGTTCAAAGTTGATCGGCATGGCCTCCTATAACATTTCAGGTCAAGATATTAGCATTGTCTTACCAAAATCCTCCGACATTAGTTCTATTTACGATCTTAAGAATCGCAGAATTTCCGTTCCATTTGGCACAAATTCTCACCGCTTCATAGTCACTCTATTGGATTTATGTGGTTATGACGTCAACAAAGATTGTACGTTAATCAACGAAGATTCACGAACTGCTAGTAATAGTTTGATTAATAACAGTATTGATGCCCACGTTTGCTGTGAAACGTTTGCGCTGCAATTGGAAAAGCATAAGTTTGCCAAGCGGTTAGAGCGATCGCAAACTGCAAATGTTCGCTTACCCTCCTTGAGAGGCATTGTCTGTCGTAGTGAAGTTATACGCGACTACCCGCAAGCGGTAATCACCTATCTCTATTACTTGATTATTGCCAACTATTGGTTCTTATCTAACCCTATTCAATCTGCCCGCAAGTTATCTCAGCTTGCCAACTTCCATCCCACTCAAATTCTTCATTTCTTTGACATGAATTTTGGCAATCGCATTGAGCCAACGCTCAAACCGCAATGGTCCTGGTTACTCAAAACTTTAAATCGACGCCTTGAAGGTCGATATGGCATTTCTAAGTTTGATGTGGATTTTTGGGTTGACGACTATTTTCTAAGGCTGACCTACAGCCTTTTGGGCTTAGACTACCATTTTCAACAAGTTTCTTTTGCCAATGAGTTTTCTAATAGCTACTTTGTAGATGAAAGGTTTAGCAAATACATGGAATTCTTGAATGCCAAAATAGCTTCTTAATTGAGTCATACCGCTTGGCTAAGTCTTTTCCGGGTTGGCTTTGAGTTTAAGCCTGCATTCGTACAGTGAGGAACTTAATACCATGCATGACATTCTAGCGATCGCCGGTAGTCCTTCCCAATCTTCGCGATCATCAGCCGTTCTGGCACACTCACAGGCTGTGCTTGAAACTCATGGACTTCAGGTCAAGACATTTACCATTCGAGATATTAAACCTGAAGATCTAGTGTTTGCCAATTTTGAGAGTTTAGAACTGAAAGAATTCATCAATCTGGTTGAGACTGCGAAGGGAATTATGATCGCAACGCCTGTTTATAAAGCAACCTATACCGGCATTTTGAAAGCTCTTTTGGATTTGCTACCACAATATGCGTTTGCAGGTAAAACAATCTTTCCCATCGCCACTGGTGGCACCATCACCCATCTTCTCTCCCTGGAATATTCGATGAAGCCACTCTTCGCCGTACTAGGCGCAACCCACATTCAGCGAGGGATATTCATTGTCGATTCTCAAATGCAGCGCCTTGAGGGTGGCGGCATCCAATTAGATGACGATATCGAAACCCGCCTCCAAGAATCATTGCTTGAGTTTGCAACTGGCATTAAGGAATAAAAACGCGATTTTCAGGCTAGTTGCTAACAAACAAACACATACAGTTTGTCACCCATAAAGAAAGGAATTAGGAGCATAAAAATGTCAGCTAAAAAGAAGATTCACTTACTGGGTTTCTTGCAGCATGGGGTTAATAGCCATGCCACGGGGATGTGGCGACATGCCAAAGATAAAATCAACTGGGAATGGAGTCGCCCGGCCTACTGGCAACACATGGCCCGCACCATGGAGCGTGGGCTGTTTGACGGCATGTTTATTGCTGACGAATTAGCCCCCTACAACAACTTCAAGAATAGCTCTGATGCCTGCGTTAAATGGGCTGTTCAATGTCCGACCCATGAACCCTCAACCATCGTTCCTATCATCACGACAGCAACCAAACATCTGGGGGTAGGCGTCACCCTATCCACAGCCTTTGAGCATCCTTATTCCATGGTGCGTCGCCTTTCTAGTTTGGATCATCTGTCAGGGGGGCGAATTGCGTGGAATGTAGTGAGTTCCTATTCCAAAAGTGAATGGGATGCTTACGGGGCTGATATGACTCCACGCTCCGAACGGTACGATCGCATGGAAGAGTACATGGATATTTGCTATCAGCTCTGGGATTCTTGGGAGCCAGACGCCATTATTGCAGATAAGGAAAGTGGTATCTTTGCTGATCCAGCTAAAGTCCATGAAGTGAACCACCAAGGGAAATACTTTAAATGTAAAGGGCGTTCCTTCTGTTTTCATTCGCCCCAAGGTCGACCGGTAATCTGGCAAGCAGGGTCATCGGATCGAGGCCGGGACTTTGCATCCAAACATGCGGAAGCAATTTTTGCGGTCCATCCCACCGTAGAAAGAATGCGACAGTATGCTGACGACTTGAACGATCGCCTCCAAAATCGTTTTCAGCGTCCAGCTGGTAGCGTTAAGCTAATTTATGGTTTGCAATGCATTGTGGGTGAATCGCGTGAACATGCCAAGGCAAAATACGAGCAAATTCTGAATAATATTCCTCTAGAAGGTGCATTGGCCTGGATTTCTGGTCACTTTGGCCCCGATTTTTCCACCTATGATCTGGATGAATATGTGCAGAATATTGAAATTCCAGGCATTCAAGGACTCTTTGAAAGCATCATTTATGCCAAAGGAGGAGATCCTCTCACGGTTAAAGAAGCCGCTTTATACTATGCCATGGGGATGGGGATGCCAATTCTTTATGGCACTGCTGCCGATATTGCAGACAAAATCGAATATTTTGTGGATGAAGGGGGAGCAGATGGGTTCATGTTAGTTGCAACTTATACCCCAGGTTGTTATGAGGAATTTGTTGATATGGTGGTACCCGAATTGCAACGTCGCGGCCGATATCGCACAGAATATACCGGCAGCACCTTACGAGATAACCTTCTAGCCTATTAAGTGAGTTGACTCTTCAACTGATGCATTTTTCCAACTGTGACACTTATCCGATGTGCGCAGCTCAGTTTGTCATGCCAAAAATCATTGTCTCTTTGAAGGTTTTTGGGCATGACAACTCTCTGAACATCATGTAAGGTAACTTAACATGCCCATCAAGCAAAAAATAAAGCTGCAGTTTTTCTAGACTGATGAGATAAATGCTCAAGTCAGTCAAAATGGTTTCTCTTTATCTGCTTGCGATTACTTATTAGTCTTTTCCTCTAGTAGTCGAATGTATGCAATTGGAATGACGATGGGCCATAGCAAGGCTGAGACCATTAGTACGCATAAATTCAGCCACGTCTGTTCTTCCTTATAATTTCTCCAAAAGCATTGATAAACACCACTCAGAAGAATTAATTAAAAAAATACAAAAAGCATAAAGCTATTGCAATTAAATGTATAGGAGAAAACATGTTTTTTGTTTCCTTTGGGGCATTGACTGTTTTACTGTGTCTCTACTGATATAGACAGGGACGAATTTCAGTAGTGCCTGACTTCGATAGACATGTCTACCAGTGATGCTTGGCTACTTTCAAAGTCAGGAATCAACCACCTGAGATTGGGAACAAGGCACTCGCTCCCATGCCCCAATCGGGAATTCCTTTCGGCGCGATCGCCTTGGCAGGCTTACAGAGGTGAAAGGTCTTCACCACACAGACAAATATTCGCAAAGTTAAGAAGACATGAGTAATCAATTCAGCTAAGGGTTTGAATAGTACGCTAATGAAGACTGTGCGTCCTATCAAGTATCGATGATGAGAAACGATACTCCTCATCAAGTATGATTGCCCCCTATCTTGCTATTAACGATGATGCGTTCTCCTCTATCGCTCCATCTACTTCTAGTACCCCCCTGTGCGATCGCCTTTTCGGTTACGGCCTCGGCCCAAGCTCAGCTCATTCCCGATAACACGCTAGAAAATGAAAATTCTGTCATCGCCCCCGGTGTAATAGTGCAAGGGGAATTGGCGGATTTGATTGAAGGCGGTGCCCAACGGGGCAGTAATTTGTTCCACAGTTTTGAGACATTCAATATTGATGCCGGGCAGCGGGTTTACTTTGCCAACCCCACCAGTATTGAATCCATCCTGAGTCGCGTTACAGGCGGTGACCCGTCAAATATTTTCGGTACGTTGGGAGTGGATGGTGCGGCAGACCTGTTTTTGATCAACCCCAATGGCATTGTGTTTGGGGAGACGGCGTCACTGAATGTGAGTGGCTCATTTTATGCCACTACGGCAGATGCGATTTCGTTGGGAGAGGGTGTCTACAGCGCAACTGAGCCTCAAAACAGCAGTCTGCTAACAATCGCCCCAGAGGTCTCATTTTTCAATTATTTGACGGCAGGTTCAGGTAATCTCACGAATGACGCACAACTGACCGCAGGCGGGAACCTCGCGCTGGCAGGGCAAAATCTGCAGGTACAAGGATCGGTAACCGCAGGCGGAGACTTGTCCTTGTTGGCAAGCGATACGGTGACCGTGCGGGATACGGTGACTGATGCCTTCGTCGCCCAAGCGGGTAATGCCCTCACCATTCAGGGCAATCAGGGGGTGGATATTCTGGCGCTAAACCATCTGCAGCAGACACCCTTTGTCAGTGGGGGCGATTTGACGCTGGTGAGTGATGGAGTGATTTCTGCCGATGCCCATTTCGATGTGGGGGGTAGTTTTTCGACTCGGACCCTGGCAGGCGAACTGGCAAATTTTGGGAGTCTGGAAGACCCCATTTTTGATGTCGCCGACGACTTTGCCGTAGGGGACTACACCGGAGCCTCGTTGCAGGTAACCGCAGGCAATGACATCACCTACGGGGAAGTTGAGATTGATGCCATTGATCCTGCCGTTGACCCCAATAATCCTGCCTTTTTATTAAATGCAGGGGGCAGCATTATAGGCACTGGAGAGGTATCCACGAGTGTGGATACCGGGGGATTGGTGGTGGATTTTGTAAGTGAAGGCAACATTGAAGTTGCTGATATCACGACCGACGGTGGTCCCATTACGCTCACGAGTCAGGCGGGCGGCATTATTTTGGAAGACTTGGATACCAGGAATGGAAACAATCCTGGAGGCAACATCACTCTAACAGCGGTCGGAGACATCATGGGTGATGGTGATCTGGAATCGTTTTCGCGATCAAATGCTGAGAATACCGGTGACGGCGGGGTGATTACCATTTCCTCCATAGCTGGCAACATCACGATTGATGGCGAACTGGCATCCTTCTCGCGATCAGAAGATGGGGATGCGGGTAATGGAGGGACCATTAGCATTACAGCTACTGGTGGAGCGATCTCAATTAGCGACGATATAGAGTCCTCCTCACGTTCAGACGATGGAAATACCGCTAATAGTGGGGCAATTTCCATCACCGCTGCGGGGGATGTCGCGATTGCAGACGATGTGACTTCACAATCTCGCTCAGAAAATGGTAATGCCGGGAATGGGGGAGCTGTTGAAATTTCCTCAGATGCTGGCAACGTCACGATTGAGGGGGAAGTGGTCACGCGATCGCGCTCAGACGAAGGCAATGCTGGGGACGGTGGAGCTGTCGCAATTACCGCAACAGTTGGGACAGTGGCTCTTGGCGATAAAGTGGAATCCATATCGCGATCGGACGAAGGCAATGCTGGGAACGGTGGAGCTATTACCATCACCGCTGACGGGAATGTCACGCTGGAAGACGGCTCTTTGGATGCCCACTCAGAGGCGGAGGGAGATGTAGGCAACGGAGGGGATGTTACCGTTTTCTCTTTGTCTGGGGATATTGCTCTTGACGGATCAGCAAATTCATCCTCCCAATCAGAAAGTGGGAATGCCGGGAATGGGGGGGCAATTTCCATGACTGCAGCTTCTGGCAATATCTTGATTGAAAATAACTTGAATGCTAACGCCGAATCGAAATCGGACTCTGGGAATAGCGGAGCAGGAGGCCCCATTACCATTGTTGCCAATTCCGAGGACCCCGATTCGGGAAACATCACCCTTGGCAGAGATGTTAGCTCAGAGTCAGAGTCACGTGGCAATAGTGCGGGGTCAGGGGGCGACATTTCTATTAGCGCTACAGGAAATGTCTTGATTGATAGAGGCATAAACTCGCGATCGCGGTTACGGTCAGACTCAGAAACAGCCGGAGGGGCTAGCGAGGGGGGCAGCATTACCATTACTTCCGATGCGGGGGACATCACGCTTACTGACGGCAGCTTAGAATCGAGTAGTTCAACTGGAAACAACGGAACTGTTAGTGATGGTGGGGCGATTACCATTACGGCTTTTGACGGCAATGTTGAAATCGGGGAGGCAGGAAATACTCAAGGCATTGACTCGCGATCAGTCGCTAACAATGATGACTCTGGCAATGGAGGCCCCATTTCAATTACGGCTGAATCGGGAGCGGTCACAATTTACGGTCAAGTAGATGCACGTTCCGGCAAAACAGGTAGTGAAGATTTCATCGGGAATGCTGGGAACGGTGGCGCGGTGACGATTACCGCTGATGGTGATGTCACACTGGTAGGCGCTGCCGATGCGAATAATGACGCCGTGGACACGGGTTCGCGATCATCCAGTGGGAATGCCGGGAATGGCGGCACAATTGATATTGAATCGACTTTCGGGAGTGTCAATATTGACGGCAACTTCGATTCATTCTCATTCTCAGCCAATGAGGATGCTGGCAACGGTGGCGCAATTACGATTGCTGCTGTTGGGGAAGTCTCGATTAATGGAGAATTACAGGCCTTTTCACTGGCGAATGGAGCAGGCGATGCTAGTAATGGGGGACCTATTACCATTTCCTCCACTGAAAGCAATATTAGGCTTTTTAGAGATGCCTCGACTATAGATGCCGGTTTAGCCTCCTTCTCGTTCTCTCAAACAGGCAATGCTAGCAACGGTGCTCCTATAACTTTGAGGGCTCCACTAGGTATTATCCAGGGTGATAACAACTCCAATACTCCCATTAATACCTTTGCAGTTAGCAGCACAGGGGAAACCACGGAAAGGGGTGGCCCCGTTATTTTGGAGGCGATAGATATTTCCAACGTCGATATATTGACCTTTTCCAGTGCGGGCGATTCAGGCGATGTTCGTATCAGTAATATTGGTCAGACCCTAGACCTAGAGGTTGATAACTTGAACCTCATTACCAGCGGTCAAGTTCAAGTCTTTATTTCTTTTCTTCAAGACCTACTCCCCAACGGGATTACAGTAAACCTTGACGATTTTTTGAGTCAGTCCGGGGCAACGGTTATTGAAAGTGATGGCGATATTAACTTCAACAATGTCTCCATTCAAGCCGATGCTAATGGGACTCAGCCTGCAGGCAACGTCGAAATTACCAGTCCGGGCCAAATTGCCTTCAATAATAGCCAAATCAATACCAATGCCAACAGTAGCGGCCAGGGTGGGCTCATTGAAGTGACTGCAGGTGAAAGCATTCAACTCTTATCAAACAGTCAGCTGCAAGCCCAAAGCTTCGCTGATGGCCGCGCTGGCGATATCGAGCTCAGTGCACCTGAAATCAATATTGAGAACTCTGATATTTCTACTTCTACTGAGGGGGCAGGTCAGGCTGGCGATGTTCGCATTGAAGCGGAACGCTTTAGCTTAAACAATGGCGCACAAATTCTCGCACCGACCGCCAGCGAAGGGAATGGGGGCACCATTGTTATTGATGCCACTAACACGATCGAATTTGGCCAGGGAGTACAGGATTTTGCCCCGGTTATTTCCGTTGAAGCTAGTGGTTCTGGCCGTCCGGGCAATGTCTTTATCAACACCCCCACCTTTGTCTTATCGGAAACCGCCAGCATCACCGCCACAGCTACAGAAACGGCAACGAATGAGGAAGGGGGCAGCATTACCTTGAGTGCGGATCAGATGAACCTGGAAGGAACGGTTGGCATCTTTGCCGAAACCCAGGGGGAAGCTCCTGGAGGAGTCTTGACGCTGCAACCTTACCAACCGAGCCTCGGTGAAACGAATCCCAACTTGAACGTGATGTTGGCCGAGGGGGCCGAGGTTTCGGCTTCGACGACCAGTAGCGGCAATGGCGGTGACTTGGTCATTAGTGCCCCCAATACCATTGATATCAGTGGTCCTGGTCGTCTGGCAGTGGAAACCAGTGGATCAGGAGATGCTGGGGATATTGATGTCACCGCTCAGCGTGCGACGCTTTCCGGTGGCGTGACCCTCTCGGCCTCCACTACTGGATCCGGCACCGCTGGCGACATTACCTTCAACATTACTGACGACCTGACCATTGACGGCAGCAACGTTACCAGTAATACCGAGAGCGAGGGGAATGCAGGTGCAATTTTTGTTGAAACAGAGCGGTTTAGGTTAAGGAATGGCGGTAGTATTTCTGCTGCTACCTCAGGTGCCGGTGAGGGCGGCGGCATTACCATTACAGCAGCAACCGAAGTTCTCCTGGGTGAAGGCGTACAGGATTCTGCCCCGATCATTTCGGTGGAAGCTAGTGAGGCAGGTAAACCAGGAGATATCACCATCAATACCCCTAATTTTGTTTTGTCTGAAACGGCAGAAATCACCGCCACTGCAACCGACGAAGCGAGCAACATTGAGGAAGGGGGCAGCATTACCTTAAATGCCGATCAGATGAACCTGGCAGGAACAGTCGGGATCTTTGCCGAAACCCAGGGCACAGCTCCTGGAGGAGTCTTGACCTTACAGCCTTATCAAACTCCTAACCTGAATCTGACCCTGGCAGCGGGTGCAGAAGTGTCTGCTTCAACAACGGGCAGTGGTCGCGGTGGTGACCTGGCAATTACAGCCCCTAATACCATTACAGTCAGCGGCCCTGGTCTCTTGGCCGTTGAAACCAGTGGTTCGGGGCCAGGAGGCAACATTGAGTTAACGTCGCAAAACCTGAACATCTTCAATGGCACGATCTTCTCCGCCGCCACTACTGGCCCAGGAGCTGCAGGGGACATCACTTTTAATATCGCTGACAACTTTACGATGCAAAACGGTGAACTCCGAACCATTTCGACCCAAGGCTCCGGAGGCAGTATCGAAGTTTTCGCAAGCGATATTCGCTTTTCTGGAGATAGTGATATTCGCTCCAATGTGATCTCTGGTGAAGGCCGTGGCGGGGATATTACGCTTACAGCTAATACCATTATTCTGTTTGATGACAGCGATATTCTGGCGTTTTCTGCCGATGGCATCGGGGGAAATATTCTGTTGGATACTCCGGTATTCTTTGGCGAAAATTATCAACCGGCACCACAACTCAGTACCCTTGAGGAACTCGAAGCCCTGGATGGCAATGACCAAGTCGATGTGAATGCGACCGGTAGTATTGCCACGGGAACGATCGCCATTCCGGATAACAGCTTTATTGAAAACAGCCTCAACGAACTCTCGGGTGAGTTAGTCAGCACAGAAACTCTGACCGCAGGCAGTTGCATTGCCCGCAGCAGCACCACAGAGGGCTCCTTTGTCATTACAGGGACGGATGGCCTCCCACAACGACCCGGCGACGATGCGATCGCGACTTATCCTACGGGTGTTGTGCGCACTGCGCCTGAGACCACGACCCAAGCACTTCAAGAACCCGACGGGGTTTACCAACTCGCAGATGGTCGGTTAGTGTTGAGTCAAGCATGTACGCCCTAGGATGTGCAGGTTAGTGATTTACGGAGCCTAGGGGTTGGGCAATGCCAAACCCTTACAGCATATTGACTTGACACGGGCATGTTGGGTAAGGCTTCAATCCTTTGCTTACGGCATAGCAGCGATTTCTCGCAGTTGTTCGATGAGTTCGCGCTCGTCTTCCGATAGCTCACCGGGTTCAGAGGGAGTTTCCAAATCGGCCAAGTCCAGCAACAGATTTTGGCGGAAATCTTGGGTCTCAGGCGTTGCAGCATCATAGACTGCCGCCATGGCCTCGTACCAAAAGCCATAGCCAGCATAAGCTTGCGCCTTCTCTAGAGGGGCCTCCGGCAACTCAGTAGCCAAGTTCGCCGGAGGCGCAACAATTTCGATATCAGCCGAAGTCCAGGCACCCGTATCTTCCAAATTCTCGTCACAGTAGGCAACAACCTGCCAGAGATAGGTTTCGCCGGTACCTAAATCGGGCTGATCAGGGGGCAATGTATAGGCCATATACCCTTGCTCACTAGGACCAATGGGGTTAATCAAGACAACTTCTTTAGAGCCATCGGCTTGATAGCGGTATAGGTGAAACTCCAGGGGTTCTCCATCATCACTAAACACGTACCAAACGAAGGTCGGACGCGTTGAAACACTTTGCCCAACAAAATCAAGACGCGGTGCCAGAGCCACGACATCCTCACCACAGCCACGGACACCACCGCCCGTATGGTCTTCTCCAGAGCGTCGCGAATCAGATGGTGGTGTGTACGCTCGACTACCGCCAACAGTCGTTTGCAGACTGTTACTCAGACGATTAGAAGAATTATTTGCTGGAGCATAGCCGGCCAAGCTAGCAGAACCCAAGAAAATAAGGAGGCTAATAGTACTGCCGAAACCAATCACCTGACGGCAAATGTGAAAATTACACATAGTCGATCGCTGCGTCATGACGATACCTAATGCTTAGTTTACGAATATCTCTGATATAAAAAGCGAGCAATTCGGAAGGTCCAGTAAAGAATCGTAGCACTCAGGAGAATGAGGCTTAGCCACTGCAGCCAAGGAACGCTAATACCAATTTTGGTTAGTCCTAACAGCAACGCATCATCAAGAAAACTAAAGATGACTGGAAAGCCTTTTTGTAAAACTGTTTGAAAGAGACTGAAGGTGTCACTGCGCATGGCTAGACAGGTGCTCTCGTATTTACACCTACACAATAGGGAAAGCCTTTTCCAGACACATCAGAGCTTTGAGCTAGCCTGCCTTCGCTCGAATGACAGCGTACTTGCAGTTTTCTGCAAACCCCTCTTATGCCAAATCCGGTTTACCCACCCCCTAATTGAGAGACGCAACATGTCGCGTCTCTACAGGTATCACCTATTTCCCATCATGGGGGTTAGCCATGCAGATTCGGCATCATCAAGAATTTGGCCCTGACAAATTGCTATTGCCAGGGCCACCAGGGTCGGGCTGTACGCAAAGGCCACCGGAGTTCAGCACAAACCCCCTTTGTTTGCGCCGAACGCTGAAAGGTTCCTCGCAGTCGCTGTGCCAGCACTTCGGCTTGCTGAGTACCACGTCCATTGCTTATCTGCGCCAGGGCATCCTGGCAGACCTTGCCATTGTCTTCTACACGAATCAAATTTTCTGACTCAGTTGACTGGCACAGGACTGTCAGCTGCTTAGCTCCCACAGCATGTTTACCCACATTACACAGCGCTTCTTCTAAAAAGCGACAGAGCGATCGCCGATCGTCGGCAGATAGTTGGCCGACCTGTAGCGGTTCGAATTTCACGACCCGAAACCTGATTGACACAAAGCCTGGAAAGTCGCGCCTCATCGTTTCGGTATAGACCTCGTAAAACACCTGATGGAGGGGATTGCGTAGATCGATGACATGTTGATTGCCCAACTGCAACTGATCTTCCTGAGGTAAGGATTCTTGCTGTAGTTGTTTATAAACTGCCCGCAATTCCTGATCCAGGTTTTCGAGTTGGGTGCTGATCTGTGGCTCCAGTGTTTCTTTCTTGCGTAACAACATCGCCAAGGTTTGCAAAGGGCCATTGTGGACCGAATCGTAGGTACGCTCAATCACCCGTTGTCGTTCATCAATCCGCGATCGCAGCGTCTGATCATAGAGATAAAATCCGGGCAAAACACAGCCATTGATGGCAAACACGATCAGAGTCGGGACAACAGGAATCCACCAGCCGCCGACCCCAATCAGAACCAGACTTGTCCCCACTAGCGCCAACCCAATTATGCCGACAGCCAGGATATAGCGCGAGGGACGCAGAATGTAACGCACCAGTAGCATCCCGACCCCACCCCATAGGGCAATCCAAAGATACTCCCAACCATCCGCCCAGACTTGCAGTCCCGGTCGGCCATCCAAAACGGTACTGAGCAGTTGACTGGTAACGTGGGCCTGCATTTCGACACCATAAAACAGGCCCGGATTATCTGTATTGACAGCTGCTGAGTTAACCAGATCCTTAACGCTCAGCGACATAATGCCAATGAGAACAACGCGATCGCGGATCAGCTCAGCTTCAACTCGCCCCTCCAATACATCGGTCATCGACACGATCGCAAACGGGGATGGGCCACTGCGGGGATTAATCAATACCTGCACGCCAGCTGATGGAGTACCGACATAACTGCCAGCGTTGGGCTGGAACTGAAACAGCTCCGCCTCCCCAAAGCGCATGTTGTCTGGATTCCGCCGACCATTATCCAGCGTGAATCCTTCCGCGACCAGATACGCCTCGGCTAACTTAAGGGCGAGCGAAAAGTGAAACGTATCACCTGCAGGATGATCGATAGGGGGAAATGCTCCCAAGTAAGCCCGGCGGACAAATCCATCACGGTCCAGCGGGAAATCGACAAAGCCAACTTGCTCCGGTGGTAGTGTGGGCGGTGGTGGGACCCAATTCCCCAAAACTTGCTCAATACCAAAGACGTTAGGAACCGTCGCCAACGTTTCAACCCAAACAGCGTGTCCCGGTTCAATGGGCAAATCGCGAAAAATATCAATGCCAATGGCTTGGGGGCGATCCTGCGCAAGCGTTTGCAGCAGTTTTGCCAGATCGGCATCAGGAATGGGGTAGGTGCCGACCCGCTGAATATCCGCTTCGTCGATACCAACAATCAGTAGTCGTTCATCCTGCGATTCTGCTGGCCGCAAGCGCAGGAAGGCATCCAACGTTTTCCATTCCAGCCCTTGCAAAAATCCCAAGGCTCGGGCCAGTATCACTAGGCCAATAACCGTGATTCCTGGCAACAACTGACGCTGCCAACCACCACTAGACAGCCGTTCCCAGGCAAGTGGCCGGGTTCTATGGTTTGCCATGGTGGATGCCTCTACTCAATCAGACTTGGTTTAATCAATCAGCCCCTCGTCACGGGCCCGGATTTCGGTCTGAATACGAATATTCTTGCCCGTCTCAGGGTAAACACTCAAGGCATCTTGAACTTTCGTCCAATAATGGCGGACGGTACGCTCTGACACATTCATATGTTCCGCGATCGCTTTGTCTTGCAGGCCATCTTTAAAGGCTAACCGCAACACCTCTAACCACTCAGGCTTAACCTCAATCCCCGTACGCATATCGCGGGGTGTATAGATAAGACCCTTGAGCGACCAGTCTAGTTTTTCGAGCATCTGTCGCATCGGCAGATTCTTGTCCGCAATCGTAAAGCCCCCTTGATGAGTATCAATGACTGGCTTGAGGCGGATGAGCGATCGCACATGGGCACTTTGCACCACAATGTTTAGTTCAGGATAAGTGTCCAGGATGGTTTGCAAAAGTTGAATACCAGACTCGATCTGAGTTGGCTCGCCAGACGATTCCGGAATAGAAAGATCCATGACCATTACATCCGGCACCGCCTGTAACAGTTCTTCTTTGGCGCTCTGAGCTGTCGTAGCCGTGCGAATATCCGCACCGGGATACTCTTTTTCCAAAACACTGACGGTGCCGCTCAAGACAGACTCATGATCATCAAGCACAAGAATTTTTTGGCAAAGGTTAGTGGGTTTCATAAATTGCAAGCGGGGCTAGTATGTTCACGCAATATCAGAGAGCTGAATCAGAGGTCTGAGTTGTCCAACGAAGCACCCAAGTTAGCGACTGGGGCTGGCTATTCTCATCATAAGTACCCTGAGTCAGGAGTCGAAAGGTTTCGAGAAAAGGTATAAGTGCTTGGGAAATTTTCGCCACCGATGACAAGGACAATAATTCTGCATAAGAAGAGCCAAATGTCAGCGTTTTGGTATCTCCCAGACGCTTCAGGCTAATGTCGCAGCGTTGAGGCTGGGGCGTCGTTGCCACCAACTGCTGTAGGAAGTGCACTGCCAACGACGTCAAGACTCTTGTGTGCTCAACGGGTTCTTGCTCCCAAGACATCGGGAGTACAGCTTTAACATGAATACGTTCCCGCCAGGGCTCGATGACATGCTGTAGCGCTAGTGGCAGGGAATCGCGCAGATAGGTTGACTCCAGACGATTACTGAGATTCTCTAGCAGCATGTAGAGTTCCTCTAGTCGGGCCAAATGAGACTCGCAGCCAAACGCTTCAGCATTGGGCTGGGTTTGGCAAGCGAGCTCTAACTGACGACGAATGGAAAACATACCTTGCAACAGCGTATTACGAATCAGATCAGCTTCTTGATTCAGCATTTGAGCTTGATACTGGTGCCACCAGCGGAATAGTTCAACATGATCTAAAGCATCGATAGTCACTCCAAAGACTCCCTTGAACGGCGCTTTAATAGCTTATGGGGTTCCTTTCGAGCCACTATCAGAGGTTGCAGACAAGTCACCTGACGCCTTTGCGTAGACTTGATTGCAGAAAAGTGCAAAGGGAGGTGGGGGTAGAGGGTCGGGAGTCGGGAGTCGGAAAGTAGGGGCAGGGGCGGGACGTGGGAACTCAGAAGTTGGGAGGCGGGAGGCGGGAGGCGGGAGTTGGGAGGCGGGAGTTGGGAGGCGGGAGTTGGGAGTTGGGGGTGAGTTTTGAATTTTGAATTTTGAATTTTGAATTTTGAATTTTGAATTTTGAATTAAACAACTAGCCGTGTCTGCCCCTAAAACGGTTGCAGAGTTACCGAAAGATA
Organism: Cyanobacteria bacterium J06639_14; assembly: GCA_039818605.1. Classification (GTDB taxonomy): domain Bacteria; phylum Cyanobacteriota; class Cyanobacteriia; order Phormidesmidales; family Phormidesmidaceae; genus SIO1E4. The sequence continues at coordinate 196 of JBCBTQ010000148.1, read as the reverse complement.
GAGTCCATTTTCTTGCAGGGAGTCTCCTTCATTGCCGGGGGAAATGAGGGGAATTCCGTAATCGGCGCGCAGGCTGAAATCCTCGTTAGGCCGCCACCGGAGGCTCAGTCCCATGCCGAGTAAAAAAGACGGATCGGGGTTAGGTATTTGGTTGTTCCAACCGCCTCCGGCATCAATAAAAGGGCCGAGTTGCAGG